>NZ_JBEZLW010000023.1:0-103222 GCF_040652395.1 Streptomyces sp. NPDC048269
ATCGAGTCCTTGCCACCGGAGAACAGGATCACCGGCTTCTCGAACTCACCCGCCACCTCACGGAAGATGTGCACCGCCTCCGACTCGAGGGCGTCGAGGTGCGACAGCGCGTAGGGAGCGTCCGTCTCGTCGTGGACGTGTGCGACGGTCGTCGTCATGCCAGACCCCTCTCGGTGAGCAGCGCGTGCAGGGCCGAAGCCGACTCCTGCACGGACTGCGTGTGCGACTCGATACGGAGGTCCGGGGACTCCGGTGCCTCGTACGGGTCGTCGACCCCGGTCAGACCGGAAATCTCGCCCGCCGCCTGCTTGGCGTACAGGCCCTTGACGTCACGCTCGGAGCAGACCTCGACCGGGGTGGCCACGTGGACCTCCAGGTAGGAGGTGCCCTCGGCGCCGTGCCGCTTGCGGACGGCCTCACGGCTGTCCGCGAACGGCGCGATCACCGGCACCAGCGCCTTGACGCCGTTGCTCGCGAGGAGTTCGGCGACGAAGCCGATCCGCTGCACGTTGGTGTGCCGGTCCTCGCGGCTGAAACCGAGGCCGGCGGAGAGGAACTCGCGGATCTCGTCGCCGTCGAGGACCTCCACGCGGTGCCCCTCGGCGCGCAGCCGCTCGGCCAGCGCATAGGCGATGGTGGTCTTGCCCGCGCTCGGCAGCCCGGTCAGCCACACGGTGGCGCCCTGGTCGCTCACGCTCATCTGCTCTGTCTCCGTAAGTTCTTCGCTGGTCGTCATCAGCCGTGCAGTCCGCACTCGGTCTTGCCGCGCCCGGCCCACCGGCCGGCCCGCGCGTCCTCGCCCTCCGCCACGCGGCGGGTGCACGGGGCGCAGCCGACGGAGGCGTATCCGTCCATCAGCAGCGGGTTGGTCAGCACCCCGTGTTCGGCGACGTAGGCGTCCACGTCGTCCTGGGTCCAGCGGGCGATCGGCGAAATCTTGACCTTCTGCCGCTTCTCGTCCCAGCCGACCACCGGGGTGTTCGCCCGGGTCGGGGACTCGTCGCGGCGCAGGCCCGTCGCCCACGCGTCGTACGCGGTCAGGCCCTCTTCGAGCGGCTTGACCTTGCGCAGCGCGCAGCACAGGTCGGGGTCGCGGTCGTGCAGCTTCGGGCCGTACTCCGCGTCCTGCTCGGCGACCGTCCGGCGAGGGGTGAGGGTGATGACGTTGACGTCCATCACCGCCTCGACCGCGTCACGGGTGCCGATGGTCTCCTCGAAGTGGTAGCCCGTGTCGAGGAAGACCACGTCCACGCCGGGGAAGGCGCGGGACGCCAGGTGGGCGACGACCGCGTCCTCCATGGAGGAGGTCACGGCGAACTTCTTGCCGAAGGTCTCGGCCGCCCAGGTGAGGATCTCCAGTGCGGAGGCGTCCTCCAGGTCGCGGCCCGCCCGCTCGGCCAGTTCCTTGAGCGTCGCGGCTTTGAGACTCACGTCTTGAGTGGTGGTCATATCTCGTCCCCTCCAGCGGTCTTGGACTGAACGCCCCGGGCCAGCAGCCCGAGGTACTTCAGCTGGAAGGCTCGGTTGCAGGCCCTGCATTCCCAGGCGCCGTGGCCCGTCTCGTGGGGAAACAGGTCCTCGTCGCCGCAATACGGGCAGTAGAACGGTGCGGCGCGCTCGCTCACGAGAGGCTCTTCTCGTCCGCGCGGGCGACCCACGCCGCGAAGCGCTCGCCGTCCTCGCGCTGCTCCTCGTACTGCTTGACGACCCGCTCGACGTAGTCGGGCAGACCGGCGGAGGTGACCTTGAGGCCGCGGACCTTGCGGCCGAAGCCGGCCTCCAGGCCGAGGGCGCCGCCCAGGTGGACCTGGTAGCCCTCCACCTGGTTGCCGTCGTCGTCCAGGACCAGCTGGCCCTTGAGACCGATGTCCGCCACCTGGATACGGGCGCAGGCGTTCGGGCAGCCGTTGATGTTGATGGTGAGCGGCTCGGCGAAGTCCGGCAGGCGGCGTTCCAGCTCGTCGATCAGCGAGGCGCCGCGCGCCTTGGTCTCGACGATGGCCAGCTTGCAGAACTCGATGCCGGTGCAGGCCATCGTGCCGCGGCGGAACGGGGACGGGTTGACCCGCAGGTCGAGCGCCTCCAGGGCCGCGACCAGCGAGTCGACCTGGTCGGCCTCGATGTCGAGGACGATCATCTTCTGCTCGGCCGTGGTGCGCAGGCGGCCTGAGCCGTGCTGCGCGGCGACGTCCGCGATCTTGGTGAGGGTGGCGCCGTCCACGCGGCCCACGCGGGGCGCGAAGCCGACGTAGAAGCGGCCGTCCTGCTGCTGGTGGACGCCGACGTGGTCGCGCCACTGGCCGCTGGGCTGCTCGGGCGCGGGGCCGTCGGTCAGCTGGCGCTTCAGGTACTCGTCCTCCAGCACCTGGCGGAACTTGGCCGGGCCCCAGTCGGCGACGAGGAACTTCAGGCGGGCGCGGGTGCGCAGCCGGCGGTAGCCGTAGTCGCGGAACACCGAGATGACGCCCTCGTAGACGTCGGGGACCTCGTCGAGCGAGACCCAGGTGCCCAGGCGCACACCGAGCTTGGGGTTGGTGGAGAGGCCGCCGCCGACCCAGACGTCGAAGCCGGGGCCGTGCTCGGGGTGGTTGACGCCCACGAACGCCACGTCGTTGATCTCGTGCGCCACGTCGAGCAGCGGCGAGCCGGAGACCGCGGACTTGAACTTGCGGGGCAGGTTGGAAAAGGCGGGGTTGCCCACGATGCGGCGCTGGATCTCGTCGATGGCGGGCGTGCCGTCGATGATCTCGTCCTGCGCGATACCGGCGACGGGCGAACCGAGGATGACGCGGGGCGTGTCACCGCAGGCCTCGGTGGTCGAGAGGCCGACGGCCTCCAGACGGCGCCAGATCTCGGGGACGTCCTCGATCCGGATCCAGTGGTACTGCACGTTCTGCCGGTCCGTGAGGTCGGCGGTGCCGCGCGCGAACTCCTGCGAGATCTCGCCGATGACGCGGAGCTGCTCGGTGGTCAGCCGGCCGCCGTCGATGCGGACGCGCAGCATGAAGTACTTGTCGTCCAGCTCCTCCGGCTCCAGGATCGCGGTCTTGCCGCCGTCGATCCCGGGCTTGCGCTGGGTGTAGAGACCCCACCAGCGCATGCGGCCGCGCAGGTCGTTGGGGTCGATCGAGTCGAAGCCCGACTTGGAGTAGATCGTCTCAATGCGTGTCCGCACGTTGAGACCGTCGTCGTCCTTCTTGAACTGCTCGTTGCCGTTGAGGGGCGTGTGGTGTCCCACGGCCCACTGACCCTCACCGCGGTGTCGGCCGGTCTTGCGGCGCGCGGCGGCTGCGGGAGCTGCGGCTGCGGGCGTTTCGGGGGTGGCGGCCATGGCGGTACGTCCTTCTTCGGCGGCTCAAGGCAAGGGCAGGGGGAGGCGGCGGCGTAGCGTGACCCCTGGACTCTGAGCGGGTGTGGCAGATGCCCGCTCCCTTGCCGGGGTTGCCGGCGGGCAGGGCGGTACATCGGCCTCAGGGGGCTATCGGGTGATCGGCGCGTCCGCGGCGGCGGGGACGGCGACGACGTGCGGCGTGGCTGGTTCCGTCAGCGCACCGGACAGATGGCGCTGGACATGCGGCCGAGGTCGACGTGCCGCCGACTCACCAAGGCAATTCCAGCTCCATTCATGGCGGAAGCGTGTCATGTGCCGATTGGAGGAGTCCACTACTGTCCATGATGCGGACGAACTCGTCCCGCATGGTGGACGACGTGATCGGGGTCACGCACCGCGGCCCTTCTCGTGGAGCCGGATGCGGCGCCGTTGCCAGGGTCTCTGCCCCCGGACTCTTCCGGAATCCGTCCGGGGGACCCCAGCGCCTCGAACCCCAGCGGCCGTCGGGGAGGCACCCACGGCGGGGCCGGAATCGCCCTGCGGGCGATCCAGCCGCAGCCAGACCGGCTACGCGCCCGGCCAGGGGCCCGGCGTCGGGGTGTCCTGCTTGGTCTCCGTTTCCGTCTTGAAGAGCTTGAAGCCGCGGCGGAGGTAGTTGTCCATAGCCGTCGGGCCGTCCTGGCTGCACGTGTGGAGCCAGACCCGGCGGGTCGGCTCGCGGGCCGGCCAGCGCTCCGCGAGGTCCCAGGCGCGGGCGATGCCCACCGACAGCAGGTGCCCGCCGATGCGGCGGCCCCGGAAGTCGGGGAGCAGTCCGAAGTAGATGATCTCCACCACACCGTCGGCCTGCGGGTCGAACTCGACGTAGCCCGCCGGCGTGCCCCGGTCGTACGCCACCCACGTCTCCACGCCCGCCCGGCCCAGCTGCTCCACCCACTGCGCCCGCGTCAGGGACAGCCGGTCCGTCCAGTGGATGTCACCGCCCACCGACGCGTACAGGAAGCGGCTGAACTCGGGGGAGGGCACCTCCGCCCGGGCGATGGTGATCTCCGGGCCCGGGGGAGTCGCGGGTATCAGGTCCTCCGGGGAGGTCATCTCCAGGGACCAGGTGGTGAGGGTGATGGTGTCCATGCACGTCAGGGAATCACGCCGGGCCCGGAACGGCCCAGGCGGGCCCGGATCACCGCGGGAGCGGTGGAATGGGGGAGGAGTGCGACCGGGGCCTCCGGGCGGATCAGCTCCACCTCCACGTCGTCCGCGAAGCGGTACGGCCGGTGGGTCAGCACCCCCGCCAGGTTGCGTCGTACGCGGGACATCTCCGCGCGGACCGTGACCGTGCGCGTCGGGTCCCCGAACAGCTCTCCGGACAGCTCGGCCGCGGAGCGCCCCCGCGGGCTCTCCGCCAGCAGGAACAGCAGCTCCGCGTGGCGCGGGCTCAGCTCCTGCGACCAGCTCCCGGCGGCCCCGTACACCGTCACCGACCAGGACCCCGCCCGGCTGACGTCGAGCACGACCCGGGTCACGCCCGTGCTCGTACGGTCCTGCGCGATCCGCAGCAGCCAGCCGCCGGGCAGCGGCTCCACCGCGCAGTCGCCGAGCTGCGGCACCCACACCCTCCCCGGCCCGAAGGACTTCGGCAGCGGGACCCGGTCCACGGGGGCCAGCCCCGTCACGGCCGCAGTCCAGCCGTCGGGGTCCACGGCGAGCGCCCGCCCCGGCAGCCGGGCCAGCAGCGGGGCCGCCACCGCCCGCAGCCGCTCCAGCGACTCCAGGTGCCGTACGCGCAGCTCCCGCTCCGCCAGCCGGGCCACCGAGCTCACCCACGCCAGGGTCGCCGGGTGCATGGTGGCCAGCGGCCCGCTCACGTCGACCACACCGAGCAGCCGGCCGTCCCGCGGGTCCCGTACGGGGGCACCCGCGCAGGTCCAGTCGTGGTGACTGGAGACGAAGTGCTCCGCGGAGAACACCTGGACGGGCCGCCGGACCACCAGGGCGGTGCCCACCCCGTTCGTGCCGACCACGGCCTCGTCCCAGTCGGCCCCCACCCCGAAACCGAGCCGGTCCGCCTTGCGCAGGATGGAGGCGTGGCCCTCCCGCCACAGCAGCCGCCCCTCCGCGTCGGCCACGACCATGATGTGCAGGGCCTCGTCCAGCGCCGGCAGCAGTCCCTCCCGCAGCACCGGGAGGATCTCCCGCAGCGGCGACACGTGCCGCCGCTCCTCGGTCTCGGCGGCCGACAGCATCCGCGACCGCGTGTCCCTGTCCGGGTGCACCCCGCCCGCCAGCATCCGCCGCCAGGACTCGGCGATCTCCGGCCGCGGCGCGGCCGGCGGGCGGTCCCCGGCCAGCGCGGCCGCCCGTACGCCCTTGAGCAGACGCGCGGCGTCCCGCGCGTCCATGGCCGAGATGCGGGCCACATCGACCGTACGGCCGGTGGTGTCGGCCATCGGAACCTCCCCGTGCGAACAGGACGTACGACGCCAGCCGCCGGGGCGGCTGCCGGGTTCAAAGGTTGCAACGGTATGCAACTCTCGCCAAGTCCCGGTCGCCCGACCGAAACTGTCCGGACGTCGCTGAGCGGCGTGACAGCTCCTCCTCGGGGCTTCTCGGATCAGGGGTGGTGCCGAGTCGGCGCGGCACCATCCCTGTTCCCGGTACGGGCCCGGATCCCGGCTGGGAGCGGTTCGGGGACCGCAGGGGTGCCCGGCGGCCCCCCGTCCCCATGGGGTGTCCTGCCGATCAAGCCGGGCTGACACCCCCGGGCCGTGTCGTCAGAGTCCCGTCTGGCCGGCGGGGCTGTCGACGACACTCCCTAGCCCGCGATCCGTGCCCGTTCCACGACCGTCCGCAGGTCGAGGCTGTGCGGCAGCGTGCCGAAGGCCGCGCCCCAGTCGCCACCCAGCCGCGAGGCGCAGAACGCGTCCGCCACCTCCGGCGGGGCCCACCGGACCAGCAGCGACCCCTGCAGCACCAGAGCCATGCGCTCCACCACGCGGCGGGCCCGGGCCTCGATGCCGTCCAGGTCGGCGAGGTCCGTCAGCAGGTCCTTGATGGCCGAATCCAGCCGGTGGTCAGCGCCCCGGGCCAGGCCGACCTCCTGGAGGAAGGCGTTCAGTGCCTGCGGCTCACGCTGGAGCGCGCGGAGCGCGTCCAGTGCCTGGACGTTGCCCGAGCCCTCCCAGATGGAGTTCAGCGGGGATTCGCGCAGCAGTCTCGGCAGCCCGGACTCCTCGACGTAGCCGTTGCCGCCCAGACACTCCAGGGCCTCTGCCACCATCGGCGTACAGCGCTTGGTCACCCAGTACTTGGCGGCGGGCACCGCGAGGCGCAGGAAGGCCTTCTCCTGCTCGGTCCCGGCGTCGTAGGCGGCTGCGAGCCGCAGGGTCAGGGTGGTGGCCGCCTCCGACTCCAGCGCGAGATCGGCGAGGACGTTGCGCATCAGCGGCTGGTCGATGAGCGGTGCTCCGAAAGCGGAGCGGTGCTCCGCGTGGTGCACGGCCTGCGTCAGCGCCTGCCGCATCAGCGAGGCCGAGCCGATGACGCAGTCCAGCCGGGTCGCCGCGACCATCTCGATGATGGTCCGCACGCCACGGCCCTCCTCGCCCACCCGCCGCGCCCAGGTCCCGTCGAACTCCACCTCGCTCGACGCGTTCGACTTGTTGCCCAGCTTGTCCTTCAGCCGCTGGATCGCGAAGACGTTGCGCGTGCCGTCGGGCAGCACCCTCGGCACCAGGAAGCAGGTGAGGCCTCCGGGCGCCTGCGCCAGCACCAGGAACCCGTCGCACATCGGCGCCGAGCAGAACCACTTGTGCCCGGTCAGCAGGTACTCGCCCGACGCGTCCAGCGGCACCGCCGCCGTCGTGTTCGCCCGTACGTCGCTGCCGCCCTGCTTCTCCGTCATCCCCATGCCGAAGAGCACACCCGCCTTCTCGGCGGCCGGCCGCAGCCCCTCCTCGTACACGTGCGAGGTCAGCCGGGGCTCCCACTCGGCGGCCAGCTCCGGATCTGCCCGCAGCGCCGGTACGGCCGCGTGCGTCATCGAGACCGGGCAGCCGTGTCCCGCCTCGGCCTGGGACCAGACGAAGAACCCGGCGGCGCGGCGCAAGTGCCCGGCCGGGCGCCCCCAGGCGTCGGTGAGCCCGGAGGCCACCGCCTTGCCGAGCAGGTGGTGCCAGGCCGGGTGGAACTCCACCTCGTCGATCCGGTTGCCGTACCGGTCGTGCGTCCGCAGCTTCGGCGGATTCTCGTTCGCCTGCGCCCCCCATTCCTGGGCCTGCGCGGAGCCCGCCGAGCGCCCGATGCGGGTGAGCTCCTCCTGTACCTCACCGAGCAGTTCGGGGTCCGCCGGGGCGAGATGACGCTCCACGCCCTCGGTGAGGGCCCGGTCGCCCCCGTAGACGTCGTGGCCCACGAGGGGCGGGGCCTGATTCGTGACTGTGTGGGTGGTGGCTGCCATGCGGATACCGTAAGGACGTGCAGCCAGCAAAAGAAACACCCGAGCGGATCCTCGGACGCCAAGGACGGCTCCACCGGGCCCGCGCCCTTTACCGCAACGTCTCGAAGCGGAAGATGGGCTGGCTGCTCCTGAAGGACACCGTCAACTCGTGCATCGAGTACCGGATCCTCGGGCTCGCGGCCGAAGCGGCCTTCTTCACCCTGCTCTCGCTGCCCCCGCTCTTCCTCGGCCTGCTCGGCCTCCTCGGCTACGTGGACGGCTGGACGGACACCCGTACCGTCGAGAGCATCGAGGAGAACATCCTGCGGGCGGTCGGCACGGTCCTGTCCGACCGGGGCGTCAACGACATCGCCAGGCCGCTGCTCGACGACGTCACCGGGCGCGGCCGCCCGGACCTGATCTCGCTCGGCTTCGCCTTCGCCCTGTGGTCCGGCTCGCGCGCCGTCAACGTCTTCATCGACACCATCACCGTGATGTACGGGCTCGACGGACAGCGCGGCATCGTGAAGACCAGGCTGCTGGCCTTCCTGCTGTACGTCATCGCGCTGCTGATCGGCGCGATCGTGCTGCCGCTGATGGTGGTCGGACCCGACGCGGTGGTCCGGCTGGTGCCCTGGGGCACCGAGGTGATCGCGGTCCTGTACTGGCCGACCGTGACCCTGCTGTCGATCGCCTTCCTGACGACGCTCTACCACGTCTCGGTACCGGTGCGCTCGCCCTGGATCGAGGACGTGCCGGGCGCGCTGGTGGCCCTGGCCATGTGGGTGCTGGGCTCGTTCCTGCTGCGGATCTACCTGACCAACACCGTGGAGGGGCCGACGATCTACGGCTCGCTGGCCGCGCCGGTGGCGGTGCTGCTGTGGATCGGCATCTCGGCCTTCGCGGTCCTCGTCGGCGCGGCCGTCAACGCGGCGATCGACCGGGTCTGGCCCTCGGTGGCCACGGCTGCGGCGCGCGAGGCGAACGAGCGGGCCCGCGAGGCGGAGGCCGCGCAGCTGATCGCGCGGGCCGCGGCCTGGCGGGCGATGGCGGAGGGCGAGTCGGAGGACGACGAGGACGAGGGGATGCCGTCCGAGTTCCCGGAGCGCTGGTCGAAGTTCCTGCCGCCGGAGGACTACTCGTCGCGGCTGCGCAAGCACTGACGCGCGGGCACTGGCGTGCGGCTGCGCCGGCACTGACGTCCGCTGCGGGGCACTGGCGTGCGGCTGCGCGAGCACGGACAGCGCACCTAGCCTGAAGGGGTGTACGAGGAGCAGCGGTCGCAAGCCGTGCCCGGGGCCGTGCTGTGGCGGGCCGGAGGCGGCAGCGGGGTGGTGCTTCCCGACGGGTGCATGGACCTGCTGTGGGCCGACGGGCGGCTGCTCGTGGCCGGGCCCGACACCGGGCCGCACCCCGCCGGGGAGGTGCCGGGCGGGGCCTTCGCCGGGATCAGGCTGGCGCCCGGCGCCGCGCCCGCGCTGCTCGGCGTACCGGCGCACGTGCTGCGGGACCGGCGCGTCGAGCTCGCCGACCTGTGGCCCGCCCGGGAGGTGAGGCGCCTGGCCGCGCAGGTGGCGGCCTACGGAGACCCGCGCGCCGGGCTGGAGGCGCTGGCCGCCCGCCGCGCCGCCGACACCGGCCCGCCGGACCCCCTAGCCGCCGAGGTCACGCTCCGGCTCCGGGCCGGGGAGGGCGTGGCGCGGATCGCCGCCGCGGTCGGCCTGGGCGAGCGGCAGCTGCACCGGCGCTCCCTCGACGCCTTCGGGTACGGGCCCAGGACGCTGGGGCGGGTGCTCCGGCTGCGGCGCGCCCTCGCCCTGGCCCGCGCGGGCACGCCGTACGTGGAGGTCGCCTGCGTCGCCGGGTACGCCGACCAGGCCCATCTCGCCCGCGAGGTGCGCGCGCTGGCCGGGACCACACTGAGCGCCTACGTCGCGGGCTCCGAGGGAGCGAACAGCGAGACCCCGCAGCCGTCCGGATCGAGGACCACGGCGTAGCGCTGGCCCCAGAAGGCGTCCCAGGGCTTCAGGTGCCCCGGGTGCCCGGCGCCGGTCAACTCGGCGTACAGCGCGTCCACCTCGGCGGGGGAGTCGCACAGGAAGGCCAGCTCCCGGCGGCTGTCACCGGTGGGCCGGGTCCATGACGGGTCGAAGGAGCGGACGGTCTCCTCCGTGTCCCATCCGATCCGCAGTCCCCCGGGCAGAGCCGCTTCCACGTGCGGCTGGTCGTCGGCGCCGGCCGGGACGTCCAGCCCGAGGCGCCGGTAGAAGGCGAGCGAGGCGGCCATGTCGGAGACGACCAGGCCGATCATGTCGAGTCGAGGAGTCATACGGGCAGGCTAGGCACGCCCCGGCCGGTCCGTCTTGAACGAAACGGACACGCCCTGCCCCGCCGGAGGACGCGGAGCTCAGCCCTGCCGGCGTACGGCCACGGCCGCGCACGCCACGGCCAGGGGCAGCTCGGCGCCCGCCGCCAGCAGCAGCGCCATGCCCTGCTGGCCGGTCCCGAGCGAGGTGGTGACGTCGAACCAGGCGTCCATCGCCAGCAGTGCGGCGGTCGCCGCCGCCACCGCGGACGCCCGGGGGTCCCCCTTGCGCAGCAGCAGCCCGGTTCCGGTCAGCCCGGCGGCCAGCATCAGGTCCAGGCCGATCCACGCGGCGGCCCAGTTCGAGACCTCGGCCGTCCGCGGCATCGTCTTCGCCAGCACCAGCATCCACGGCACCAGCGCCACCCCCGCTCCGGTGAACAGGGCGGCCGTCGCCGTACGGGGGGTGCGCCAGGCGCGGGCCTGCGGGGCGACAAGTGCCATGGCTGGGGGTCTCCTTCCGGCCCGGCGGTCCGTCCCCCGGGCACACCACCAGCCTGGTCCGCCGGGTCATCGAGGTCACTCACACCACTGTCCGAAGCCGGGGTGGTGCCAGGTACACCCCCGGGCGGGTACCAGGGTGATGGCACCCCCCTGACCAGTGCGATTACCGTACGGGCATGGCAATTTCCGGCGCGCCGAGGCGTATCTACACCTGGATCGCGGCGCGCACCCCGTGGTCGGCGTGGGCCCGGCACCACACGGTGTTCACGGTGGCCGCGATCCCGCCGGCCCTGCCCGCCCTCCTCGGCTTCACGTGCACGGCCCTGGCGCCCGGCCGGAGCCCGGTCCCGTTGCTCCTGCTCCTGGTTCTGGTCCTCTCTCCGCTGCTCACCACGCTCCAGCGCAGCCGCTTCCGGGCGCTGCTCGGCCTCGACGTGCCGGAGATCGTGCGGGAGCGGCGCTGGTGGAGCCCCCGCGGGCTCGCCGAACGGCTGCGCTCGGAAGCCACCTGGCGGCAGTACGGCTACCACCTCCTCGTCAGCCCGCTCGCCGCCGCCGCCGGGGCGCTGGTGGTCCTGGCGTGGGTCTGCGGCGCCGTCGGCGCGAGCGTCTACGCCTGGTGCTGGATGCTGCCCGCGGACACCCGTACCCCCGGCTGGACCGGCGACTACGACCTCATCACCGGCGCCGGCGTCCTGCTGCTGCTCGCCGCGCCCTGGTGGGCCGTCCTCGTGGCCCGCCTGGACGCCTTCGCGGCGGCGGCCCTCCTCGGCCCGAACCGGTCCCGGGAACTGGAGCGGCGGGTGGAGGACCTCGCGGAGAGCCGGGCCGGCGTCCTGGACGCCGCCGACCTCGAACGCCGCCGCATCGAGCGGGACTTGCACGACGGCGCCCAGCAGCGGCTCGTCGCCCTCGCCATGAACCTGGGCATCGCCCGCGCCACCCTCCCCGACCTGCCGCCCGAGGCCAAGGCCGTCATCGACGAGGCCCACCGCGAGGCGAAGGAGGCCATCGAGGAGCTCAACAACCTGGTACGGGGCCTGCATCCGGCCGTACTGGAGGACCGCGGGCTCGACGCGGCGCTCTCCGGGATCGCCGCCCGCGCCCCCTTCCCCGTCGAGCTGACCGTGGACATCGGGACCAGGCCGGGAGCCACCGTGGAGGCCGTCGCCTACTTCGTGGTCTCCGAGACCCTGGCCAATGTGGCCAAACACGCCCGGGCCGACCGGTGTTCGGTACGGGTCGTACGCGGTCCCACGCCGGGCGGGGCCGGCTGCCGCGGAGACCTGCTGCGCGTCACCGTCACCGACGACGGGGTGGGCGGAGCCGACCCGTCGGGCGGCACCGGTCTGGTCGGCCTGCGCAAACGCGTAGGGTCGGTCGACGGAACCATCATGATCGACAGCCCCCTCGGGGGCCCGACCGTCATCACCGTGGAGCTGCCGTGCGGGCTGTGATCGCCGAGGACTCCGTCCTGCTGCGCATAGGACTCGTCAAAGTCCTCGAAATGGCCGGTTTCGAGGTGGCCGCCGAGACCGGCGACGCCGAGGCTCTGCTCGCCGCCGTCGAGGAACACCGGCCCGCCCTCGCGCTCGTCGACGTACGGATGCCGCCCGGTTTCACCGACGAGGGCGTCCGGGCGGCCCTGATGATCCGCCAGCAGAGCCCCGGTACGGCCGTGTTGCTGCTCTCCCAGTACGTGGAGGAGCGGTACGCCGCCGACCTGCTGGCCGCCCCCAGCGGTTCCGGCATCGGCTACCTGCTCAAGCAACGGGTCGCCGACGTCGAGGAGTTCATCGACGCCCTGCGGCGCGTGGCTTCGGGCGGCACGGCGCTCGACCCGCAGGTCGTCGCCCAGCTCCTGCTGCGCCGCGGCGGCGGCCCGGACCCGCTGGAGCGGCTCACCCCGCGCGAGCGCGAGGTGCTGGCCCTGATGGCGGAGGGCCGCTCGAACGCCGGGATCGCGGCCGGACTCGTCGTGAGCGAGAGCGCGGTGGCCAAACACATCAACAACATCTTCGCCAAACTCGACCTGCCCCCGGCCGACGGCGACCACCGCCGGGTCCTCGCGGTCCTGCGCTTCCTGGACGGCACGCCGTGACGGCAGCCCCGGCTCCGGGGCCGGATCCGGTCGCTCCCGCCCAGTCCCCTGACCGTTCCGGGCAGCGGCTCGCGTGGACCGTCGCCGCGTTCCTCAGCGCGCTGCTCGTCGTCGCGCCGCTCACCTGGCAGGCATGGTCGTACGGGACCGCGCGGAGCCGCGTCCTGCAGGGCGGCAGCGGCGGCCGCCCGGTGACCGCCCTGGAGATCGTGGGCGGCGACTCCGACGTCGCCGTCACCCCCCGCGGGGACCAGGAGGTCGGCTACCGCGCCGAGGTCAGCTGGTCGCTCGAGGCGCCCACCATCGAGCAGAGCTGGCTCGGCGACACCCTGCGGCTCACCCCGCACTGCCCCGGCGCGGGCTCCTGGGTGACCGCCGGGGCCGGCTGCTCGGTGCGGCTGCGGGTGACCGTACCCCTGGGCATCCCGGTGAAGGTGACGGCCGGCGCCGGCCGGGTCTCCCTCAGCGGCCTGGGCGGCAACGTCGACGCGCAGGTCGACTCCGGCCAGGTCGACATCACCGGACTGCGGGGCGCCCTGCGCGCGGAGATCGGCTCCGGGCGCCTGCGGGCCGCCGACCTCACCTCCGCCCAGGCCGACATCCGGGTCGGCTCCGGCCGCGCCGACACGGCCTTCATCGCCCCGCCCGACCACGTGACCGCCCGCGTCGGCTCCGGCCACCTCGCCCTCACCGTGCCCGCGGCCACCCGCTTCCGGGTCCGCTGCGAGGCCGGAGCCGGCCACTGCGGGATCCCGGACGCCCTGCGCGACCCCGGCTCGCCCCGCACGCTGGACATCGAGGCGGCGTCGGGCCACGCCGAGGCCTCGTACCCGGACAGCCCTTAGCTTCTTCCGGGCCGCCGAAAAAAGAACTGGCGGGCGCGTGAGGGGACTTGTTAGGGTGAGCCCGTTCCCGCCGACCGGTGCGGAACCGTCAGCACGTGCATGACCCGGAGGTGAGTTCATTGATGACTGTCGTCACGCAGGGCGCTGCCCGCACTCAGAAGACCATCAATGTCACTTCCGTGGTCTCCGGCTGACCTCACACACTTCTTCGCGTGCCGCCACCGGGCGGGCGCGCTGCCGGGGCCACCCTGTGAAGGGTTTCCCTTGTCTTTCTCTTCTTTCCCGCAGGCCTCTTCGCTCTCGCACGTGCTCAGCCCGCTCGGCTGGGACGACGCCTGGGCGGCCGAGTTCACCCCGTACGCCGAGCAGGGTCTCGTGCCCGGCCGGGTCGTACGCGTCGACCGCGGTCAGTGCGACGTCATGACCGAGGACGGCATCGTCCGCGCCGACACCGCCTTCGTCACCCCGCACGACCCGCTCCGGGTCATCTGCACCGGCGACTGGGCGGCGGTGGAGGCGGCCGGCATCCCGCGCTACGTGAAGGCGTACCTGCCGCGCCGGACCGCCTTCGTACGGTCCACCTCCTCGCAGCGGTCCGAGGGGCAGATCCTCGCCGCCAACGTCGACCACGCGATCATCGCCGTCTCCCTCGCCGTGGAACTGGACCTCGGGCGCATCGAGCGCTTCCTGGCCCTGGCGTGGGAGTCGGGCGCCCAGCCGCTGGTCGTCCTCACCAAGACCGACCTGGTCCCCGACCCGGCGACGCTCGCGCACCTGGTCCAGGACGTGGAGACCACCGCGCCGGGAGTCCAGGTCCTCACCGTCTCCTCCCTCACGGGGGAGGGCACGGACATCCTCTCCGCCGTCGTCGCGGGCGGTACCAGTGTGCTGCTCGGCGTCTCGGGCGCCGGGAAGTCGACGCTGGCCAATACGCTGCTCGGCGCCGATGTCATGGAGGTCCAGGAGGCCCGCGAGGTCGATGGCAAGGGCCGCCACACCACGACGACGCGCAACCTGCTCGCCCTGCCGGGCGGCGGCGTCCTGATCGACACGCCGGGACTGCGCGGCGTCGGGCTCTGGGACGCCGAGGCCGGGGTCGGCCAGGTCTTCTCGGAGATCGAGGAGTACGCGGAGCGGTGCCGCTTCCACGACTGCGCGCACGAAGCGGAGCCGGGATGCGCGGTGCTGGCCGCGGTGGCCTCGGGCGAGCTGCCGGAGCGCCGCCTGGACAGCTACCGCAAGCTGCTGCGGGAGAACCAGCGGATCGTGGCGAAGACGGATGCCAGGCTCCGCTCGGAGATCCGCCGCGACTGGCGGATCAAATCGGCGGAGGGCCGGGCCAATTACGCGGCGAAGCGCGGCGGCCGGGCCTGACCCTGGGCGAAGCACCGCCCACCGGCTGCGCCGGCCCAGCCCCTGCCGCGGCCTTGGCGGGGCAGGGCCGGCGCCAGGATGGGCGGGCGCGCCGCGTTGCTGGGGGCGGAGCCCCAGGGCTTTGAGGCGCGCCCGGGACGGGGTGGTGCGGGTCCGGGCAGAGCCCGGTCGGGAAGGGGCGGGCCGGGGGAGAGGCTCCACGCAGCGGAAGCCGTGGGCCCGGGCCGTCAGCCGCCGGCCTCGCGGCTGCCGAGTCCCGCGGCATCGGGCTCCGGACCTGGCCGGCCTCGGCCGAAAGGCCCCGGTCCGCCCCCGCCGTCACGCCGGCAGGTTCAGCTGCCAGGAGACGCCGAAGCGGTCATTCACCCAGCCGAACTTGAGGCTGAAGCCGTACGAGCCCAGGGGCATCAGCTCCGTGCCCTGTTCGGCGAGGGCGCCGTAGAGGCGGTCGAGTTCGGCCTCGGTGTCGCACTGGACGAAGAGCGACACCGCCGGGGTGAAGCCGAAGCCGTGCTTGACGTGGCTGTCGATGCACATGAAGCGCTGTCCGGCGAGCGAGAACGTGGCGACCTGGACCGTGCCCTCCGCGCCGGGGCCCTCCGGGCCGTAGCGGGCGATGTCGACGACCTCGGCGTCCTCGAACAGCGAGGTGTAGAAGGTCAGCGCTTCCTCCGCCCTGCCCTCGAACATCAGGAACGTGGTGATCTTCTGCGGCATCGAGGCCATGGTGCTGCCCTCCAGGTGCTGGGGTGCCTTCCAGGCCGAGGCTAGGACACGCCTCCGACCATCGGCCCCACGGACACTCACGGCCCCGCCAGCACCGCCCCCAGCCACGCCCCCACCACCATCAGGCACGCGACCAGCTCCACCAGCACACTCGTGCCCACCGCTCGCATCACAGCCCGTACCGACGCCCACGCCTCGCCGTGGGACCCGAGGCGGAGCCGCTCGCAGAGGTAGATGCCGCCCACGAAGCCCGGGACCGCCCCCACCACCGGGATCAGCACGAAGCCCAGTACCGCGCCGGCGCCCGCGTACACCAACATCCGGCGGCTCACCCCGACGCCCCGCAGCCGTCGTGGCGGGAGCAGCCACTTCACCACCTGGACCACCAGCAGCAGGGCCGTCGCCGCGACCAGCAGGGCCCAGGCCGGCGCCGACCGCACGTGCAGCGCCCACCACATCAGCCCCGCCCACACCAGCCAGGTGCCGGGGACGCCGGGGACCAGTACCCCGAGCACCCCGAGCAGCAGCACCAGCCCCACCAGGAGCAGCTGAGGCGGATCCATCTGCTCAGCGTGACCGATCAGGGGCTACCGGGCCACCCAGCCCCGCTCGTACGCGTGCCAGCCCAGCTGGAGCCGCGTCGTGACCCCCGACAGCTCCATCAGGCCCTTCACCCGCCGCTGCACCGTCCGCAGGCCCAGTTCCAGGTGCTTCGCCACGCTCGCGTCCGTCATCCCCGCCAGCAGCAGGGTCAGGATCTCCAGGTCCGTGGCGTCCGGACCGCCGTCGGACTCCTCGGGCGAGCCCGACGCGCCCAGCCGCAGCGGCAGCGCCTCCCGCCACACTGCCTCGAACAGTCCCATCAGGGACTCCAGCAGCCCCGACGCGTGGACCACCAGCGCCGCCGGCTCCGCCCCGCGCGCCGTCAGCGGGACCATGGCGAGGGTCCGGTCTGCGATCACCAGTTTCGTCGGGACCTCCCCCGTCACCCGGACCCGTTCGCCCCGGGCCAGCGCCGTCGACGCCTCCCGGATGCCGCTCGGCGCGCTCAGCACCTCCCGCTCGATCACCACCCGGTAGTCGACACCGCGTACGGAGGCCCGGTCCTCCGCCTCGTTGTCGGTGCCGGTCACCACCTGCGGGCGGCCGGTGACCAGCGCGCACACCTCCTTCTCCGCGCCCAGCTGGAGCTGGTGGAAGCGGTGCGCCACGGCGCTCGCGCCCTGCACCACCTCCACGAGGTCGTGCACGGCGGGCTCGGCCGCCTCCGCCCGGAACTCCTCCGCCAGCAGCGCGGCTGCCAGCTCCGCCTGCTCCAGCTCGTGCCGCTGCTGGGTGAGCAGCGCCCCCAGCGCGACCCCGGGCGGCGCCGCAACCCAGCGCCCCGGGCGCGCCGACGACTGGGCGGCCAGGCCGTGTCGCTCCAGGTGCCGCAGCGCCCGTTCGGTCTGCGGCACGGGCAGGGTCAGCCGGTGCGCGAGGTCGGGCACCTCCGCCGCCCCCAGCGCCACCAGCGCGCGGTACGCCGACTCCTGGCCCTCGTCCAGGCCTATCGCACCCAGCAACCCGTCCACCCACCTCTCAGCACACGCCGCCTGGCGGGAAGCGGCCACGGCGCGAACCCGCCGCGCACATCATCGCCGCACCCCCCGCCACTCTGCCAAGGTGACGCCACCGCAGCACCAACATCCGCTGGCCAGAAGCCATTTACGCGGCAGCTTTGCCGTGCAATGCAGCAGTTGGCCGGAATTCACCTGGGGAGAGCGATGCGCCCGATATCGCGTACGGCACTAGGGGCGGCCACCGCGGCCGTCCTGGCTGTCACCGCCGTCGGCCCGTCGACGGCACAGCCGAGCGACGGAGCGTCCGGAGCGGGAAAGCGACCACTCGTGGGGAGTGAGGCGGCCGGAAGACAGCCCACCGCCCCCGTCACGGTGACCCTCGTCACCGGCGACCGGATCGCGGTCTCCACCGACGCGGCCGGCCGGACCGCCGCCACCGCCATGCCGCGGGAGGACGGCTCGCAGCCGGTCGTACAGACCCGCCGGTCCGGCGAGGAGCTGTACGTCTACCCCGAGAGCGCGGTCAAGGCGCTCGCCGCGGGCAAGGCCGACCACGAACTCTTCAACGTCACCGGACTCGTCCGGCAGGGCTACGACGACGCGCACGCCAAGAAGCTCCCGCTCATCGCCGTCTACGACGGCTCCGTGAACGTGGCGCGCAGCGCCCCTCCCGTGCCCCGCGGCGCCGACCGCTCCCTCGTCCTCGGCTCCATCGGCGGAGTCGCCCTCGCCGCTGACAAAGCCCAGGCCGCCGCCTTCTGGGCCGACGTCACCGCCGACGCCACCGGTACGGACGCCCGCACGCGCTCCGGCTCCGGCGGGCTGAAGAAGCTGTGGCTGGACGGCAAGGTCCGGGCGAACCTGGAGCGCTCCACCAAGCAGGTGAACGCCACCGCCGCCTGGGCCGCCGGATACGACGGCAAGGGCACCAAGGTCGCCGTCCTCGACACCGGCACCGACCTGGAGCACCCCGACCTCAAGGGCCGCGTCTCCGCGTCGAAGAACTTCACCGACTCGGACACCGACGCCGACCGGCAGGGTCACGGCACCCACACCATCTCCACCGTCGGCGGCTCCGGAGCCGAGAGCGGCGGCGCCAAGAAGGGCGTGGCCCCCGGCGCCGAACTGCTCAGCGGCAAGGTCCTGGGCGATGCGGGCTACGGCCTCGACTCGTGGATCATCGCCGGCATGGAGTGGGCCGTCGAGTCCAAGGCCGACGTGGTGTCCATGAGCCTCGGCGACCCCTCGCAGACCGCCTGCGACGACCCCCTCGCCGCGGCCGCCGAACGGCTGTCCCAGCAGGGCCCGCTGTTCGTCATCGCCGCCGGAAACTCCGGCCCCGGCAACAACACGGTCTCCTCGCCCGGCTGCGCGGCCAGTGTGCTGACGGTGGGCGCCGTCGACCGCGACGACAAGACGGCTTCATTCTCCAGCCGCGGCCCGGCCGGGCTCCGGCACACCCTGAAGCCCGAGATCGCGGCCCCCGGCGTCGGGATCTCGGCCGCCGCGGCGGGCGGGCGCGGGGTGTACGCGTACCAGTCCATGTCCGGCACCTCGATGGCCACCCCGCACGTCGCGGGCGCCGCCGCCATAGTCAAGCAACGCCACCCCGAATGGACGTCCCAGCAGGTCAAGGCCGCTCTCGTCGGCTCGGCCGACACGGGCGTCCCCGGGGACGTACGGGAGACCGGAGGCGGCCGCCTCGACGTACGGGCCGCCATCGGCACCCCCGTCACCGGCGCGCCCGCCGTGCAGGGCGGCACGTACAACTGGCCGCAGGACCGCAGCGACCGCACGACGGTCGAGGTCCCGTACACCAACACGGGCAAGAGCCCGGTCACGCTGAACCTCGCCGTCGAGAAGGTCACCGGCAACGACGGCTCCGCCGTCCGCAGCCAGGTCGCCCGCCTCGACCGGCGGGCGGTGACCGTCCCGGCCGGCGCCACCGTCACCGTGCCGCTCGCCCTCGACCCGGCCGCCGGACTGGAGCGCTCCCAGTACGGGGACGTCACCGGCCGCGTCGTCGCCACGGCGAGCGGCGTGCGCGTCTCCACCCCGTTCTCCCTGTACGTGGAGCCCGAGACGGTGACCCTGCGGGTCAAGCTGATCGACCGCTCGGGCGAGCCGGCCGCCGGACCGTCCTCCCTGGACGTGATCGGGACCGACGACGCCACCGGCGAACGCCGCTTCAACGGGGGCTCCGTGGACCAGGTCTACCGGGTCCGCCCGGGCGCGTACTTCCTCTCGGCCTTCGTCGCCACGCCCGACGCGGGTGAAGGGGCCGAACTGACCGACTCCCTCACCTACCTCGGCCGCCCCCAGGTCGAGGTGAAGAAGGACACGACCGTCGTACTCGATGCCCGCAAGGCCGGGCGCCTGGCCATCGCGGCCGACAAGCCGGCCGAAGCCCGAAGCACCACCCTCGCCTTCGCCCGCAGCTGGGACGACGCCTGGCTGCACGCCGGCACCGCCATGGGCGGCCGCACCATCCGCGGCTACTACGCCTCCGTCGAAGGCCGCGCCGAGGACGGGGACTTCGAGTTCGGCAGCTACTGGCGGGCGGGCGCGCCGCTCGTCTCCGAGCTGAAGGCCGTGGGCGGTCCGGTCCTGCACCCCATCACCGCGTCCACCGGCAGCGACAACCTCGACGGGAACGGCAACGCGCCGCTCGTGAACGCGGGCACCGGCACCCCCGAGGAGCTCGCCGCGGTCGCCGCCAAGGACGCGATCGTCCTGGTCAAGGCCACGGACGGAGCGCTGTACGAGGTCGCGCGGAACGCGCAGGCCGCCGGTGCCAAGGCACTGCTCGCCTACCGCGAGGCCCCCGGCCGCTGGGTCGGCTTCACCGGCTACGCGGGCGGCGCACTGCCCGCCCTGGCCATCGAGGCCGCCGAGGGCAAGGCGCTGCTTGACAGGCTGGCGGCGGGCCGGGTCACGCTGTCCTGGAAGGCCACGGCGAAGAGCCCGTACGTCTACTCGCTCGCCTTCCCCGAGACGGGAGAGGTCAAGGGCGGCCACACCTACCGGGTGCGCGACCGCGAGCTCGGCCAGGTGGAGTCCACCTACCACTCCATGGGCGTGGCGGCCGACTTCGTCGACCTGGCCGGGGCCTACCGGCCGATCGGCAGCGCGGTGTACTTCGGCGGGTTCGAGAGCGTGGCGGCGCCGGGCCGGCGGACCGAGTACTACTCCGCCGGGGAAACGGCCTGGGACCAGGTGCTCTCCAGCAGCTTCCCCTGGGGCGAGTTCATGGTCGGCGCGCAGCACACCTACGCGAAGGGCCAGAAAACCAAGGCCAGTTGGTACGACGGGGTGACCGGCCCGGTCGCGCCGCGTGACAGCGCGGGCAAGGAGGTCCTGGCTGCCGAGAGGCAGGGCAACCTGATCGGCTTCGCCTCCGCGATGTGGGGGGACAGCAGCCACTCCGCGCAGCCGGGCAGCTTCGGTGACATCGGCAGCCTCCAGCTCAAGCGCGACGGGGAGGTCATCGGCGACAGCTGGTACCCGTTCGGGGTCTTCGAGATCCCGGCCGAGGAAGGCCGGTACGAACTGACCCAGGCCATCGAGAAGATCGGCCCGCCCGCGCGGGTCTGGCAGCGGTCCACCGCCGTCCGGACGACCTGGGGTTTCACCTCGAAGCTCGACGCGTCGGCCTACTCGCAGGGGCTGCCGATCCTCTTCCCGCGCTACGAGGCTCCGCTGGACGGGATGAAGACGGTCGCGGGGGCGAACGGCCAGAGCATCGGACTGGGCGTCACCGGGCACGCGGGCTACGCGCCCGGAGCGCTGAAGTCTGCGAAGCTGTCGTACTCCTACGACGGTGAGCACTGGACCGAGGCGAAGGTGAGCGAGCGCGGCGGAAAGTGGACCGCGGTCGTCGACCACGCCGGAGCCGCGGGCAAGCCGGTCTCGCTGAAGGTCGAACTGACCGACGCGAACGGCGCATCCGTGACCCAGACGGTCGCTCGGGCGTACGACGTCCGCTAGTCCGTACGGGTAGTGCCGGAGGGGTCCACCGGGCGGCGGTCCGGTGGACCCTTTTCGCGCATTCGGCGTTTTCCGCCCGTGCGGTAGGCCGAGAATGAGGGCATGAGTCAGCAGGGCGCGGGCGCGGACGACTGGTGGCAGAAGCTCTACGAGGACCCGGACGCGGTCCCGGAAGCCGACCCGGGGGACACCCTGGACAACCGCTTCCGCTCGGCGTCGGTCCTGACGACGGACCCGGTGCCGGGAGCGGACCCGGGCCCGGCGTCCGGCCCAGGACCGGGCTCGTTTACGGGCTCGGTTCCGGCGCCGCCGGGGCCCGAGCCGGTGCCCGGGCGCCCGCCGGCGCCGCCGCCCGCCGCCCCCGCCCCGCCCGCCGCGGAGCCGCTGCTCCCGGGCCCCCGCCGTTCCCCGCCCCCACCCCCGCCGGGCTGGCCGCCCGCCCCACCTCCGGCTCCGCCACTGCGGTCCGCCGCACCGCAGCCCCCGCTGCCGGGCACGGACCGGGCGCCGGGCCGGGATGCGGCCCAGCCGGGAGGGCCGCCGCAGGGGGCGCCTATGGCGGGGGCGGACCCGACCCCGGCGGCTCCGCCGTCCTATCCGGCGAGGGAGTCGGGGCCGCCGCAGCCCCCGCTGCCGGGCACGGGCCGGGCGCCGGGCCGGGGTTCGGCCCAGCCGGGAGGGCCGCCGGACGCGGCTCCGCCGGTGGGGGACTGGTCAGCCCATGTGGCCGTGCCGTCACCCGTGGCCCCGCCGGGGGAGTTCGCCCCGGCGGAGCCGACGGAGGTCCCGCCGCCCCCGGCTGCGCCGCCGGGCCCGGGGCCGGCCCCGGAAGGAGGTCCGCCGGGGCCGGGGCTGCTTCCCGGGCCGCGGGTGGCCGCTGAGCAGCAGCCGCCCGCACCGCCCGCCCCGCCCGCGCCCCCGCAGGATCCGCGGGCCGGGGGTGTCACCGGGTACGTCCTCGGGGACGTGGACGTGCCGCCGGTGCAGCCGCCCGGGCTGCCTGCCCGGCGCCGGGACGCACCGCGGCCCGGACCCGCACCCGTACCCGAGCCGGCGGAGCCGGACCGGAGGGCCGAGGTGCGTCACCTCGGCGACCGCGCGCCCACGTACGCCGCCGAGCCCGGCGCGCTCCCGCCCGCCGACCCGGCCGCACTCGACGGGCTGATCCCCGACACCGTCCTGGAGGGCGCCCGCTACGGCACGTACACCCTGCGCGCCGCCTCCCTGCGCGGGGACTCCGCCCGCTTCCGCGGCGAGGCCCGCCGGGACTTCCTGCTCACCGCCCGCTTCGGCGGCGGCGACGACGCCCTGGTCCTGGTGGCCCTCGCCGGCGGCGACCGGGCCGCCCCCGGAGCCTCCGAGGCCGCCGCCGAGCTCTGCCGGACCATCGCGGCGGCCGTCGGGCGCAGCCAGGAGCGGCTCGCCTACGACATCCGGGCCGGGCGCCGCGACGCCCTTCGCTCCGGCCTCCAGCGCCTCACCGACCGGGGGTACGGGCGGCTGCGGGCCCGCGCCGCGGAGCTGGGGCTCGCCGAGGACGCGTACACCGCCGGAGTGCGCGGGCTGCTGCTCCCGGTGGACCCCGAATGCCGGACCCGGGTGTGCTTCGGCGCGGGCGCGGGCGGGCTGTTCCGGCTCCGGGCCGGTGCGTGGCAGGACCTGGAACCGGTGGCCGGGACCGTCCCGCCCGCGGACTCCGCCGAAGCCGGCGAGCCCGCGGACGGCGGCTTCCGGTTCCGCGCGTCCGTGGCCCGCCCGGGCGACACCCTGCTGCTGTGCTCCGGCGGCATGGCCGAGCCGATGAGGGAGGAGGCGGTCCTCGTGGCCGAGCTCGCCGCGCGCTGGGCCGACCCGGAACCGCCCGGCCTCGCCGCATTCCTCGCGGACACCCAGCTCCGCCTCAAGGGCTACGCCGACGACCGCACGGCCGCCGCCGTCTGGGAGGCGTAACCGGCGCACACATGGCTGGATGGGAGGCACACGCATCGGAGAACCGGACGGGATCCGCCCGGACCGGAGACCGCGAAGGGTGCCTCCCCCATGGCCAAGCAGAACGTGGCAGAGCAGCTCGTCGACATCCTCGTGCGCGCCGGCGTCCGCAGGATGTACGGGGTCGTCGGCGACAGCCTCAACCCCGTGGTGGACGCGATCCGCCGGTCAGGTGACATCGACTGGATCCAGGTCCGCCACGAGGAGACGGCGGCCTTCGCGGCGGGCGCCGAGGCCCAGATCACCGGGCGTCTCGCCGCCTGCGCGGGCTCCTGCGGCCCGGGGAACCTGCACCTGATCAACGGCCTGTACGACGCCCACCGCTCGATGGCCCCGGTCCTCGCGCTCGCCTCCCACATCCCCTCCTCGGAGATCGGCCTCGGCTACTTCCAGGAGACCCACCCCGACCGGCTGTTCACCGAGTGCAGCCACTACTGCGAGCTGATCTCCAACCCGCGGCAGATGCCCCGCGTGCTCCAGACCGCCATCCAGCACGCCATCGGCCGCAGCGGCGTCGGCGTGGTCGCGCTGCCCGGCGACATCGCCGCCGAGCCCGCGCCGGAGAAGACGGTGGAGCACGCTCTCGTCACCGCCCGGCCCTCCGTACGCCCCGGTGAGGGAGAGATCGAGAAGCTGGTCCGCCTCGTCGACGAAGCCGACAAGGTCACGCTCTTCTGCGGCAGCGGCACCGCCGGAGCGCACGCGGAGGTGATGGAGTTCGCCGGCCGGGTCAAAGCGCCCATCGGGCACGCCCTGCGCGGCAAGGAATGGATCCAGTACGACAACCCGTACGACGTCGGCATGAGCGGGCTCCTCGGCTACGGCGCGGCCTACGAGGCGACCCACGAGTGCGACCTGCTGATCCTGCTCGGCACGGACTTCCCGTACAACGCCTTCCTCCCCGACGACGTGAAGATCGTCCAGGTGGACATCCGCCCCGAACACCTGGGCCGCCGCTCCCAGCTGGACCTCGCGGTCTGGGGGGACGCACGGGAGACCCTGCGCGCCCTGAACACCCGGGTGAAGGTCAAGACCGACCGCCGCTTCCTGGACCGGATGCTGAAGAAGCACGCGGACGCGCTGGAGGGCGTGGTCAAGGCCTACACGCGCAAGGTGGAGAAGCACACGCCCATCCATCCCGAGTACGTTGCCTCCGTGCTCGACGAACTCGCGGACGAAGACGCCGTGTTCACCGTCGATACAGGCATGTGCAATGTGTGGGCCGCGCGCTATCTTTCCCCGAACGGAAAGCGGCGCATCATCGGCTCCTTCAGTCACGGTTCCATGGCCAATGCCCTCCCGCAGGCCATCGGGGCACAGTTCACCGACCGGAACCGTCAAGTGGTGTCGCTGTCGGGCGACGGCGGTTTCTCAATGCTGATGGGAGATTTCCTCACCCTGGTGCAGTACGACCTACCCGTCAAAGTGGTCCTCTTCAACAACTCATCCCTCGGTATGGTCGAGTTGGAAATGTTGGTTTCCGGCCTGCCCTCCTACGGGACGACGAACAAGAACCCCGACTTCGCCGCCATCGCCCGCGCGGCGGGCGCCTACGGGGTCCGTGTGGAGAAGCCCAAGCAGCTCACAGGGGCTTTGAAAGACGCGTTCAAGCACCGGGGACCCGCTTTGGTGGACGTGGTGACCGACCCCAACGCCCTGTCGATCCCGCCGAGGATCAGTGCCGAGATGGTGACCGGATTCGCACTTTCCGCCAGCAAGATCGTGCTGGACGGCGGGGTGGGACGGATGATCCAGATGGCTCGATCCAACCTCCGCAACGTACCGCGCCCATAAGCCCGCAGGAGTGCGGAACCGCCCGGGGGGCATGCATCCCGTAGACCTGTTCGAGAGCAGTGGACGCGGGAGGGACATCGCCGTGCGGGTGGGGGCGAAGACAGGGAAGCCGTGGAGGAGGGGCCGGCCCGTATCGCGCGAACCGTCGGTCGAGGACGGGGGAGCGGTGGAGGGGGCGGAGATCACCCGGAGCGTGCCCCGGGCGGATCTGAAGGCCGTGGGCGAAATCCGGCGGGCACTGCGGGAGTTGATGCGCCACCGGTGCCGGACCGACAGCGCGGAGGTGGCCGAACTCCTGGTCACCGAACTCGTCACCAACGCCCTGGTGCACACCGAGCAGGGCGCGGAGGTGTCCGCGAGCCTCGCCTCCACCCGGTTACGGGTGGAGGTCCGGGACTACGCCTCCCGCCGGCCCCTGCAGTACGTACCGGCCGCCGACGACGGTACGCACGGCAGGGGGCTGATGCTGGTGCAGGCGCTCGCCGACGCGTGGGGCGTGGAGGCGGTGGAACCGGGCCGCGGCAAGGTCGTCTGGTTCGAACTGGACGGAGGGCTCGCCTGAGAAAGGCGAGCCCTCCGGGGTACGAACCGGATGTTCCGGTGCAGGACCGGTCAGCCGAACTGCTGCTCCAGGTCCTTCAGTTTGCGCTCCAGTGAGTCGAGCCGGGGGATCGTCTGGGTGTCGTCCTCGGCG
Organism: Streptomyces sp. NPDC048269; assembly: GCF_040652395.1. Classification (NCBI taxonomy): domain Bacteria; kingdom Bacillati; phylum Actinomycetota; class Actinomycetes; order Kitasatosporales; family Streptomycetaceae; genus Streptomyces; species Streptomyces sp. NPDC048269. Next base: position 25,648 of record NZ_JBEZLW010000023.1, read on the forward strand.
GTGAGGTCCACCGTCCGGGGGCCGGTCACCTCAAGGGACTCGGTTGCGTTGACGGCCTGCAGGGAGGGCCTTCGGCGCAGGGATGGCAAGGGGTCCCGTTCCGGTATGGCCGGCTCCGCGCCGACCGGCGCGGAGCCCGTTCCGGGGGCCAGCCCCGGCATGTCGCCCTCGCGGGCGCGTGCCCGCCCGAATGCCCTGTTCTGCCGGCCCAAGGCCCTGATGTGCGCGCGGTCCAGGCGGTGTTGCTCCCGCCTGCGGTGCCGGTCGTTCTCCTTCTCCTTCTTGTCCTCGCGCACCTCGTCCACGGCCTCGTCGAGGGTGCGCACCCCCTCCAGCAGCATGAGCGACCACGCGCCGAAGGTCTCCCGGGGCGCCCGCAGCCAGCGGACCATGCGGATCTGCGGCAGCGGCCGGGGGATCAGACCCTGTTCGCGCAGCGCCGCCCGGCGGGTCTGCTTGAGGGCCCGGTCGAAGAGCACGGCCGCCGAGAGCGACATGCCGGCGAAGAACTGCGGGGCCCCGTCGTGGCCCATGCCGCGCGGCGCGTGCACCCAGTTGAACCACGCGGCCGCGCCCGCGAACAGCCAGACCAGCATGCGCGAGCCGAGGGCCGCGTCGCCGTGGCTGGCCTCGCGGACGGCGAGCACCGAGCAGAACATGGCCGCGCCGTCGAGCCCGAAGGGGACCAGGTACTCCCACCCTCCGGAGAGGTTGAGGTTCTGCCGGCCGAAGCCGACCAGCCCGTGGAAGGAGAGCGCGGCGGCTACCGCCGCGCAGCAGAAGAGCAGGACGTACGAGGCGGTTCCGTAGACGGCTTCCTTGCGCCTGCGGCGCTCCTCGCTGCGCTCCCAGCTGTCCTCGGCCGCGGCCTTCTCGCTCTCGCGCTTGCCCCGGGCCAGTACCGCAACTGCCGCAAGTACGCCCAGGATCAACAGGCTGCCGGGCAGCAGCCAGTCCAGCGATATGTCGGTCAGTCTCATGCGGATTTCCTTGCCTCGCGTCTGCGGCTGTGCGGCTTCCGGGCGCCATAGTGGCGCAGCCGGTCGGCCGTACACGCGGGATTCGGGGCAAGTGGACGCCATCGGGGGGCGGGGCCCGCCGGATAGGGTGTTGTTCTTCGAACTGGCGCCCGTACGGCCTGAGTTGAGTTCGATTACGGTCACCCCTGCGGGTGGGTTCAGGCGGTGGCGGCCGCGGTGAGCCGGGTGACGCGGTCCGCGTCGCAGGTACGGGGGCAGGTGACGCACGTGTCGTCCGGCCGGATCGTGTAGAAGAGGCAGCAGCTGGCCCGGTCCCGCGTGGGCAGCTCCGCGCCGTCCGGGCCCGTGAGGGTACGGAATCCCGCGCCCCCGGTGTACGGGGCGGTCGAGCCGGGCAGGAGCGCCTCCAGCTCGGCCATGGCCCGCTGCTCCTCGCCGAGCAGGTGGCCTGCGTACCAGAGGCTCTCGACGACCTCGTCGGTCACCATGCCCCACAGGGCGCGCCGGCCGCGCCGCATGCGCGGGCCGAAACCTTCCAGCACGGGGCCGAGGTGTTCGGCCACCGCCGCCCGCACTTCACCGCGCAGCGCCTCCTCGTCGGGCACGACACGGGCCCCCGGGAGAGCGGCAGCCGGGTCGTCCGGCAGGCAGGCGAAGCCTTCGACCCGGACGGTCATCCGGCCCAGCGTCCGGTGGAAGGCCACCTCGGAGGCAGGGAGCCGGGGCACCCGCCGGTGCAGGAACCAGGGGACCGTGATCAGCAGGCAGGCCGGCCACGCGTACCGGTGCAGCCCGAAGCTCGCGACCACGTCAGGGCGGGCCTGGCGCCCGTAGTCCCGCAGTACCTGGGCGCCGTCCCAGGCGAGGAAGGTGTCCAGGGCCGGTCCGCCCGTCGCGAGCTCGTCCGCGCCGACCCAGCCCACACCGCTGGGCGGATCTTCGTGCGCGGCCCGTTCGGTGACCCGCAGCCCGGCGAACGCCTCCGCCAGACGGGCGTACGCGTCCGCCACCGCAGAGCCGGGCGGGGCGGACGTGACGTCCTGGGTGGGGGGTACGGCCGTGACTGTCATGACGGACCACCGAATCGCGCGATCGTTAACAGGTTAGCCTTACCTTACCCGATGGCGATCAGGTCGTATCCTCAGAACAGGTCGAGACCTGTAGGAGGACCGCGTGCCGTCGATTCCGGCGCAGAAAACCGCCCGGAAGGTGCTACGCCATTCGGTGCGCGGGCAGATCCTCGACGCCCTGCGGGCGGCGCTGGTGGAGGGCGAGCTGGTGCCGGGCGAGATCTACTCCGGGCCGGCGCTGGGGGAGCGCTTCGGGGTGTCCGCGACCCCCGTACGCGAAGCGATGCAGCAGCTGGCGCTGGAGGGGGCGGTGGAATGCCTCCCGAACCGCGGCTTCCGCGTCCGCTCGCACACCCCGCGCGAGCTGGCCGAGCTGGCCGAGGTACGGGCCCTGCTCGAAGTCCCCGTGATGCTGCGGCTGGCCCGCGGGGTGCCTCCGGAGACGTGGGAGGCGCTGCGGCCGTCGGCCGTCGCGACGGCGGAGGCGGCGGCGGCGGGCGACGTGCCGGGGTACGCGGAGGCGGACCGGGCCTTCCACCGCGAGGTGCTCGCGCTGGCCGGCAACGAGCAGCTCGTCCAGGTGGCCGAGGAGCTCCACCGGCGGGCGCAGTGGCCCCTGCCGGGTGCTCCGCGGGTGCGGCGGGCGGATCTCGTCGCCGATGCGGCGGAGCATGCGGCCCTGCTGGAGGCCCTGATCGCCGGTGACCTGCCGGTGGTGGAGTCCCTCGTGCGCGAACACTTCGCGGGCGCGGCCGCCCTCTGACCCCGCGGCCCGGCTGCCGGGGCTCCGCCCCGGACCCCGCGCCTCAAACGCCGGCGGGGCTTGAAGGTGCGGCGCCGCTGCCGGCGGCTCCGCCCCCGGACCCCCTCCCCCAGACTCCGTCCGGGGGGACCCCCAGCGCCTCAAACGCCGGCGGGGCTGGATTTGCCTGGCGGCAGCCCAGAAGTGCGCGCAGCGCAACCGTGCGCCCGGCGGGGCTGGATTGCCCGCAGGGCAATCTCAGCCTCGCCGGCGATTGAGGCGCGGGGTCCGGGGCGGAGCCCCAGGTCTTTGAGCCGCGCCGGCGATTGAGGCGCGGGGTCCGGGGCGGAGCCCCAGGTCTTTGAGCCGCGCCGGCGATTGAGGCGCGGGCCGGAGCGCCGTGTCGGTTGGGGGGTTACGCCGCCGGCGAGGGGGCCGGTTGGAGTTGGTCCGCCAGCCAGGTGGGGATGCCGCCCAAGAGGTGGAAGAGGCGGCGGGCCTCCGCGCGGAGGCGGGCCGCCTCGGGTTCCGGCTCGGCCTCGGCCAGGGCGGCCAGCGCCGGGGCCGTGCCGATCAGGAAGCCCAGCTCCTCCCGGATCCGCAGGGACTCCAGGAACCCCTTGCGCGCCTCCGCCACCTCGCCGTCCCGCAGGGCCAGCGCCGCCAGGTGCCGCCAGGTGAAGGACAGCAGCAGCGTGTCCCCGTGGGCCACCGCTCCGGCGTGGGCCCGGTGGTACGCCGGACGGGCCGACTGCGGGGCGTCCGCCAGGTGCTCGGCCACCAGGCCGCGACGGAAGTCGAGCAGCGGGCGGGTCCGGGACCCGGGGGACAGCAGGGCCGCGGCCCGGCCCAGCGCCGAGCGGGCCTCGTCGGCCCGGTCGCGTACGCCGAGCACGGTGGCCGCGTACGCCAGGTGACCCCGTTCGCACGCGGCCGCGCCCCGGTCGTCGTCGTCGCGGGCCACCGCCTCGGCGACCCGCAGCGCGTCCTCGGCCTCGGCCCAGCCCTGACCCGTGAACAGGCACCGCTCGACCAGCAGCGCGGTCCGCTGCACGGCGGCTCCGGCGTGCTCCACGTGCGGCGTCAGCAGCGCAGCCGCGTCGGTCCAACAGCCGCGCGAGCGCAGCCGCCATATCGCCCGCTGGAGGGGGTCGTCTCCCCCGGTGGATCCCGCACCCGACATGGCGGTATCCGCCACATTGCCCTCCCCAAAGCAATCAAGCAGCACATCGTTGAGCCCTGGGGCGAAATGAGAGCACGGATCGGCGGCTCCGGCCAAGGGGTCGGGTGAACCTTTTCACAAAGTCCGGACGGATCATCAGCCACCCCCCGGGCCGGACCCGCCGGCCGGGGAGGTGGATCTTCTCAGCTCATGCGCAGTGCCAGGAAGAAGTCGAGCTTGTCCTCCAGCCGGGACAGGTCACGTCCCGTCAACTGCTCGATTCGCCCGACCCGGTAGCGCAGCGTGTTGACGTGCAGGTGCAGCCGCGTCGCGCAGCGGGTCCAGGAACCGTCGCAGTCCAGGAAGGCCTCCAGCGTCGGGATGAGCTCCGCCCGGTGGCGCCGGTCGTAGTCCCGCAGCGGGTCCAGCAGCCGGGCCGTGAAGGCGCGGCGCACGTCGTCCGGCACGAACGGCAGCAGCAGCACGTGCGAGGCCAGCTCGTGGTGGCCCGCCGCGCAGACCCGGCCCGGGCGGGCAGCCGCCACCCGGCGGGCGTGCCGGGCCTCCTCCAGCGCGCCGCGCAGCCCCTCTGCAGAGTGCACGGCCGCGCTGACGCCGAGCGTGAGGCGCCCGTCGTCGGCCAGACCGGCCTGCAGGGGGTCCCGGACGGCCGTGAGCAGCTCGTCGGCGTGCAGGGCCGAGTCGGGGCCCTTCTCCTCACCGCCCTCCCCGGACAGCGACGGCAGGGGGACCAGGGCGATGGCCTCGTCCGCGGCGTGGGCGACGGCGATCCGGTCCGAGGGCTCCGGTCCCGAGACGGACGGGTCGACGAGGATCTCCTCCAGCAGCGACTGGGCCACCGGGCCGCCGGGGATGTCCCCGCCGTCCCAGTCGACCCGGGCCACGACGACCTGCCAGTGCGGGGCGGCGCCCAGTCCGGGCAGCAGCACCGGGGCCGCCACCCGCAGGCGTGCGGCGATCTCGGCGGGCGGGGCACCCGTCTGGACCAGCTCGAGGACTTCCTGTGCGAGGCGGCGGCGCACCGTGCGGGCCGCGTCGCGCCGGTCCCGCTCGACCGCGATCAGCTGGGTGACGCCCTGCAGCAGGTCCAGGCGCTCGGCGGGCCAGTCACCGGCGTCCGCCTCGACGGCCAGCAGCCAGTCCGACAGCACGCTCTCGCGCACGTCCCGGGAGGCCGGACCAGCGGCTCCGCGGCCGTGTCCCCTGATCGGGAAGAGGGAGTAGGTAATACCCTGAATGGAGATCCGGTGCGGCCCCCTGCGGCCTGTCCGGACCGCCGCGAGGTGCTCACTCGCCAGCGCCGAGCAGATGCCCGGTGTCAGCGGCTCCCCGGCCCCGGCGATCTGCCGGCCCGTGGGCGAGAGCACCCAGGCCCGGAGATCGAGGTCGGTGGTGAGCAGATCCAGCACCACATCGGGTCCGCCGCCCGCCGGGCCCGAGGTCATCAGACGGCGATGGCGGTCGACGACGGCCGCAAGATCGCCCGCGCGCTCGCCGGAAACCTGGCGCACCACGTACTCGGTGATCGTGGCGAATGCAACGTCTTCGTTCACAGCGAACAGCGGCAGCCGGTTGCGCCGACAGGCTGATACCAGATCATCCGGGATGTCTCCCAGCTCCGCCTCGCCCGCGGCGAGCCCGGCGACGCCGGCGCTCGCGAGGATTCGTACGAACGGCTCTGAGTCGGCTGAATTTCGCCGCCAGGCCAGGCCGGTGAGGACGAGTTCGCCCCCGGAGAGGTATCGGCTGGGATCGCGCAGGTCGGTCGTCATGACCCCGCGCACCGTCCGGTCGAGTTCGTCCTCGCCGCCCAGCAGCCGCAGCCCCAGCGCCTCGGTTTCCAGCAGTGCGCGCAGCCGCATGATGTCGCCGCCGATCTGTCTCGAATGTTGCCGTTGGAAATCGGGCAGGTCGTTGCATCCTGCCTTTCATACGAATCTACAAGACGAGGGAGGGCGCCAGCCAACTCCTTCATGGTTTCGGTGACTGCACCCGGGGGACGCGCGGCTTGTGTACTGACTCCACACCGCATTAACAGCACGTGAACGACCGGTCGAGGGCCCCATGGACTCCTGGCTTGAAGTGAACGACACGATGAAGAAGAAGAGAGCCGCTCATGGACTTCCTTCGCCCCGCCAGCTGGGAGGAGGCGCTCGCCGCTAAGGCCGAGTTCCCCACCGCTGTGCCGATTGCGGGTGGCACCGACGTGATGGTCGAGATCAACTTCGACCACCGCCGGCCGGAGTACCTTCTGGACCTGAACCGCATCGGTCTGCTGCGGGAGTGGGAGGTCGGCGAGGACGTGGTCCGTCTGGGCGCCTCCGTCCCGTACACGCAGATCATGGAAAACCTCCGCACGGAGCTCCCGGGACTCGCGCTCGCCTCGCACACGGTCGCGTCCCCGCAGATCCGCAACCGCGGCGGCGTCGGCGGCAACCTCGGTTGCGCCTCGCCGGCCGGTGACTCCCACCCCGCGCTCCTCGCGGCGGGAGCCGAGGTCGAGGTGGAGTCCGTACGCGGCTCTCGCCTGATCCCGATCGACGAGTTCTACACCGGCGTCAAGCGCAACGCGCTCGCCGCCGACGAGCTCATCAAGACCGTCCACGTCAAGAAGGCGGACGGCCCCCAGCAGTACTCCAAGGTCGGCTCCCGCAACGCGATGGTCATCGCGGTCTGCGCGTTCGGTCTGGCACTGCACCCGCAGACCCGCACGGTCCGCACCGGCATCGGTTCGGCGGCGCCGACCCCGATCCGTGCGAAGGCCGCCGAGGAGTTCCTGAACGCCGCGCTCGAAGAGGGCGGCTTCTGGGAGTCCGGCAAGGTCATCACCCCGTCGATCGCCAAGCAGTTCGGTGACCTCGCCTCCGGCGCGGCCAACCCGATCGACGACGTCCGCGGCACGGCGAAGTACCGCCGTCACGCGGTTGGCATCATGGCTCGCCGCCAGCTCGTCTGGACCTGGGAGCAGTACCGCGGTACCGGCAACGGCCGCTCGCTTGAAGGGGCTGCGTAATCATGCGCGTCAATTTCACTGTCAACGGCCGTCAGCAGGAAGCCGACGACGTGTGGGAGGGCGAGTCCCTTCTCTACGTCCTGCGCGAGCGCCTGGGCCTGCCGGGTTCGAAGAACGCCTGTGAGCAGGGCGAGTGCGGTTCCTGCACCGTCCGTCTCGACGGCGTGCCGGTGTGTTCGTGTCTGGTGGCCGCCGGTCAGGTCGAGGGTCGCGACGTCGTGACCGTCGAGGGCCTGGCGGAGTTCGCCAAGCAGCGCGAGGAGCACGGCCACGGAGGTGCCTGCGGCACCGGCGGCGGCTGCGGCGGCAAGGGCGTGTCCCTGGACGCGGCCAAGCAGTGGCAGGCGCACGGGCGGGCGGGTGACTCGCAGACCGGCGAGGGCGTGGAGCTCTCCAACATCCAGCAGGCGTTCATCGACGCCGGCGCCGTCCAGTGCGGTTTCTGCACCCCGGGCCTCCTGGTCCAGGCCGACGCGCTGCTGGAGGAGAACTCCTCCCCGTCCGACCAGGACATCCGTGAGGCCCTGTCCGGCAACCTGTGCCGCTGCACGGGCTACGAGAAGATCCTCGACGCGGTCCGCCTCGCGGCCGCCCGTCAGGCAGAGGCGGTCTGACCATGGCCCAGAACACGCGCACGGTTCCGGCGGGCAAGCCGACCAACGTCACGCAGAAGCACAACAAGGGCGGCATCGGCGAGTCCACGCTCCGCCCGGACGGCACCCTCAAGGTCACCGGTGAGTTCGCGTACTCCTCGGACATGTGGCACGAGGACATGCTGTGGGGCCAGACCCTGCGCAGCACCGTCGCCCACGCCGAGATCGTCTCCATCGACATCTCCGAGGCTCTCGCGATGCCCGGCGTGTACTCGGTGCTGACGTACGACGACCTGCCGGCCCAGATGAAGAACTACGGCCTGGAGATCCAGGACACCCCGGTTCTCGCCAACGGCCGGGTACGCCACCACGGTGAGCCGGTCGCCCTCGTGGCCGCCGACCACCCGGAGACCGCCCGCCGCGCGGCCGCCAAGATCAAGATCGACTACCGGGAGCTGCCGGTCGTCACGGACGAGGCCTCCGCCCTCGCCCAGGACGCGCCGCTGATCCACGAGGGTCGCGACGACCACCACTCCGGTCACGTCCCGCACCCGAACATCGTGCACCGCCAGCCGATCATCCGCGGCAACGTGGAAGAGGCCCGCAAGCGCGCCGACGTCATCGTCGAGGGCGAGTACACCTTCGGCATGCAGGACCAGGCCTTCCTCGGCCCGGAGTCCGGCCTGGCCGTGCCCTCCGAGGACGGCGGTGTCGACCTCTACGTCGCCACGCAGTGGCTGCACTCGGACCTCAGGCAGATCGCCCCCGTCCTCGGTCTCCCCGAGGAGAAGGTGCGCATGACGCTGTCCGGCGTCGGCGGTGCCTTCGGTGGTCGCGAGGACATCTCGATGCAGATCCACGCGTGCCTCCTGGCCCTGGCCACGAACAAGCCGGTCAAGATCGTCTACAACCGGTTCGAGTCCTTCTTCGGCCACGTGCACCGTCACCCGGCGAAGCTCTACTACGAGCACGGCGCCACCAAGGACGGCAAGCTCACGCACATGAAGTGCAAGATCGTCCTCGACGGCGGCGCCTACGCCTCGGCCTCCCCGGCCGTCGTCGGCAACGCCTCGTCCCTCTCCGTCGGCCCGTACGTCATCGACGACGTCGACATCGAGGCGATCGCGCTCTACACGAACAACCCGCCCTGCGGCGCGATGCGCGGCTTCGGCGCCGTCCAGGCCTGCTTCGCGTACGAGGCCCAGATGGACAAGCTCGCGGCGAAGCTGGGCATGGACCCGGTCGAGTTCCGCCAGCTGAACGCCATGGAGATGGGCACGATCATGCCCACCGGCCAGGTCGTGGACTCCCCGGCCCCGGTCGCGGAGCTGCTGCGCCGGGTCAAGTCCCGCCCGCTGCCGCCGGAGCGCCAGTGGGAGAGCGCCGGCGAGGGTGCGGACGTCCGCGCGCTGCCCGGCGGTCTGTCCAACACCACCCACGGCGAGGGCGTCGTCCGCGGCGTCGGCTACGCGGTCGGCATCAAGAACGTCGGCTTCTCCGAGGGCTTCGACGACTACTCGACCGCCCGCGTGCGCCTCGAGGTCATCAACGGCGAGCCCGTCGCGATGGTCCACACGGCCATGGCGGAGGTCGGTCAGGGCGGTGTCACCGTCCACGCGCAGATCGCCCGTACCGAGCTGGGTGTCACGCAGGTGACCATCCACCCGGCCGACACGCAGGTCGGCTCCGCCGGTTCCACGTCCGCCTCGCGGCAGACGTACATGACCGGTGGCGCCGTGAAGAACACCTGTGAGGCCGTGCGCGAGGCCGTCCTGGAGATCGGGCGCCGCAAGAACGGCTCCTACCACCCGGCGTGGGCCACCGCCGAGCTGCTGCTCGAAGGCGGCAAGGTCGTCACCGACGGCGGCGAGGTCCTCGCGGACATCGCCGACATCCTGGAGGGCGAGGACGCGATCGACCTGGAGCTGGAGTTCCGGCACCGGCCGACCGTCGCCTTCGACCTGAAGACCGGCCAGGGCGACGGCCACGTCCAGTACACCTTCGCCGCGCACCGCGCGGTCGTCGAGGTGGACACCGAGCTCGGCCTGGTCAAGGTCGTCGAGCTGGCGACCGCCCAGGACGTCGGCAAGGCGCTGAACATGCTCTCCGTGGTCGGCCAGATCCAGGGTGGCACCACCCAGGGCCTCGGCGTGGCGATCATGGAAGAGATCATCGTGGACCCGAAGACCGCGAAGGTGCGCAACCCCTCCTTCACGGACTACCTGATCCCGACCATCCTGGACACCCCGACCATCCCGGTCGACGTCCTGGAGCTCGCCGACCCGAACGCGCCGTACGGCCTTCGCGGTATGGGCGAGGCCCCGACCCTCTCGTCCACCCCGGCCGTCCTCGCGGCGATCCGGCAGGCGACCGGTCTGGAGCTCAACAAGACGCCGATCCGTCCGGAAGCCCTCACGGGCACCCTCTAGGACGGCATGGTCCGGGGGCCGCGAGGCCCCCGGACCCCCTCAGACTCTCCGGGTGGTGCGACATGGGAACGTCACACTTCGCAACGCACCGCCCGGAGTACGAAGTGCCGCACCGCTCGCGGTTCGCTTCCCCCCCCGCAGTACCCCTGCACCCAGCAACACCCCAGCAGTACCGGAATACCAGCGGTAACCCCCGCAGTACCCGCAGTACACGCAGAACTTTCGCGTCGCCTCGGGCCGTCACCCCGGGTCGTGCAGCCAACGCATTTTCCCAAATCCCGCGTCTCCAATCTTTATGCGGGTGCCCCTTTGAACCTTGGGAGTTAGGCACCATGACCCAGTCGTCTGTGGAGCCCAAGACCACCGCGGAAGAGGCCGGCGACGGCACTCGCACTCCCGCCGGGCGTTCTTGGCTCGACCGGTACTTTCACATAACGCACAGAGGATCCAACGTCGGCAACGAAGTTCGTGGCGGTATCACGACCTTCATGGCCATGGCGTACATCCTCCTGCTCAACCCGCTGATCCTCTCCGGCAAGGACGTCGCCGGAAACACGATGGCCCCCGCGGCCCTCATCACGGCCACGGCGTTCGCCGCGGCCCTGACCACGCTGCTGATGGGCTTCGTCGGCAAGGTGCCGCTCGCCCTGGCCGCCGGGCTCTCCGTCTCCGGTGTGCTGGCCTCGCAGGTCGCCCCCCAGATGACCTGGCCGCAGGCCATGGGCATGTGCGTGATGTACGGCGTCGTGATCTGTCTCCTGGTCGTCACCGGCCTCCGAGAGATGATCATGAACGCGATCCCCCTCGCGCTCAAGCACGCCATCACCATGGGCATCGGCCTGTTCGTCGCCCTCATCGGTCTCGTGAAGGCCGGCTTCGTGGGCCGGGGTCCCGAGTTCGGCCCCCCGGTCCAGCTCGGTTCGGTCGGTGAACTCGCCGGCTGGCCCGTCCTGCTCTTCTGCGTCACCCTGCTCGCCATCTTCATGCTGCAGGCCCGCAAGGTTCCCGGCGCGATCCTGATCGGCATCGTCGGCGGAACCGTCCTGGCGGCCATCCTCAACGTCATCGTCGACATCGACCCCAAGGCGTGGAAGAACGGCCCGCCGGAGCTGTCCGGCTCGGCGGTCTCGATGCCCGACTTCTCGCTCTTCGGCAAGGTCGAGTTCGGCGGATGGGGTGACGTCGGCGTCATGACGATCGGCATGATCGTCTTCACGCTCGTGCTCGCCGGCTTCTTCGACGCGATGGCCACCATCATCGGCGTCGGCACCGAGGCCAAGCTCGCCGACGACAAGGGCCGCATGCCGGGCCTGTCCAAGGCCCTGTTCATCGACGGCGCCGGTGGCGCCATCGGTGGCATCTCGGGCGGCTCCGGCCAGACCGTGTTCGTCGAGTCCGCCACCGGCGTCGGTGAGGGAGCCCGCACAGGCCTCGCCTCCGTCGTCACCGGTCTCTTCTTCGCCGCCTGCCTCTTCTTCACCCCGATCACGCAGATCGTCCCGGGTGAGGTCGCCTCCGCGGCCCTGGTCGTCATCGGCGCGATGATGATGCAGAACGCCCGCCACGTGGACTGGGCCGACAGCGCGACCTCGATCCCGGTCTTCCTGACCGTCGTGATCATGCCGTTCACCTACCAGATCACCGCTGGTGTCGCCGCCGGTGTCATCTCCTACGTGGCCATCAAGGTCGCGCAGGGCAAGGCCCGGGAGATCGGTGCCTTCATGTGGGCGCTGACCGGCATCTTCCTGGTCTTCTACGCCCTCCACCCCATCGAGGCGTGGATGGGCGTCAAGTAGGCAGGCCCGCGCAGAACGCCTGACCCCTCCACTCATCCGATACTGGAACCCGAACCCCTCCGAGGAGGCCGCACATGCTGGACATCGCCGAAGAACTGAACCGGTGGGTCGAGCAGGGACGTGACTTCGCCGTCGCCACGGTCGTGGCGGTCGGCGGGAGCGCACCCAGGCAGCCCGGGGCCGCACTCGCCGTCGACGGCGAGGGCACGGCCATCGGCTCGGTATCCGGCGGATGCGTGGAGGGCGCGGTGTACGAGCTGTGCCGACAGGCGCTGGAGGACGGCGAGACCGTCCAGGAGCGCTTCGGCTACAGCGACGACGATGCCTTCGCCGTGGGCCTGACCTGCGGCGGCATCATCGACATCCTCGTGACCCCGGTCCCCGTGGGCTCTCCCGTACGGGAGGTCTTCGCGGCCGGACTGGCCGCCGCCGCCCGTGGGGAGGCGGCGGCGGTCGCCCGGATCGCCGAGGGCCCGGCCGAGCTGATGGGCCGCGCCGTACTCGTCCGTACCGAAGGCGCCTACGAGGGCGGCTTCGGCGGACACCCCGAGCTGGACCGCACCATCGCCGAAGAGGCCCGCGCCATGCTCGACGCCGGCAGGACCGGTGTGCTGGAGATGGGCGCCGACGGCCGGCTCTGCGGAGAGCCGCTCAAGGTGCTCGTCGAGTCCAGCGTCCCGCCCCCGCGGATGATCGTCTTCGGTGCCATCGACTTCGCCTCCGCCCTGGTGCGGATCGGCAAGTTCCTCGGCTACCGGGTCACGGTGTGCGACGCGCGGCCGGTGTTCACGACGAAGACCCGCTTCCCCGAGGCGGACGAGATCGTCGTCGACTGGCCGCACCGCTACCTGGAGACCACCGCCGTCGACGGCCGGACCGTCCTGTGCGTGCTCACGCACGACGCCAAGTTCGACGTGCCGCTCCTCGAACTGGCCCTCCGGCTCCCCGTCGCCTACGTCGGCGCCATGGGCTCCCGCCGCACCCACGAGGACCGCAACAAGCGGCTCCGCGAGGTCGGCGTGACCGAGCTCGAACTCGCCCGGCTGCGCTCCCCGATCGGCCTGGACCTCGGCGCCCGCTCCCCGGAGGAGACCGCGCTGTCCATCGCCGCCGAGATCGTCGCGAACCGCCGCGGCGGCACCGGCGCCGCCCTGTCCGGGGCGCACATCCCGATCCACCCCGACCTCCAGGCCGCCCCGACCACGGTGATCGGCCGGCTCGGCTCCGTCGCTTGAAGAGGTGACGCGGGAAGGTGAGCAAAGGGCGCACCCCGTAGGGGTTGCGCCCTCTTCGTGTTCCGCCTATTTTACCGGCCGGTAACAGGAGGCACCCTCTCCATCCCTTCCCCCCACCGGAGTTGAACGGATGTCACGTACCCTCCGCACCCTGGGCGCGCTCGCCGCGGCCACCCTGCTGACCTCCTTCGCGCCGGCGGCGGCCGCGCCCGGAGACGGCCTGCGCGAGGTGCTCTTCGTCGGGAACAATTGGGAGGGGACCGCCGACGTCCTCGCCTCCACCGGCGATCTCGCCAAGGTCGGCCGGATCAACGTGATCCCCGACAAGGAGGAACGGCTCCGGGAGATCTACCTCAACCCCGTGAAGCTCGGCTTCTTCCTGGGGATCCGCGCCACGGCGGGGGAGGGCCACGACCAGTTCGTGGACGACATGTACACCACCCCCGACGGCTCGGCGGTCGTCGCCTCCCGGCCCAGTTTCGCCGACGTCGTCTCGGTCGACGTGCGGACCGGGCGGATCAACTGGCGCTTTCCCGTCGCCGGTTACCGCGCCGACCACATGGCCGTCTCGCCGGACGGCACCCGGGTCGCCGTATCGGCTTCCACCGCCAACACCGTGCACGTCCTCGACATCGCCACCGGCCGGCAGGTCGGCTCCTTCAGCACCGGCGACAAGCCCCACGAGAACACCTTCACCCGAGACGGCCGCTTCCTGTGGAACAGCTCCATCGGGGACGTGACCTCCGCCCTCGACGCGCCCTGGCTGGACTGGACGAAGGGCGACCGGAAGATCACCGTCGTCGACGCGCACACCTTCGCCCCGGTCCGGGTGATCGACATGCGGGAGCGCCTGGACGCCTTCGGCCGCAAGGACCTGTCGGACGCCGTGCGCCCCGTCTCCTTCAGCCCTGATGAGTCGAAGCTCTACTTCCAGGTGTCGTTCTTCAACGGCTTCCTGGAGTACGACGTGACCACCGACCGGATCACCCGCCTCAAGACCCTCCCCGAGAACCCCGCCACCCCCACCGACCGCACCAAGTGGGTCAACGACTCCCGCCACCACGGCATGTCCATGAGCCCGGACGGGACCAAGCTCTGCATCGCGGGCACCATGGACGACTACGCGACCGTCGTGGACCGGGCCACCCTCGCCGAGGGGCCGCTCGTGCCCGCCGACAAGCCGTACTGGGCCACCGTCGACGGCGACGGCACGGCCTGCGTGATCTCCGAGAGCGGCGCCGACCGGGTCACGGCCATCGACTTCGCCACCGGCGCCAAGCGGGTATCCGTCCCCGTCGGAGACCACCCGCAGCGGGTCAGGATCGGCCACGTCCCGGCGGGCTGGACCGGTACCGCCGCCCGGTAGCCGCGACGGCCGGGGCGGGCCACGACGGCCACGACGGCCGGGGCGGGCGAGCGGACCGCCCCGGCCGTCGGGCAGAGGTGCGGAGGTCAGGACGCAGGAGGGCAGGACTCGGGAGGGCGGAAGGGTCGGCAGGGCAGGGTTCAGGAGGGCAGCGAGATGCTGGCCGCGGCCATCCCGAAGTCCGTGCCCCAGACGCGGGTGGACAGCGCGTCGGGGAGCCCGTGGAGATCCTCCTCACGGTAACGGCGGCACTTCCGGTGCCAGTTGAGGATGCCCGCGAGCCAGTCCTGGAGCTCGCCGACATAGGCGTCGAGCCCGGCCCGGGCGTCGGCGTCCAGCTTCCAGTCGTCGTAGAGCAGCGGCAGCTGGTCGGCGACGATGTGCTCGAACTCCTCGGTGCGCTGCGTCATCAGCGCATGGCAGATGTGCAGGGCCTGCGGGTATCCGATGTCGAAGAAGTTCCGGGTGACGAGCACGAAGTTGTGCACCTCGCCCTCGACTTCCACCTCCTTCTGGTACGAGAAGATGTCGTTGAGCACGCAGGCGGTGTCGGCGGCCGCGTTCTCCAGGGACCGGATGGTGCCCGAGGCGTAGATCTCGTCGGGGATGCCCCGCCCCGCCTGGCCGAGCCGGCACAGGTACATCGTGAGGTGCGAGCCGAAGGTGTGCCGACGCATCTCCGCGTAGTCCACCGGGTCGGGGATGCGGTTCAGGATCTGGTTCTCCGCCTCCCACACCCAGCTTTCCAGCATCCGCACGAGGGTGGCCCGGAACTCGGCGCGGACGGCCGGGCCCATGCCCTGGCTGGTCCGCACCCACAGGTCGGCGAGGGAGCGCTCCATCGCCGTCAGCGGGACGCCCCGCTCGGCGTGGTCGACCGGGATCATGCTGATCAGCCGCGCCGTGGTCGCCTTGGCGGCGGCCAGGTTCTTGGCCTGCGCGAACATCACCGGGTAGTAGTCGTCCCCGTACGTCCCCCAGGTCAGCCAGCAGGCGTTGAGCAGCAGCGCCTCGGGCGTGGCGTCCGGGTCGATGCCGGCCGAGCAGAGCGCGAAGTCGTAGCCGCGCAGCTTCTGTTCGTTCCAGATGGCGGATCCGGGGTCGCCCGGCTGCGGGTGCAGCAGGCCCATCCGCCGGGCCCAGGCGACGGATCCCTCGCGGGCGTGGTCCAGGTGGGGGCTGAGGGAGAGCGTGAACGGCATGTAGACGTCCGGGATCACGGACGGGCCGGTGCGCTCGAACGGGACGTGGGTGAAGGACCGGCGGCGCATCTCCATCGAGCGCTGCGTGAACACGGACCGGAGGTCGAGCGCCGTGGTGCCGAGCCCGGAGGGGAGGAAGGGCAGGGTGAGCGGGGCGGTGGCCCGGGCCTCCTTGTTCATGTAGCGGCTGGAGACCATGTGCCATTCGTGGCCGCCCGACTGCCAGTCCTGGAGGCCCTTGGCGTAGGCGAGGACGGCCGCGATCTCCGCCGGGTCCATGGCGTGGTCGGCGAAGAGCTGGGGGAGCTCGGCCAGCGCGGTCTGCTCGAACTGCTGGAGGCGGGAGGTGAGCAGATCGTTGGCGGCCTCGGCGGCCTCCTGCGTGGTGCAGCCGAGGAAGGTTTCCAACACCAGTACGGCGTTGGACAGTTCACCCTCGTGGGCGACCTCGCGTTCGTAGGAGAAGAGGTCGTTCCTGATGTGCACGGCGTCGGAGAAGGCGTCGCGCAGCACCCCGAGCGGCCGCGCGTGCGCGACGCGCGCCGGGACTTCGGCGGAGACGTACTCGGTCAGGCCTGCCGACCAGGGGGCGCCGCCCACCTTGCGGCGCATCTCGATGTATTCGAGCGGGTTCGCCACGCGCCCGATGTTGATGTTGGCCAGTTCCCACATCGACTCGTTGAGGAGGTTCCTCGTGGACTCGGAGAATCGTTCCCGCCAGTCCGCCGACATGGCCGGTACGGTCCGCTGCCAGAGGTCCGCGAGCCCCGCCTCCACCGGGTTGGTGGGCTCGGGAAAGCCGTCGGCCAGGTCCATCGGCATGAAGGCGGCGAGCTTGTCGAGGTAGTCCTTGGCGCCGTCGCGGTCCTGCGAGCGCTTGTACGTCTCCAGGAAGTGGTCGTCGAAGAAGAACACCCACACGTACCAGTCGGTGACCAGGGACAGCGCCTCGCTGCCGCAGTCGGGGTGCGTGTACGAGCACAGCAGCGCGTAGTCGTGGGAGTCGAGGTCGCTCTCCTCCCAGACGCCGGAACCCTCCAGCATCCCGAGTGCGCGGGCCCACTGCTTCGTGTGGACCCTCGCGTCCTCCAGGTGGGGGTTCAGTCGCGCCGGATAAGGCACGTAGAAATCCGGCAGTTGGAACGGCTGCGTCACGGCGGGGTCGGCCTTTCGTCCATGAGTGCGGGGGCCGGTGAGCCCGGCCCCCGCACGAGATCAGCAGTGCCCTACCCCCGGTGCCCGGGGGATAAGGGGGAGTTCACCGCTTCAGGTGACGGACGCGTCGTTCTGCGCCGGTGATGCCTGGCACGGGATAGAGACGCCCTGTGCGGGCCGGTCGCCGTACTGGGCGGCCTGGATCCGGAACATGGTGGCGTAGCGGCCGTTCAGCGCCAACAGCTCGTCGTGGCTGCCCTGTTCGACGAGCCGGCCCTCGTGCAGGACGTAGATGACGTCGGCGTACCGCACACCCGACATCCGGTGCGAGACGAGGACGACCGACCGCTGCGGACCGGCCAGGCCGCGGATGCTGTCGAAGGCGGCGATCTCCGCCTCCGGGTCGAGGGCGGAGGTGGGCTCGTCCACGATGAGGACGCGGGCGTCGCGGAAGCGGGTACGGGCCAGGCCGAATTTCTGCCACTGCCCGCCGGACAGCTCCGAGGCCCCCCTGAACACCCGGGCGAGCAGGGTCTCGTAGCCGTGCGGAAGTTTCTCCACGACCCGGTCGGCGCCCGCGTGCCGGGCGGCGGCGACCACTTCCGCCGCCTGGTCCACGGCCCCGTCCGGGCCCTCGGCGGCCGGCCTGCCGATGGCGATGTTGGTACGGGCGGTCATTATGTTGGCACTTCCAGGTGTCTCACAGGCCCGATGCTCGTTGGGCATGGGGAGACCGTCCCGCAGGGCTCACGGGGGTGTTGGGTGGATTCCGATTTTGACGCATCTGACGGTGTCGAGTTGTCACACACGGTGGCCGAGGCAGTAGTTGCCTCGCATCGGACTTCGTTCGAGCAGACCGCGCCCGGCTCACTCCCGGACGCCGTCCATGTGCTGCGCCGAGCAGGCGTCACCGAACGCGTTCCGTTCATCCTGGCACCCGACGGGTCGTACGACCTCCCGCTGAACCGGTTCATTCGGGAGTTGCCCGAGTGGGGCGTGAAGTCGGAGAACGGGGTCAGTGGTTACTGCTCGGACATCATGCTGATCTGCCGTTTCCTGCACGAAGCCCGGGGTGGGAAGAGCATCTGGCAGATGGACGGGGACGATCTCCGGGCCTATAAGCAGGCCCGGCTGTTCGCGGCGGATCCGGACGACCGGATCAAGGAGAGCACCTGGGGTCGGGCGATGGCCGCGTTGGACAAGTGGGTGCGCTGGTCGTTGTACGAGGGCCTGTTGGAAAAGGAGCCCTTCCGGTACGTCGACAAGACGGTGATGACTGCTCAGGGCGCCAAGCAGATCCGGGTGATTGCCGAAGGCGAGGTTGAATGGCATCGCGAGCCGATCACGTTCGTGCCGTACGAGGAGTACCTCCTGTGGCGGGATGTGGGGCTGCTGGGATGCCTGCCGGGCGGCG
This sequence comes from Streptomyces sp. NPDC048269, assembly GCF_040652395.1. Lineage (NCBI taxonomy): Bacteria > Bacillati > Actinomycetota > Actinomycetes > Kitasatosporales > Streptomycetaceae > Streptomyces > Streptomyces sp. NPDC048269. The sequence goes on from NZ_JBEZLW010000023.1 coordinate 43,826, forward strand.
GACCTGATCCCAAGTGGCGTGGGCGCAACGGCGAGCGCAACGCCTTGTTCGCGGATCTGCTGGTGTGCACCGGGATGCGGCTGGGTGAGGCGTCGAGTCTGCTGGTCCCCGAGCTGCCGACGCTCGCGCCGGAGCGCGGCGACCTGCACCTGTCGGCGGCCGTCACCAAGCGGCACCGACCTCGGACGGTGTTCATGCGGCGACAGGTCTTGCGGGAGCTGCACCACTACCTGGCCATCGAGCGCGATGAGCTCGTCCAGCGCCGTGGTCTCGGCGGCGCGTACGAGAACTGGGAGGATCCGCTGCTGGTTCGTCGGGCCAATCGGCAGGCCGTTGTTGTTGAGGGTGCAGGGCGATCCTGGGCGTACTCCTCGATCGATGCTGACCGGCGGCGTCGGGTGGTGTCCGTCGACGCCCATGGGCACCGGCCGGCCCACTGTGGCTCTGGCTGGGCGAGGACGGACAGCCGTTGCGGAGCTCGACCCTGGCAGTCGGCGTTCCGGAGGGCCAACGAGCGGTGCGCGAAGTTCGGTGTCGACCTTGAGGTCCATCCGCACACGCTGCGGCACACCTTTGCGGTGCACATGCTGGGTCTGCTGCTGCGGCAGACGGTGCGTGCAATGGGGATGCAGGAGGACCGTCGCTTCACCCTCGCCCAGATCAAGCGGATGCTGATCGGCAATCCGATGCGCAAGCTGCAGCTGTTGCTCGGCCATGCCCGCGAGGAGACCGTCTACGCGTATCTCGACGTGCTGGATGAGGCCCAGGAGATCGTGCTGTCAGCTCTTGCGGAATGGGACGAGCAGGCCGCGGCTCTCGACCAATTGCACGTTCCCGCTGCGAGGGCGGCGCTGTGAGCGCGCGCCGCGTCCGGTTCTCTGCGGCCGAGGAGGTTCCCGCGCCTTGCGAGCCGGTGCCCCAGCTGGGGCCGGTGGTGTTCACAGTGACTTTCAGCGGGCTGGAGGAGGTCGTCGACCTGTCCGACCTGCCGTGCCCCCGCCTCACCCGGGCATTGGCAGAAGCCCTGGTGCAGTCGCCCGTAAGCCGGGGGTCGGTGCAGAACCGGAAGCGCTTTCGGCGTTACCTGCTCGGCACCGTGCGCCAGTTCATCGCCCTCGCGGCAGCAAGTGCGCCAGAGCTGGCGGACGACCTGGATGTGGACGACCTGGAACCCGAACTCCTGGACGCCTACGAGTCGATGCTGATCGCCGAGTACGGCCAGGACAGCAAGGAGCCCTACGTCATCATGTCGTGCCTGGTTGCCTTGCTCCGGTTCGTCCGGGAGGCCCACCCGGGCGGGATCGATCCGGCCTTCGCCGCGCGCCTCGGCTATGCCACCGCGGACGCGAACCGGCGTCGTATGAAGCCGCTGGACTCCTATCCGCTGCCGGTCTTCGAGGCGATGGAAGCCGCCGCGCTCGCCAGCGTTGGAGAGATCCGCGACCGGATCCTGGAGGGCGAGCACCTGGCAGCCACCGGAAGTGATCCGGCCGTCCACGGCTGGGACCGCCTCGAGAACATCCTGTGGCACACCGAGCACCACGGCCCCCTGAGCCCTGTCCACAGCCGCATCCCGGGGGTCATCCGGCACGGCGGTATCCGCGAGATCAACACCCGCCTGTTCCTGACCAACGAGGACGTGATCCCCTTCCAGATCCTGCTGGCCTGCCAGACCGGCATGGAACCCGAAGGCATCAAGCAGCTGCAGACCGGCTGCCTGGCCAACCCTGCGCGCGGCTACGTCAGTCTGGCCTACGTGAAGCGTCGGGCTCGGGGTAATCCCCACAAGACCTTGCGGGTCCGCGACAGCGGAACCCTCCGGTCTCCCGGCGGCGTCGTACGCCTGGCCCTGCGCCTCACCCGGCGGGCCCGCGGACTGGTCGAGGCCCCGGACCTGTGGGTGACCGTTTCACGTCGGACCGGTGAGGTGACGGCCCGCTTCGTGGAGCGCATCGTCGTCGACACCCCGTACCGGCGAGCATGGATGGATGCTCACGGGATCACGGGCATGCAGGACAGAGGAGGAGCCTCCGTCACCCTGGACCTGCGGAGGCTGCGCAAAACCTACAAGTCGCAGCAGTACCTGAGGGCCGGCGGGATCCTGCCGGACTTCGCAAGCGGTCACACACCGGAGGTCGCAGGTAGGCACTATGCCGACATCGGTGCGCACGAGGAGATCCATGACCAGGCGGTGGAGGCGGGCCTGGCCCAGGCGCTGGCTGTCGTACTGCCGTCGCCCGTGATCCTGGACGACGACGGCCGGCGCCTGGACGAAGGAACGGTGGAGATCGCCCCCGATGCGGTTCGCGATGCCCTGTCGGGGGCGACGGATGTGTGGCTGTCCTCCTGTCAGGACTTCTTCGCCTCCCCCTATGCGGTCAAGAGGGGAGCGCCGTGCCCGGTGCCGCCATGGGTGTGCCTGGAGTGCCCAAATGCCGTGTTCGGCACCCGCCACCTGCCAGCGGTGCTGTCCACTCTGGCCACGATCGAGCGTCAGCGCGAGGAATTCTCTGCTGCTGAATGGCAGAGCCGCTTCGGGATCGCGCACCAGCGGATCACCACCGGCGTGGTGGCCCGGTTCAGCACCGCGCAGATCGCTACCGCCCGAGCTATCGCCGAGGGCGACGGGGTCCGCCTCGCCCTTCCGCCTTCCTTCTTGGAGGTCTTGAGGTGACGACTGCTCACGACCCCGCTCTGGAGCCTGCGCTCGAAGCCGACGAGGAGTACGTGCTTCCCGCCCACATGACCGCTGGCCTGGCCGATAGGGGACCACGATTCAGCGACGACGTATGGGACTTGCGTCTCGTCCTGCCCCGGACCGCTATGAGTACACGCCTGATGTTCACCGGATTCGCCCCGGGGGAGGACCGGCAGACTGCCAAGGAATACCTTACTCTCGGCTGCGGCACCCGTCCGGACGGATGGGCCTGCCGATGAAGCCCACCGGCGCCTACGAGGAACTGACATTGTTCGCCCGCGTCCTGCGGGACCTACGCGGCGTCGGTGCGCCACGGCTGCGCGATGTCGAGCGGCACCACCTCACCGCTGCCCTGGCCGTGTGGAAGCAGGAGAGTGCGCATGCGGCCAGTGCGGCAGTCCGCCTGCTCCAGCACGTGGCCGCACACAGCGCTTTCCTGACCCGCGACCGGTTGGGCCTGGTCCCCTGGGTGGGACGATCCGCCAAAGCAGTCGCCGGGTTGGACAAGCCGACCGAGAACACGACCCCGCGCATCCCCGAAGATGTGATGCGTGCATTGCTAGGCGCTGCCCTCTTCTACGTGGAGACCGCCAGCCGGGACATCTTCGCGGCCCAGGAGGAGTTGGCCCGTCTCGAACAGAACTGGAGCCGTCGCTCGAAGGCTAGTGACGGCGAGGTCATGCAGCGGCTGGATGCTTTCATCGAGGCGCGCCGGGCCGCGGGCCGTGGTCTGCCCGCGCTCCCCCGGGCCCTCGTGCACACCAAGCCGGGGGCCCGGATCGTCGACGGGGTGGTGCAGGCCCCCAACCTGCGCATGCTCACCTTGCTCCTCCGCGCCGGGCACATCCACCATTTGCTGCCTCGGATCATGGAGGCGGGTCAGGAGCTGGGCTGGGAGGACGGCGGCCTGGGCACGAGCATCTCGCCGTGGCCGGCCACGGGCCTGCCCTGGCGCCCGGAGATGTCGCCAGCGACCCTGGCCGCCGAAATCGTCAGCCTCCGAGTGGCCTGCTGGATCGTGATCGCTTACCTGTCGGGCATGCGCGACGTGGAGGTGCGCGAACTTGGCCGTGACTGCGCATTCACAGAACCGGGAGCCGACGGCCGCCCGCGCCACAAGCTTCGCGGTCGTGTCTTCAAGGGACGCCGTCTCAGTGGGGACGAAGCCGAGTGGGTGGTCCTCGACGTCGTCCATCGCGCAGTCGAGGTGCTGCTTCACATCAACGACGACCCAACCCACCTGTTCGGCTACACCGGAGGCCCGAACGTCGGCTACGTGATGCTGCGAGCTGTCCCCGGTCGCCTCGCCGTCTTCTGCGCCCACCTCGACGACCTGTTCGGCACCGAGGAGGGACCCTACCTCCCGCTCGTCGCCACGTCGGCTTCACCGGTGGAACCAGCCCCAGAGACCGAAGCCGAAGCCCCGGGAGAGGACCAGGAAACGCCCCAGCGGGAAGGGTGCAATGCTGCACAGCAGGAAACGCAACTGATGCCCTGGGCGTTCAACACCCGACAATTCCGCCGTACGCTGGCCTGGCACATCGCACACCAACCCTTCGGGGTCGTCGCCGGCACACGCCAGTACAAACATGCCGCATTTGCGATCTTCGAGGGCTACGCGGGGACTTCGGCCTCGGGCTTCGCCGATGAGGTCGCCGCCGACCAGATGGTGGCCAGGCTCGACTACGTGGAGGACCTCTTCCACGACTGGAACGACGGCGGTAAATCTGCGGGCGGAGCGGCCCAACGCATCGAGGCCGAGTTCGACCGCATCCGGGCCGAACTGGGCGACCTGCCCGGTGTGGTGTCCAGCCCTGTACGCCTGCGCGCGATGCTCAATAACCTGACCCGCACGTTGCACCCTGGCCTGCTCAACGACTGCTTCCACCAGGCCGAGACGGCCGTGTGCAACAAGCGGGCCAAATCCGTGGGACGGCCGCTGCCGATGCTGAGCATGTGCCTCCAGTGTCCCAACTCCCGCCGGTCCGCCATCCACCTGCCCCGACTGGCTCGGGCCCGAGACCTCGCCCACCAGGACTTCAGCGACCTGGACACCCTGCCACCCCTCCAGCGGATCGCCATCACCGAACACCTGGCCTCGCTGACGCGACTGATCGCCGAGATCAACGACGAGGGAAGTGTCACCGCATGACGTCCAGCGATGCAGGCCCGACTGTCTTTGCCCGCCTTGCCAGGGAACACCCTGACCTGAGCGAGATCGACCGCCGTATCATGCGGGCCTTCGAAGAACTCGCCGACGGCCGCCCGCAGACGACCGACGGCGCTCTGACCGTCGTCAACATCGCGGCGGAGGCTGGCGTAGGCCGGGCCTCGTACTACCGTTCTCCGGTCGCTGCCGCGATCAAGGAGATCCTTGCGGCCCCCGAGGTGAGACGTCCTGAGGTTGACGAACTCAGGGCGGAGATCGCACGCCGACGGGCGGCCGAACGTGACCTACGCAAGGAAAAGGCCACCGAGATCCGCGAACTCAAGGACACGGTGACCGTCTACGCCAACCACATCCAGGCATTGACCTTGCGAAACGCCGAACTGGAGGAGGATGCGCGCAAGCTCCGGGCTCAGGTCGACGAGGCGACCCGAGGAGCGGTGCGTCCACTTCGGTAGGTAGCAGGCAGGACCCACGTGCTTCGAAGGCCGCGAAAAATGGTCAAGAATTGCGGTTCGGGGCCAGCGTTGATCTCCGAGCCTCTTCTACTACGGTCGTTGTGATGGCAGTGGTTTGAGCGCAGGCCATCGGGTGAGGAAGCGGTCGCGCATGTCCGTGCTCAGGCGGCTCAGGCCGGTGAGTTCGCTGTGGTCCGAGGTCATTCGTGCGACGACGCCGAGCCGGTGGACCAGCCGCTGCCGGGCGGTCGCCGTGCCCCATTTCCAGTCGTGGCCGGGAATCCGGGCGAGATGATCGATGGTGCCCCGGTGGGCCCGCTCGACCAATGCGTCGCCGCGGACGAGCCAGCCGGCGCACGTGTCGGCAAGGTCTCCCGTCACCTCGGTGCCGGTCGCGGCGCGCCAGGTCGTCAGATAGGCCGCCTCGGCTTCCTCCAAGAGCGCTTTGGGTGTTGCGGTGACGCACCAGCAGGTCGGGAAGCCGATGCGTAGATAGGCAAGCTCCACGATTCCGTTGCCCAGTGATGCCTGTTCGAAGTCGATGAATCGGACCCCGCTGGGGGTGTGCAGGTCATTGCCGGGGCACGGGTCGCCGTGGAGCAGGCTGTGCCCTGGTGCCCGGGTCAGCCGGTTCACCAGGGCGTCGAGTTCGGTGGGTACACGGGGCGGGACCGGGACCGCCAGGTCCTTGGCCAGGGAGAAGAAGGAGCCGATGTCGTCCGTGGTCGGGCCCGACCACGAGGGCAGAAGGCCGACATCCTGCGGCCTCGTAGCCGCGTGCAGGCGGGCCAGAGCCGTGGCATAGTCGATCGCCCAGTCACTGGAAGGGCGGTGGTGACCCAGGTGTTCCAGGACCAGGACACGCTCGCGCGGATCGGTGGCGAGCAGGCGTGGCACCACGGGCGGGTCGACTCGGGCGGCGAGCTGCAACGCATCAACCTCGCGGGCATACCGCTCAGCGGCGTCCGGACCCTCGACGATCTGCTTGACGACCGCCAGAGTTCCGCTGAGCTCCACTCGCCAGACGCGTGATCGCGGACTGCTGCTCAGTCGGCGGGACTTCTTGGGATCGCCCAGTTGTGTCCGTAACTCGTCTCGAAACGGCAGCCTCGACAACATGCGCTCATCCTAAGCTCCATGGTGGTCAACAGCCATGTGATCCCGCCGGGTTGACGGCTCTACCCGATCCTGCGGCTTACGCGCCCGCCACGACGCATCGAGACTCTGCTGGCGATGAGACAGCCGCCCTTGGGACACCTTGACAGATCACATAACGGTCACCGGCCAGCGTTCGAAGTCCTGGGTGAGCAGGGCGACCCGGTCGAAGACCTGCTCCCGGTCGGCGTCCCCCACCTCCACCCCGTCCCAGGTCAGCGATCCGGAGTCGGGCAGGTGCAGACCGGCGAGGAGTTTGACGAGGGTGCTCTTGCCGGAGCCGTTCTCGCCGACCAGGGCGACGACCCTGCCCGCCTCGATGGTGAGGGAGACGCCGGTCAGCGCGGGCTCGTCCCGGTCCGGGTAGCTGAAGCCCACGTCGACGAGCCGGAGCGTACCGAGCCGCTCCTCCAGCGGGAGCCCGCCGGACGGGATGGCGCGGCGGCCCGCCTCGGCGACGAACCGCTCCATGTCCCGTACGTACAGGGACTCCTCGTGCAAGGTGTTGGTGGTGGCGACCAGCGCGCCGAGACTGGCCGAGCCGGTGCGCACCGCGATCACGGCGGTGCCGGCGACCGCGAGGTCCATCCTGCCGGAGACCATGAGCAGGCCCATCGCCGCGTAGGTGACGAGGGCCGCGACGCCGGAGAGCGCGGCGGCGAGCAGTTCGGTGGCGGCCTTGTCCTTGGCGAGGCGGGTGGCCTCGCCCTCGGCGTGCTCGGCCATGTTGCGGTAGTGGCCGAGGAGGTAGTGCCCGACTCCGTGCACCCGTACCTCGGGGGCCGATGTACGGGAGATCAGCAACTGGCCGATGAGCCGGGCGGCGCGGACGTGCTCCACCCAGGTGATCATGGAGAGGTAGCGGCGCTGGGCCACCCGCATCGCGCCCCAGCCGCGCGGCGCGGCGATCAGCAGCAGCATGGGCAGCAGCAGCGGGTGCAGCACGGTGAGTACCCCGGCCGTGGCGACCAGGGAGATCAGTCCGCCGAGGGTGGCCACGCAGGCTCCCACGGTCCGGCGGGCCGAGGGCGGCCCCCACTGGGCGCTGTCGAGCAGCCGCCGGAACTCTCCGTCCTCGATGGCTTCGAGCTCCACCCCGACGGCGGCCTGCAGGTACTGCACGTGAGCGGCCCGCTCCACCTTGGGCTCCAGCCGCCCGGCGGCCGCCGTCGACCACGAGGCCAGTACGGCGCCCAGTACGGCGACCAGCGCGCCCGCGGCCAGGGCGGGCAGGGCGGCGTGCAGCCGGTCGGCGGCACTGCCCGCGCCGAGCAGGGTACGGAGCACCAGGCTGAGGACGAGCAGCCCGACGGCGGAGGTGATCCCCTGGCCGGCCTCGGCGAAGGCGACGGTGAGCAGGGCGCGCCGGTCGGTCTCCCAGGCGAGCCGGAGCGTCCCGCCTGCCATCCGGGGCATGGAGCGCAGGGTGGTCAGGAGCCGGCTTTCCAGCTGGGCGTAGTCGTGGTTGGCCCAGCCGGCGTCGTAGCGCAGCGGACCGCCGAAGAGCCGGCGCTCACTTTCGGAGACGGCCGGTTCGGCGGGCGCGGGCCGCTTGAGGAGCCTCATGCGCGGCCACCTCCGCCCGGTGCCGGGTCGAACGCCACATGAACGTGCACGGATCGCAAGATTCCTCCCGAGGTGCCGCGGCTGTGAACTGACAGCCGGAAGAACGTGGCTGTTCAGAGCGGCGTCACGGGGGCGCGGGGAGCGAATGTTCGTACAGAGTTCCGGTGCGGCCGGGGATCCCAAGGGGCAGCCGGGGACGGGGTCGTGACGCGGCGTTCGAACCACTCGGAGGTGGGGATGACCCCCTTCGAGGGATTGCGTCGATCGAACGCCCTGGAGCGCCGCGGAGTGCCGCGGAGTGCCGCAGGGCGGGATGATTGTCCGATTGAGTTAGGTTTGCTCTTGTATGCGGTTCCGGCGTTCCGGAGTCGTCGGTTGAACCGGACCGTCGAGGCGAAGTCAGCCGGCGGTCTGTGGCCCCCGGTCCGGGCGGGCTGGAAAGGCCGCCCTCCTCACCCGCTGGAAGGGGGAGGAGGACGGCCTTTCGTGTGCGTGGCTACGGGAAGCGGAACGAACGACTAGTCCGCTTCGCCCTCCAGGTTGCCCTCCGTGTCCAGGTAGACCTGGCGGAGGGATTCGAGGACCTGCGGGTCCGGCTTCTCCCACATGCCGCGGGACTCGGCCTCCAGGAGGCGTTCCGCGATGCCGTGCAGGGCCCAGGGGTTGGCCTCCTCCAGGAAGGCGCGGTTCTCCGGGTCCAGGACGTACGTCTCGGTCAGCTTGTCGTACATCCAGTCCGCGACCACGCCCGTCGTGGCGTCGTAGCCGAAGAGGTAGTCCACCGTCGCCGCGAGCTCGAAGGCGCCCTTGTAACCGTGGCGGCGCATCGCCTCGATCCACTTCGGGTTGACCACACGGGCGCGGAAGACGCGCGAGGTCTCCTCGACGAGGGTGCGGGTCTTGACCGTCTCCGGGCGGGTGGAGTCACCGATGTACGCCTCGGGGGCCGTGCCGCGCAGGGCGCGGACGGTGGCCACCATGCCGCCGTGGTACTGGAAGTAGTCGTCCGAGTCCGCGATGTCGTGCTCGCGGGTGTCCGTGTTCTTGGCGGCGACGGTGATCCGCTTGTAGGCGGTCTCCATCTCGGCGCGGGCCGGGCGGCCCTCCAGACCACGGCCGTACGCGTACCCGCCCCACACCGTGTAGACCTCCGCGAGGTCGGCGTCCGTACGCCAGTCGCGGGAGTCGATCAGCTGGAGGATGCCCGCGCCGTACGTGCCGGGGCGCGAGCCGAAGATACGGGTCGTGGCCCGGCGTTCGTCACCGTGCTCGGCCAGGTCCGCCTGGGCGTGGGCCCGGACGAAGTTCTGGTCCGCCGGCTCGTCCAGCGAGGCCGCCAGCCGGACCGCGTCGTCGAGGAGGCCGATGACGTGCGGGAACGCGTCGCGGAAGAATCCCGAGATGCGCAGCGTCACGTCGATGCGGGGGCGGCCCAGTTCCGCGAGCGGGATCGCCTCCAGGCCGGTCACGCGGCGCGAGGCCTCGTCCCAGACCGGGCGGATGCCCAGCAGGGACAGGGCTTCCGCCACGTCGTCGCCCGAGGTGCGCATCGCGCTGGTGCCCCACAGGGACAGGCCGACGGAGGCGGGCCACTCGCCGTTGTCCGTGCGGTAGCGGGTCAGCAGGGACTCGGCGAGGGCCTGGCCCGTCTCCCACGCGAGGCGGGAGGGGACGGCCTTCGGGTCCACGGAGTAGAAGTTGCGCCCCGTCGGGAGGACGTTGACCAGCCCGCGGAGCGGCGAGCCGGACGGGCCGGCGGGAACGAACCGTCCGTCCAGGGCGGCGACCACGTGGGCGATCTCGTCCGTGGTGCCGGCCAGGCGCGGGACGACCTCACGAGCGGCGAAATCCAGTACCGCGACGACGTCCGCCGAATGCGCCGAGGCGACCGCAGCCACCGCCGACGGGTCCCAGTCCGCGTCCTCCATCGCCTGGACCAGCGCGCGGGCCTGCTCCTCCACGGCGTCCGCCGAGGTGCGGGTGGCAGCCGACTCGTCCAGGCCCAGCGCCTCGCGCAGGCCGGGCAGGGCGGTCGTACCGCCCCAGATCTGCCGGGCCCGCAGGATCGCGAGGACCAGGTTGACGCGGGCCGCGCCCTTCGGGGCGCCGCCCAGCACGTGCAGGCCGTCGCGGATCTGGGCGTCCTTCACCTCGCACAGCCAGCCGTCGACGTGCAGCAGGAAGTCGTCGAAGCCGTCGTCGTCCGGGCGCTCGTCGAGGCCCAGGTCGTGGTCGAGCTTCGCCGCCTGGATCAGGGTCCAGATCTGCGCGCGGATGGCGGGGAGCTTCGCCGGGTCCATCGCCGAGATCTGGGCGTACTCGTCCAGGTGCTGCTCCAGGCGCGCGATGTCCCCGTACGACTCCGCGCGCGCCATCGGCGGCACCAGGTGGTCGACCAGGGTGGCGTGCACGCGGCGCTTGGCCTGGGTGCCCTCGCCCGGGTCGTTGACCAGGAACGGGTAGATGAGCGGCAGGTCGCCGAGGGCGGCGTCCGGGGCGCAGGCCGCCGACAGGCCGGCGTTCTTGCCCGGCAGCCATTCCAGGTTGCCGTGCTTGCCCAGGTGGATCATCGCGTCGGCGCCGAAACCGCCGTCCTCCGCACGGGCCTGGATCCAGCGGTACGCGGCGAGGTAGTGGTGCGACGGCGGCAGGTCCGGGTCGTGGTAGATCGCGATCGGGTTCTCGCCGAAGCCGCGCGGCGGCTGGATGAGGATGAGGAGGTTCCCGCGGCGCAGGGCCGCGAGGACGATGTCGCCCTCCGGGTTCGAGGAGCGGTCCACGAACATGTTGCCGGGGGCCTCGCCCCAGTGCTCCTCCACGCTCTCGCGCAGCTCGGCGGGGAGCTCGGCGAACCAGCGCTTGTAGTCGGCGGCCGGGATGCGGACCGGGTTACGGGCCAACTGCTCCTCGGTGAGCCAGTCCTGGTCGTGGCCGCCGGCCTCGATCAGGGCCCGGATCAGCTCGTCGCCGTCGCCCGAGACCAGGCCGGGGATGCCGTCGGCGGGGCCGAAGTCGTAGCCGCCGGCGAGCAGGGTGCGCAGCAGCTCCACGGCGCTGGCCGGGGTGTCCAGACCGACCGCGTTGCCGATGCGGGAGTGCTTGGTGGGGTACGCGGAGAGGACGAGGGCGATCTTCTTGTCGCGTCGCTCGATGTGGCGGAGGCGGGCGTGCCGTACGGCGATCCCCGCGACCCGGGCGGCACGCTCGGGGTCGGCCACGTAGGCGGGCAGGCCGTCCTCGTCGAGCTCCTTGAAGGAGAACGGGACGGTGATCAGACGGCCGTCGAACTCCGGGACGGCGACCTGGGTGGCGGCGTCGAGGGGGGACAGGCCCTCGTCGTTCTCCTCCCAGTTGCTGCGCGAGCCCGTCAGGCACAGGGCCTGGAGGATCGGCACGCCGAGCGCCGCGAGCGCGCCCGCGTCCCAGGACTCGTCGTCCCCGCCCGCCGAGGCGGTGGCGGGGCGGGTGCCGCCGGCCGCGAGGACGGTGGTGACGACGGCGTCGACCCCCTCCAGCTCTGCCAGCAGCTCCGGCTCCGGGGTGCGGAGGGAGGAGACGTAGAGCGGGAGCGCCTGCGCGTCCTTGGCCTCGATGGCCTCGCACAGGGTGTGTACGAAGGCGGTGTTGCCGCTCATCTGGTGGGCGCGGTAGTACAGCACGGCGACGCGGGGGCCGGTGGTCTGCCGGGCGGTGCGCTCCAGGGGGCCCCACGTGGGGGAGGCGGCGGGCGGCTCGAAGCCGTGGCCGGTGAGGAGGACCGTGTCCGAGAGGAAGCGGGCCAGCTGGTCGAGGTTGGCGGGGCCGCCGTGCGCGAGGTAGCCGTGGGCCTCGGCCGCGATGCCGATCGGGACCGTGGAGGCCTCCATCAGCTGGGCGTCCGGGGCCTGTTCGCCGGTCAGGACCACGACCGGGCGGGTCTGGCCGGGGGCCAGGAGCAGGTCGAGGCCCTCCTGCCAGGCGCGGAGGCCGCCGAGGAGGCGTACGACGACCAGGTCGACGCCGTCGAGGAGGCCGGGGAGGTCGTCCAGGGGAAGGCGGGAGGGGTTCGCGAACCGGTACGGGACGGGGCCGTCCGCGGCGCGGGCGCTGAGCAGATCGGTGTCGGACGTCGACAGCAGCAGGATCATGCGGCGGCAGGCCTTCCTCGGGGTTTCCGCGCCCCGGGCAGTGGGGACGGCGGGAGTTCCTGACTCACCCTTCGGCCGTGGCGGCCGGCGGGTTCACAGTGGCGGGACCGCGCCGGAATCTCACCGGGCTTCCTCCCATGTCGCCGTCCTCGGCGATGGCGGGCCGAGTGGTCCGCCGGAGGTCATCCTAGGGGGCCTTCGCCCTGGCCGGGAGCGGGGGTGGTCCGGGTACGGCTGCGCTGCGCCGGCTTGGGCGGGGTTGGTCTTCGGGTGCGGCGCCGTTGCGGGACTCTGCCCCGGACCCCGCGCCTCGAACTCCCCCGGCTACCGCCGGGAGGTGCCACCGGGCGGGGCCGGTTGTCGCCAGGCGTGGCTGGAACGGCCAAGGACGGAGTCGGACGGGCCGAAGCGAGGCCCGATCGGCCAGGGCGGGGCTGAATCGGCCGGGCGGGGCTGGAGTGGCGGGGCCGGGCTGGATTTGGCTGGTGGGAAGGTGCGGGGTGGTGACGGACACAGGTCGGGGGAGGGGAATCGTGGGTATGCTCGCCGCCATGCCCCAGCCCCCCTCCGCCGCATCGCGGGACGAACCCGTCATACGGGAGCGCGGTGACGCCTGCCCCGGCGCGCTGCGGCTGCACGCGGCGGACGACGGGTTCCTGGCGCGGGTCCGGATCCCTGGCGGGCTGCTCACGCCCCGGCAGGCCTCCGTGCTCGGGCTCGCTGCGGACCGGTTCGGGGACGGGCACCTCGAACTGACCTCCCGGGGCAACGTCCAGCTGCGCGGGCTCGACGACGGATGTGGCGCAGGACTCGCGGACCTGCTGGACGGGGCCGGGCTGCTGCCGGCGCCGAGCCACGAACGGGTCCGGAACATCGTCGCGACGCCGATGTCCGGGCTGGACGGTCCGGCCCGGCCCGACGCGCTGGCCTGGGCCCGCGCGTTCGACGGGCTGCTGTGCGCGAGCGCCCGGGCGGCGGCGCTGTCCGGGCGGTTCCTGTTCGCCTTCGACGACGGGCGCGGCGACGTCGCCGCGCTGAATCCCGACGTGACCGTGCTCGGCGGGCCCGACGGCCGGGCGCTGATCCGGCTCGGCGCGGCCGCCGACGCTGTGGAACTGGCCGCGCCGCACGCGGCCCGGGCGGCGCTGCTCGCCGCCGAGTACTTCCTCGACACCGCCGACACGGCCGGGACCCGGGCCTGGCGGGTGTCCGAGCTGCCCCCCGAACATCCTCTGGACGAAGCCGGGTTCACCCGTCGGCTGGCGGCCGCCGGGATCGAGGCGGCCGTCGTCACCGAGGTGGCCTGGCCGTACGCGCCGCCGCCCCGGCCGTGGGGCGCCGGAACCGGCAACCCGACGCACCTGTGCGTCCTGCCGCCGCTGGGGCGGATGAGCACCGAGCAGTGGCGGGTCCTCGTACGGGTCGCCGACCGGGGCGGCCGCGAGCTGCGCGTCACCCCTTGGCGGAGCGTCATCCTGCCCTCGGCCAGCACCCGCAGGCCCGTCCACGGCGCGGCCCTGATCGAGACCGCCGGCCTGGTCTGCGCCCCGGACGGCCCCTGGGAGTCCGTCACCGCCTGCACCGGCCGGCCCGGCTGCGCCAAGTCCCTGGCCGACGTACGCGCCGACGCGCGGGCAGTCGCCGAGCGGGCGCGGGGGCCGCTGCCCGTGCACTGGTCCGGGTGCGAACGCCGCTGCGGACACCCGCGCGGCACCGCCTGGGTGGACGTGGTGGCCACGCCCGACGGGTACCGGCTCGGCACCGACCCGGTGGCACCCGAAGAACTCGCCGCGGCCCTCGCCGCCGCCCGCAACCAACCCCGAGTGTCCGAAGCCGCAGTGAAGAAATGAGCGAGTACACCGTGTTCGAGTACGAGAAGGACGGCGCCGCGATCTACCGCCAGTCCTTTGCCACGATCCGCGCCGAGGCGGACCTCTCCGGGCTGCCCGCCTCGGTCGCCCAGGTCGCGGTGCGCATGATTCATGCCTGCGGGATGACCGACCTCCCGCAGGACCTGGGGTACACGCCCGAGGTGGTGCTGCGGGCCCGCGCCGCGCTGGAGGCGGGCGCGCCGATCCTGTGCGACGTGCAGATGGTCGCCAGCGGGGTCACCCGCAAGCGGCTGCCCGCCGACAACGAGGTGATCTGCACCCTCTCCGACCCGGCCGTACCGGACCTGGCCGCGAAGATGGGCACCACGCGCAGTGCCGCCGCCCTCGAAGTCTGGCGTGACCGGGGCCTGTTGGAGGGCTCCGTGATCGCCGTCGGCAACGCGCCGACCGCGCTCTTCCGGCTGCTGGAGATGATCGAGGAGGGCGCCCCGCGCCCGGCCGCCGTCATCGGCGTGCCCGTCGGATTCATCGGCGCCGCCGAGTCCAAGGACGCCCTCGCGGCCCACCCCTCCGGGCTCGACCACCTGATCGTGCGCGGCCGCCGCGGCGGCAGCGCGATCGCCGCCGCGGCCGTCAACGCCATTGCGAGCGTGGCCGAATGAACGCCGGACGTCTTTACGGCGTCGGGCTCGGGCCCGGCGATCCGTCCCTGATGACCCTGCGGGCCGTCGAGGTGATCGGCGAGGCGCAGGTCGTCGCGTACCACAGCGCCCGCCACGGCCGGTCCATCGCCCGCTCGATCGCCGCGAAGCACCTGCGCGCCGACCACATCGAGGAGCCGCTGGTCTACCCGGTCACCACCGAGACCACCGACCACCCCGGCGGCTACCAGGGCGCGATGGAGGAGTTCTACGAGGAGTCCGCCGCCCGGTTGGCCGCACACCTGGAAGCCGGGCGGACCGTCGCCGTGCTCGCCGAGGGAGACCCGCTCTTCTACGGCTCGTACATGCACATGCACAAGCGGCTCGCCGACCGGTACGAGGCCGAGGTGATCCCCGGCGTGACCTCGGTGAGCGCCGCCGCCGCCCGGCTCGGCACCCCGCTCGTCGAGGGCGAGGAGGTGCTGACGATCCTGCCCGGCACCCTGCCGGAGGAGGAGCTCACCGCCCGCCTCGCCGCCACCGACTCCGCGGTCGTGATGAAGCTCGGCCGCACCTTCCCCGCCGTGCGGCGGGCGATGGAGGCCAGCGGCCGCCTCGCCGAGGCGCGTTACGTCGAGCGCGCGACGATGGAGGGCGAGCGGACCGGCGTCCTGGCCGACACCGACCCCGACACCGTCCCGTACTTCGCCGTCGCCGTCGTGCCCAGCCGCATCGGCAACCCGGGCAGCGTGCCGTCCGGTCCGGGCCAGGTCGCCGTGGTCGGCACCGGACCGGCCGGGCCGCTCTGGCTCACCCCCGAGACCCGGCGTGCGCTGGCCGACGCCGAGGTGCTCGTCGGGTACACCACGTACCTGGACCGCGTACCCGTGAAGCCGGGCCAGATCCGGCACGGCTCCGACAACAAGGTCGAGTCGGAGCGGGCCGAGTTCGCGCTCGACCTCGCCCGCCGCGGCAAGCGCGTCGCCGTGGTCTCCGGCGGTGACCCGGGCGTCTTCGCCATGGCCACCGCCGTTCTCGAGGTCGCGGGGCAGCCGGAGTACAAGGACGTGCCCGTACGGGTCCTGCCGGGGGTGACCGCCGCCAACGCGGCGGCCGCCGCGGCCGGGGCCCCGCTCGGCCACGACTACGCCACGATCTCCCTGTCGGACCGGCTCAAGCCGTGGGAGGTCATCGCGGAGCGGCTGCGTGCCGCCGCCGCGGCGGACCTGGTGCTCGCCCTGTACAACCCGGGCTCGCGCAGCCGGACCTGGCAGGTCGCCCAGGCCAAGGAGCTGCTGCTGGAGCTGCGCGCGCCGCAGACGCCGGTGGTCGTCGCGCGGGACGTGGGCGGGCGGGAGCAGTCGGTGCGCATCGTGACGCTCGCCGAACTGGAGCCGTCCGAGGTGGACATGCGCACGATCCTGCTGATCGGCTCCTCGCAGACCCAGGTCACCGAGCGGCCGGACGGCTCCCGCGTCACCTGGACCCCGCGCCGCTACCCGTGACGGCGCCGGGGCACTGAGCCTCGAGGGTCCGGGCCGGCCCGCCGCCGTCCCGGGCCTTCGGGCTGTCCGGGGCAGCCGCGGTTCAGTGGCACAGGGCCGTGGCCACGACCGCCTGGAGGTCACCGGCCGGCAGCGCGCCTCCCCCGACCGGGGAGGCGAGGGCGACCGTCAGGTCTCCCCGAGCCAGGTGAGGGCGGCCAGGACCGAGCCGGTTTCCGGGACACCCTCCGGGATCGGGGGCCGGCGGACTACCAGGACCGGGATGCCGGCCTCGCGGGCCGCGGTGAGCTTGGGGGCGGTGGCGAAGCCGCCGCTGTCCTTGGTCACCAGAACGTCGATCCGGTGCCGCGCGAGCAGCTCCCGCTCACCCTCCAGGATGAACGGACCGCGAGCGAGCAGGACTTCGAGGCGCGGCGGCACCGGGGCCTGCGGCGGGTCCACCGAGCGCACCAGGAACCAGGTGTCGGCCAGATGCGCGAAGGAGTGCAGGCCCGTCCGGCCGGTGGTCAGGAAGGCCCTGCTGCCGAGCCCCGGCAGCAGGGCCGCCGCCTCGTCGAGGTCGGCCGCGAAGGCCCAGTCGTCGCCGGGAGCGGGGGTCCAGCCGGGGCGGCGCAGGGCCAGCAGCGGGACGCCCGTCAGGGCCTGCGCCTCGGACGCGTTGAAGCTCATGCGCTCGGCGAACGGGTGCGTCGCGTCGACGACGTGGGTGACGTCGTGGCCGATGATCCAGCCGGCCAGGTTCGCGATGCCGCCGAACCCGCCGATCCGCACCTCACCGGGCGGCAGCACCGGCGCCGCCACCCGGCCGGCGAGCGAGGTGGTCACCCGGTACGAGGGGTCCTCGGCCAGCGCCTCCGCGAGGCGGCGGGCCTCTGTCGTGCCGCCCAGGATCAGGACGTGCCGCCAGGGGCCCGGCTCAGCAGACATGCCGGTCGCGCTCGGCGGAGTACAGGTGGCTGTCCCGGAACTGCTCCGCGCCCAGCGTGCGGCCCACGATGATGACGGCCGTGCGGACCAGCCCGTGCTCCTTGACCTGGGCGGCGATGTCGGCCAGGGTGCCGCGCAGGATCAGCTCGTCGGGGCGGCTGGCCATCGCCACCACCGCGACCGGGCACTCGGCCCCGTAGTGCGGCAGCAGCTCGTCGACGATCCGGTCCACGTAACGGGTGGCCAGGTGCAGCACCAGCAGCGCGCCGCTGCGGCCCAGGGTGGCCAGGTCCTCGCCCGGCGGCATCGGGGTGGCCTGCTGGGCGATCCGGGTCAGGATCACCGTCTGGCCGACCGTGGGGACGGTCAGCTCCCGCTTCAGCGCCGCTGCCGCCGCGGCGAACGCCGGCACGCCCGGGACCACTTCGTACGGGATCCCGGCCGCGTCGAGCCGCCGCATCTGTTCCGCGACCGCGCTGAACACGGAAGGGTCGCCGGAGTGCAGCCGCGCCACGTCCTGGCCCGCCGCGTGCGCCCGTACGTACTCGGCGACGATCTCGTCCAGGTTCAGCCGGGAGGTGTCCACCAGCCGCGCGTCCGCCGGGCATTCGGCGAGCAGTTCGCGGGGGACGAGGCTGCCCGCATACAGGCAGACCGGGGCGGCGGCCAGGGTCCGGGCACCGCGCACCGTGATCAGGTCGGCGGCGCCGGGGCCCGCGCCGATGAAGTACACGGTCATGTCAGAGATCCTTCTCGTTCGTCGACTTCGTCACTGACCACTGGGTGACCGGCATGGCCTGCCGCCAGCCGGTGAAACCGCCGACCGGCACCGCGTGGGCGACCGAGAGCTTCACCAGTTCGCCGCCGTGGCGCCGGTAGCGGTCGGTGAGGACCGCCTCCGACTCCAGGGTCACGGTGTTGACCACCAGCCGGCCGCCGGGGGCGAGCGCCGCCCAGGCCGCGTCGAGCAGCCCCGGCGCGGTCAGGCCGCCGCCGATGAACACCGCGTCGGGGGCGGGGAGGCCGACGAGGGCGTCCGGCGCCGCGCCGACGACCACGCGCAGGCCGGGCACGCCGAGTGCCGCCGCGTTACGGGTGATCCGCGCGGCCCGCTCGGGGACGCGCTCCACGGCCACCGCGCGGCAGGAGGGGTGCGTGCGCATCCACTCGATGCCGATGGAGCCGGAGCCGCCGCCGATGTCCCACAGCAGCTCGCCGGGGGCCGGGGCCAGCGCGCACAGGGTCGCGGCCCGGACCCGGCGCTTGGTGAGCTGTCCGTCGTGCTCGTACGCGGTGTCCGGCAGGCCCGGGGTCGCGCCGATCCGGGGCGCCGGGTGGGAGGGGTCCCGGCGGCACTCCACGGCCACGACGTTCAGGGGATCGCCCGGCGGGTGGTCCCAGCCGTCGGCGAGACCCTCGTACGCGTCCTCGCGCTCGGAGCCGAGCTGCTCCAGCACCCGGATCCGGCTCGGGCCGAAGCCCCGCTCCCGGAGCAGAGCGGCGATCTCGATCGGGGACGCCGCTCCGGCGCTGAGCACCAGCACCCGCCGCCCCTCGTACAGCGCGGCCGCGACCCGGGCCACCGGACGGCCGACGACGGTGACCACCTCGGTGTCCTCGACCGGCCAGCCCAGGCGGGCGCAGGCGTAGGAGACGGACGAGGGGTGCGGGTGCACCCGCAGGGCCTGCGGCCCCAGCTCCTGCGCGAGGGCCCGGCCGATCCCGTAGAACATGGGGTCACCGCTGGCCAGCACGGCGATCCGGCGGCCGGCGTGCTCCGCCATCAGCTTCGGCACGGCCGGCCGCAGCGGGCTGGGCCACGCCACCCGTACCCCGGGGCACAGGTCGGCGGGGAGCAGGTCCAGCTGGCGCGGGCCGCCGATCAGCACCTCGGCGGCACACAGCGCGGACCGCGCGGCGGCGGTGAGCCCGGCCCAGCCGTCGGCGCCGAGGCCGACGACCGTCACGGGTATGGGGGGCGGTGCGGAGCTCACTGCGCGGTACCTCGGAACGGGAAGCGGAACGGGGGGCGGACCGCAGCCTACTGGCCTGCGCGTACGCCTGCCCGTACGACCCCCGCTCCCACCCCGGGCCCGCGCCGGTCTACCCTCGGTAACCCACTGATCGCGAGGGAGCCCGCCATGCCCGGCTGGAACGCCACGAACATCCCCGACCAGAGCGGCCGGACCGCGGTCGTGACGGGGGCCAACAGCGGGATCGGCTACGTCACGGCCCGCGAGCTCGCCCGGCGCGGCGCCTCGGTCGTGCTGGCCTGCCGTAGCGCCGCGCGCGGCCGGGCCGCCGAGGTCCGGATGCGTTCCGAGGTGCCGGGCGCCGCGGTCGAGTTCGCCCCGCTCGACCTTGCCGATCTGGCATCCGTACGGGAGTTCGCCAAGGCTTACGGGCAGCGCCGGGACTCCCTGGACCTGCTGGTCAACAACGCGGGCGTGATGGCGCTGCCGTACGGACGGACCGTCGACGGGTTCGAGGCGCAGTTCGGGGTCAACCACCTCGGGCACTTCGCGCTCACCGGGCTGCTGCTGCCGAGGCTGCGGGCCGCGGCGCCGGGCGCACGGATCGTCACCGTCTCCAGCGGCTTCCACGCGCTCGCCGACGTCGACCTCGACGACCTGGGCGGCGACGAGCACGGCTACCGGCGCTGGATCGCCTACGGCCGCTCCAAGACCGCCAACCTGCTCTTCACCCACGAGCTGTCCCGGCGGTTCGCCGCCGCCGGCTCCACCCTCGTCGCCGTCGCCGCGCACCCCGGCTACGCCTCCTCCAACCTCCACGCCGGAGCGTCGAAGCTGGAGGGCCCCACCCTCAACTCCCGGGTGGCGGCGTTCGGCAACGCGTTCGTCGCGCAGCCCGCGGCCTCGGGCGCGCTGCCCACGCTGTACGCGGCCACCGCGCCCGGGGTGCGGCCGGACGACTTCATCGGGCCGCGGTTCGGCTGGCGCGGGGCGCCGGTGCGGTCCTGGCGGGCGAAGCGGACCTTCGACGACCGGTCCGGCGAACTGCTCTGGGCCGCCTCGGAGAAGCTGACGGGAGTCTCGTACGGGTCCCTGCCGCGCTGATCCGCCGGGCGCGCGGCCGGCGGGCGCGGAGACGCCGGGCACGGTGATCCGCGGGGGGTACGGAGGAGTCCCCGAGCGCCCCCGTCCGCCCCCCGGACGCCTCCGGGCGCCCCGGACGGTACCTGACCAGGGCATCCCGGCCGCCGGACAATCGGTGGCATGGACGACGCTCCGGACAACCACCCAGACCAGGACCCGTCCAGCTGGTCACGCCGGGCTCGCGGGGCTAGTCGGGGCGCAGGGAGCGCCAGATGCGGTCCGGGAGGTAGCGCGCGGCCTCCGTCAGATCGATCTCGTAGGTGCTGGACAGCCAGCGGCGCGCGGCCTCTGCGAGGGGGCCCATGACCATGACCTCGATCACGGGGGCCGGGAGGGGAGCGATCTCGCCGCGCTCCATGCGCGTCCCCAGCCACTGCATGATGGCCGCGAACTTCTCCGCCTTGGCCGCCCCGATCTCCTCGGCGTGGGCCACGAGGTAGCCGGAGTAGGCCGACGCGTGCAGGAACAGTGCGACGTCCCGGTGTTCCTGGGTGAAGCGCAGATAG
Organism: Streptomyces sp. NPDC048269; assembly: GCF_040652395.1. Taxonomy (NCBI): domain Bacteria; kingdom Bacillati; phylum Actinomycetota; class Actinomycetes; order Kitasatosporales; family Streptomycetaceae; genus Streptomyces; species Streptomyces sp. NPDC048269. The sequence goes on from NZ_JBEZLW010000023.1 coordinate 64,524, forward strand.
GAGGTCACCCACGCCTGGACGCCGGTACGCGCCGTCCGGCACCGGGTCAGCGCGGCCACCATGTCGTCGCACAGCTGGTCCATGCACCGGATGTAGAGGGCGGCGGCCAGGCCGTCGAAGTTGCCGAAGTGGTGGTAGAGGCTGCCGAGGCTCACACCGCTGGCCGCGACGACCGCGTTCACCGTGAACCCCTGCTGGCCGGATTCGGCGAACACCCGCAGCGCGGCGGTCAGGATCAAGTCGACGGTGGCCTCACCGCGTTGTTGCTTAGGAGACATGAGGGTTCCCGTCGGTGTCCGTCGCGGTGGTTCCGTGAGCTGTTGGGCGGAAAGAGAGCGTAGCAAGACCTGGAACTAGAGGATTTTTCTAGAAAGGCTCTCCATGAAAGCGGCCGACGCGCCACACTGGGCAGTCAGCCGGACCCGTGTGCACCCGCCCCCCTCATCCCTTGGAGCAGCCGGTGTCGTCGCAGGAATTCCCCCTCCAGCTCACCCCCCAGCAGGCTGCCCACGGTGTGATCCTCACCGTCGAGCTGCCGACGGGCCCGGCGCGTGTCCGCATCCCGCACTGCCGGGACGGGGACCTCGTCCGGGCCCGCGTCGGTGGCGCCGAGGTGCTGCTGCGCATCCGGGTGGCCGGGGCCGGGGCAGGGGCGGGAGCCGCGGGTGCGCCGCAGCCCGGACCGGCGGCCGCCACTGCGGGCGGCCGCGGCTGCCTGGTGGCGCTGGCGGTCGTGGTGGCGCTCGTCATCGGCGCCGTCGTGCTGAGCGGCGGGGACGACGGCGACGGCAAGGCTTCCGCCGCCGCGACGCCCACCGGGTCGGCGAGCCCGACGCCCACTCCGTCGCCCAGCGCCTGGAGGACCGGGACCCTCGCCCCGTCGGGCCGGGCGTCCCTCCCGGCAGCCAGCCGGGAGCCCAGCCTGGAACCCAGCCCGGAGCCCACCCCGTACGACCGCGGTACCTGCCTCAACGGGAGCCTGCCCGACTCGACGACCGCCCAGCGGGTCGACGACGTCGACGAGGTCTCCTGCTCGGCGTCCGACGCCCACTACCGGGTGGTCGAGACCATCCCCTCCACCTCGGAACTGGACCGCTGCAACAACAACCCCAAGACCCAGTACGCGTTCTCCCACCGGTACACCATCAACGGCAGGGTCATCAGCGAGTACGTGTACTGCCTGGTCGGCATCGGCTCGTACGCCCGCTGAGCCACCGTCGCCGGAAGCGCTACGAGGACTTCGCGGCGCGTTCGTACAGGGTCCGGACCCCGTCGCCGAAGTAGCTGCTGTACGAGGTCTCGTCGTCGCCCCCGCCGTCGCGGCCGCCGATCACCCCGATCAGCGTGTGCCCGTCGGTCAGCACCGGTCCGCCGCTCGTGCCGTTGGGCACGTCCGCGCAGTCGAGGCGCAGCTGCGTCGGCCCGGCGGCGCGGGCGGTGTTGCGGCAGTCCAGCGGCTGCTCGGAGGTGTTGGGGTAGCCCACGAGCCGGGCGGGCGCGGGCAGTTCGGGCCCGAAGGCGATCTCCTCGGCGCCGGTGACGTCCTCCAGCCGCTGGCCGGGGTAGCCGGGCCGGCGCAGCCGGACGAAGGCGACGTCGTGGTCCGGGTCCTGGTCCTCGGTCCAACGGGGGTCCACGTCGATCCGGGTCGGCACCCAGACCCCGTACGGAGCCGCGCCGTCCAGGTAGCCGGGAGCGAAGGCGAGGTTGGTGCGGAACCCGCGCGTGTACACGCAGTGGGCGGCGGTGGCGATGAGGTCGCCGGCGGGGGAGTGGACCACCACGGCCGAGCAGTGGTGGTCGGCATCGCCGTCGTCCCCGGGGGAGAAGAGCGCTCCGACGGCGGGCTCGGCGGGCGCCGGCCGCGCCTCCAGGGGGTCGGAGGGCTGCCACCCCGCCGACCTCCAGTGCGCCGAGGTACCGCTGTCGGCGAAGGCCTTGCCGTCCGTCGGCGGGTCCGGGACCTCGTGGGCCATCCCTTCCAGGACGGCGGCCGCCGTCCGGTCGGCCCGCTCGGGATCCTGCTGGTAGACGCCCTGCGCGGCATCCCCGTCCGCGCGGTGGGCGGCGAAGCCGCGCAGCTCCCACAGGTACCCCGCGCCCACGATGACCAGCGCGCCGAGGACGCCGACGAGCACGGAGGCCCGTACGGCCCGCCCGTGAACCTTGCTGAACATGTGGCACTCCCCGCCCCGCAGACGCGTCCGACTCTCCGTTCGATGGGGAGATCGACGGGATGGGTTCCGAAATCCGGACGTGTCCGTTCTCACAGCGGCACCCGGCCGCCGCCGCGTCACGCGCCGGTCTGCCGCGTGTCACTCAACTCGGCTACCCTCTGGACGACTTGAGCCGCACGGGACCGGCGGAGCGCACCGCCGTCAGGTCGGGGCCCGGCAGCCGGTACGACCGCAACCACCACCCGCGGCTGAGCCGGGCCCGCGAACGGCTCAGGAACCGGTGGGCGAGGTCTCCAGCCGCCGGGCCGGCTGGGGTTCCGCCGGGACGAGGCTCGCCTCGATCTCGTCCAGCGCGCGGCGGGCGGCGGCGATCCGCTCCTTGACGTCCTGCCCGCCCGCGTCGGGGTCCTTGGCCGGGGCCGGGACCCGGCTGGCCTCCTCCTCGATCTCACGTGCCTCGTCGAGGGAGTTGAGGACGACACCGATGAGGACGTTCACCAGCACGAAGGAGGCCAGCAGGGCGTACGAGGCGTAGTAGACGATGCTCAGGCGGGAGATCTGCAGTCCCGCGCGGACGGCGTCGGTGAGCCCGTCGAGCGTGGTCAGCAGGAACAGGGTGAGCGCGGCCCGGCCCACCGAGCCGTAGTGCCCGGGGTCCGATTCCGCGAAGCAGACCCAGCCGACCATGGCGTACACGTACAGCACCAGCGCGCCGACGAACAGGAAGCTGGCGGTGCCCGGCAGGCTGCGGCCGACGGCGATCAGCAGGATGCGCAGGTGCGGCAGGAAACGCGCGGTGCGCAGGACGCGGGCCAGCCGCAGCATCCGCAGGAGGGTGGTGTTCTCGCGGACCATGGGGACGAAGGCGGAGACCACGATCGCCAGGTCGAAGAGGTTCCAGGGGTCCCGGAAGAATGCTTTCGGCTTGTCCGCGTGCGCGCCCATGCGCATCAGCATCTCCAGCGTGAACAGGACGAGGCAGCCCTCCTCCGCGGCCCGCAGCATCTGCCGGTACTCCGCGGCCAGCCCGCTGTAGGTCTCCACCCCCATCAGCGCCGCGTTGAGCAGGATCAGGCAGAAGACCGCCAGCCCGAAGGCTGGTGCCTCCGTGGCCACCCGGCATCTGGCCGCCAGCTTCACGCGGCCGCGCCCGGCCGGCATCGGGACTGTCATCGTGCTCCTCGTACTCGTATCACCGCAGGCCACCCCCGTGGGGAGTGGTGGTCGCCCCTTCTAACGCCCCACATCCGTCCGGGTTTCACTCATGCGCGCGCGGCTGTGCGGCGGGCCCCCTCGGAGATCCCGAACCGGGGCGGGCCCGGCGCCCGCTCCAGGAGTCGCGCAGGACCCGGAAACGGACGGTGATGTCCGTACGGCGCCGGGCCGGCGGGGCCGCAGGGGTGGACGTACGGGGTTAGGGGCGGCTAGGGGATCTGCGGCGCCCGGACCAGGCCGTAGGTTCCTGGCGGAAACCGATGGGCACCGAGCGAAGGAGCACCCCATGGCCGAGGTCAAGGAGACCCCCGAGGCGTGGACCACCCCGGACTTCGTCGCGTACGAGACGGCCTTCGAGGTCACCGCGTACGCCGCACGTCTGGAGAAGTGAACCGACTGTCGGCGGGCGGGAGTCCGGGTGACGGGCTCCCGCCGTGGCGGGAGAACACATGACGGCAATTCTGGACGAGTCCGAGTTCATCGGCGCGCTGCGCGCGCTGTCCTCCTCCTACTGGGGCGCTCACCCCTTCCACCGCCGGCTGCACGGCGGCGAGCTCGACCGGCGTGCCCTGCGGCTGTGGGCCGCCAACCGCTGGTACTACCAGCGGATGCTGCCGCAGAAGGACGCGGCGATCATCAGCAACTGCCCGCTCCCCGAGATCCGGCGCGCCTGGGTGGACCGGCTGGCCTACCACGACGGGACCCCCGACGACGAGGGCGGCATCGCGCGCTGGCTGCGGCTGTGCGAGTCCGTGGGCCTGACCCGCGAGGAGGTCCTGGACGAGCGGCACGTGGTCCCCGGGGTGCGTTTCGCGGTCGACGCGTACGTCACCTTCGCCCGGACCCGGCCGTGGGCCGAGGCCATCGCCTCCGGACTCACCGAGATGTTCGCCGGGCACCTGATGACCCGCAGGGTCGCGGACATGCTCGCGCACTACGACTGGATCAGCCGCGGGGACCTGGCCTACTTCACGGACCGCATCGAGGCGGTGTCCGGTGAGGGCAAGGGCACCCTGGACATCGTCGTCCGGCACTGCGTGACACGGGAGCAGCAGGACGCGGCCGTCGCCGCGCTCGCGTTCAAGTGCGACGTGCTGTGGCAGATGCTGGACGCCGTCGAACGCGCCGCCGCCACCGGCGAATAGCCACCGGACCTGCAGAAGGAGTGGCCGTGGACCGGCCCGTGCTCGGCCGCGGAGTGCGGCTCATCTACGACAAGACGCGGCAGACCCATGTCGTGCTCCACCCGGAAGGGGTGCTCGTGCCCAACGGGACGGCCGTTTCGGTACTCGAACTCTGCGACGGCGCCACGACCGTGCCGCAGATCACCGCGGCGCTGGGCGCCAGATACGCCGGCGTCCGCGAGACGGAGGTCGGCACCGTCCTGGAGCGGCTCGCCGAGAAGGGCGTCGTGCGATGGATCTGACCACCGGCCGCCCCGCGAGCGCGGCCCCGCCGCTCGGACTGCTCGCGGAGCTCACCCACCGCTGCCCGCTGCACTGCGCGTACTGCTCCAACCCGCTGGAACTCATCGAGCGCGAGCGAGAGCTGACCACCGGACAGTGGCTGGAGGTGTTCACCCAGGCGCGCGAGATCGGCGTACTGCAGGTGCACCTGTCCGGCGGCGAGCCGCTGGCCCGCCCCGACCTGCCCGAGATCGTCTCGCACGTCAGAGGCCTCGGCTGCTACGTCAACCTCGTCACCAGCGGCCTCGGCCTCAGCGAGGCACGGCTCGCGGACCTGGTCGAGCGCGGGCTGGACAACGTACAGCTGTCGGTACAGGGCGCCGACGCGGCCCGCGCCGACCGGCTCGCGGGGGCCAAGGCCCACCACCACAAGATCGCCGCCGCCGCGCTGGTCCGGAAGCACGGCCTTCCGCTCACCGTCAACGCCGTACTGCACCGCGCCAACCACGACCAGCTGGCGGGCTTCATCGAGCTGGCCGAGAGCATGGGAGCGGACCGGCTGGAGCTCGCCAACACCCAGTACTACGGCTGGGCGCTGCGCAACCGCGAGGCCCTGATGCCCACCCGCGAGCAGCTGGCGGCGGCCGAGCCGGTCGTGCGGGCAGCCATGGAGCGGCTGAAGGGCACGATGGAGATCGTGTACGTGCTCGCCGACTACTACGAGCCGTACCCCAAGCCGTGCATGCACGGGTGGGGGGCGATCCAGCTCACGGTCGCGCCCGACGGCACCGTGCTGCCCTGCCCGGCCGCCGGCGCGATCACCACCCTGGAACTCGACAACGTCACCGAGAAGCCGCTGGCCGAGATCTGGTACGGATCCGGCTCCTTCAACGCCTTCCGCGGCGAGGAGTGGATGCCCGACCTCTGCCGTAGCTGCGACCGGCGCTCCGTCGACCACGGGGGCTGCCGCTGCCAGGCCTTCCTGCTCACCGGGGACGCCGCGGCCACCGACCCGGTCTGCTCGCGCTCCGGTCAACGCGGCACCGTGGACCTGCTGTTGTCGGGCATCTCGCCGAACCCGCCCGAGCTCGTGATGCGCGGACCGGTGGCGGGACGCCGATGAGGGCCGTCCTGCTCGGCACCGCTGCCGGGGGCGGCTGCCCGCAATGGAACTGCGCCTGCCCGGTCTGTACGTCGGGTGCGCCCGCGCGGTGCCAGGACGGGCTCGCGGTCAGCGCCGACGGGGTGCGGTGGTACCTGGTCAACGCCTCGCCCGACATCCGCGCGCAGGTCCTCGCCACACCCGAGCTCGCGGCGGGCCCCGGGCCGCGCGAGACGCCGGTGCGGGGGGTGCTGCTCACGGACGCCGAGATCGACCACACGCTGGGCCTGATGATGCTCCGCGAAGGGGCCGGGCTGCGGGTGTGGGCACCGCGGGCGGTGCTCGGCGCGCTGGACGAGGCCTTCCCGGTGCGGGGGATCCTCGGCGGTTACAGCGGCTGGGAGTGGTCCGAGACGGCCGTCGACAAGGAGCAGGACGTCGGCGGGCTGCGGGTCGGCGTCTTCGCCGTCGGCGCCAAACGCCCCAAGTACGCGCGCTCGCTGCCCGAGGACGGGCCGGGGGACGGCCCGTGGGTGGTCGCGTACCGCTTCGAGGACCCGGCCACGGGCGGGGCCCTCGTGTACGCGCCGTGCCTGGCCTCCTGGCCGCCCGGTTTCGAAGAGTTCACCGCCGGGGCCGGCTACGTCCTGCTCGACGGTACGTTCCACTCGGCGCGGGAGTTCGGCGGGGCCACGGGTTCGGCCGGGGCGACCGGAGCACAGGCGGCGATGGGGCACCTGCCGGTGACCGGGGAGGGCGGGAGCCTGGCCCACATCCGGCGGCTGCGGGCCGCGCGGCCGGGCACCAGGTGGGCGTACACCCATCTCAACAACACCAACCCGATGGCGGACCCGAGCTCCGGGGCCCACCACGAGGTGCGCGCGGCGGGGGCGGAGATCCCGGCCGACGGGACGCGCGTCGAGCTCTGAAGCCCGACGGCGAAGGGTCCGCCCGCCGTTCAGGCGGCCGGACCCTTCGCCGTGGTGTCAGACGAGCTGTTGCCGTACCAGGTCGATCACCTGGGGGGCGTGCTGGTTGAGGTAGAAGTGGCCGCCGGTGAACCAGTGGTAGGTGGTCGGGCCGTCGGTGTGGTCCGACCAGGCCCGGGCCTCCTCGGCGGTGACCTCGGGGTCGCTGTCCCCGTTGAGGACCACCACGGGGCAGGTCAGGGCCGGGCCCGGGCGGTAGCGGTAGGTCTCCGCGGCCTTGTAGTCGCCGCGGATCGCCGGGAGCACCGACCGCAGCAGCTCGTCGTCGGCCAGTACCGCCGGATCCGTCCCGCTCATCCGCCTGATCGTGGCCAGCAGCTGTGCGTCGGGCGCGAGGTGGACCCGCTCGTTCTCGCGGTGGTGCGAGGGGGCCCGCCGTCCCGAGGCGAACAGGGCCGCCGGGCGGACGCCGGCCGCCTCCAGCCGCAGCGCCACCTCGAAGCCCAGGGTCGTGCCCAGGCTGTGCCCGAACAGCGCGACCGGCCGGTCGCACCACGGCCGCAGCTGCGCGAAGACACGGTCCGCGAGCTCCCGTACGTCGTCCACGCAAGGCTCGTGGCGGCGGTCCTGGCGCCCCGGGTACTGCACGGCCACCACGTCGGCCCGCGGGGACAGGGCCCGGGACACGGGAAAGTAGTAGCTGGCCGAGCCGCCCGCGTGCGGGAAGCAGAACAGCCGTACGGGGGCCTCCTCGGCGGGGTGGAAGCGGCGCAGCCAGGCGCCGGGCGCGGTCGCGGTCACGGTCGTGGCGGTCGTCGTGGTCGTCGTGGTGTAGCGGTTCATCCTCGGTGGGTGTCCTTTCGGTGGGGACCGGGCCCGCTCACAGGGCGGTCCAGGTGCCCGGCGGGCGCCAGCCGCGCGCGGGACCCCAGGCGGCTGCCCGGGGCCGGGCCGCGGCCTCCTCCCCGGCCGCGTCCCGCCGCCGGGCGGCGGAGAGCAGGACGAGGAGGACGGCGGCGAGTTCCGTGCTGTCAGGGGCGCCGCGCACGACGGTCATGTGTGGTTCGGCCCGCTCGCTCATCGGGCGTGCTCCTCGGTCGCAGGGGATGTCGGTCAGAACGGCGGGTTGCCGTGCTTGCGCTCGGGCAGTGGCACGTGCTTGGCCCGCAGCGCGTCCAGCGCGTCCACCAGCACCTGCCGGGTCGTGGCCGGGTCGATGACGTCGTCCACGAGGCCCCGCTCCGCGGCGTAGTAGGGGTGCATGAGTTCCTGGCGGTACTGCTTGACGCGCTGCGCGCGCGCCGCCCCGGGGTCGTCCGCGGCCGCGATCTCCCGGCGGAAGACGACATTGGCGGCGCCTTCCGCGCCCATCACCGCGATCTCGTTGGTGGGCCACGCGAACGACAGGTCCGCGCCGATCGAGCGGGAGTCCATGACGATGTACGCGCCGCCGTACGCCTTGCGCAGGATCACCTGCACCCGGGGCACCGTGGCCGCGCAGTACGCGTACAGCAGCTTCGCGCCGTGCCGGATGACTCCGCCGTGCTCCTGGTCGCTGCCCGGCAGGAAGCCCGGCACGTCCACCAGGGTCACCAGCGGGACGCTGAACGCGTCGCAGGTCTGCACGAACCGGGCCGCCTTCTCCGCGGCGTGGATGTCCAGCACCCCGGCGAGCGAGGCGGGCTGGTTGGCGACGATGCCCACCACGTGCCCGTCGAGCCTGGCCAGACCGCAGATGATGTTGGTCGCCCAGTTGGCGTGGACCTCGAACAGATCACCGTCGTCGACGATCTCCTCGATCACGGCACGCATGTCGTACGAGCGGTTCGGGTCGGCCGGCACCAGGTCCGACAGCGCCTCGTTCCGGCGGTCGGCGGGGTCCGTGGCGGCCACGAACGGCGGCATCTCACGGTTGTTGGACGGCAGCAGGGACAGCAGGTGCCGTACCTCCTCGAGGCATTCCTCCTCGGTGTCGTACAGGAACGCGCTCGCGCCGGAGACCGAGGAGTGGACCTGCGCGCCGCCGAGGTCGTTGTGGCTGATCTTCTCGCCGGTCACCGCCTGCACCACGTCCGGACCGGTGATGTACATCTGCGCGATGTCGCGCACCATGAACACGTAGTCCGTCAGGGCGGGGGAGTACGTCGCCCCGCCGGCGCACGGCCCGAGCATCACGCTGATCTGCGGGATCACCCCGGACGCCGCGACGTTGCGGCGGAAGATGCCGCCGTAGCCGGCGAGCGCGGTGACCCCCTCCTGGATCCGGGCGCCCGCGCCGTCGCTGAGCGACACCAGCGGGGCGCCGGCCGCCACGGCGAGGTCCATCACCTTGTGGATCTTCTGCGCGTGCGCCTCGCCGAGCGAGCCGCCGAAGATCCGGAAGTCGTGCGCGTACACGAACACCCTGCGGCCGTCGACCTTGCCCCAGCCGGTCACCACGCCGTCGGTGTGCGGCCTGCGGTCCTCCAGGCCGAAACCCGTGGCCCGGTGCCGGCGCAACTGCTCGATCTCGCGGAACGTGCCCGGATCGAACAGCAGGTCCAGCCGCTCGCGCACGGTCAGCTTGCCGCGGGCGTGCTGCGCCTCGGAGGCGCTCGCGGACGGCCCCAGCTCGACGGACTCCTTGATCGCTCCTAGTTCGGCCACTCGGACACTGACATCGGCAACTGACATGCTCCACCCGTCTCTTCGGCCATCGGGGCCCGCCGACAGCGGCGCCGCCCTGGGCAGTGCGTGCCATTGAAGGCGTCCGGGGCGCGCGCGGAGAACACCGACCACCCCCCTGACCTCACCGGGAACCGCCCACACCCCCGCCCAGCAGGCACGTCGCCACGGGCAGCGCGGGCACGCGCCGTGCGGCGCGGGGAACGGGCGGGCGCCGGGCAGGGTCAACACCTGGGGGGATAGGGGTGTCGCGCCCCTTCGGGGCCGACCTAGCGTGCGATCACCCCGTGGCCGGAACTGACCCGGGGCAATCGATACCGAGCTGGGAGCGTGCAGATGTCCGCGGGCTTCGATCCTGTCGCTGATGACTTGTCCGGCGCGGAGGTCCGCCCGGGGTCCCCACTGGCCGCCCGGCTGACCGGACTTCCCGGGAGCGAGCAGTCCAGGCTTCTCCTCGACCTGGTCTGCGCGCAGGCCGCCGACATCCTCCGCAAGGCCCGGCCCGACACCGAGCCGGTGGTCGCGACCGGAACCTCCTTCAAGGAACTGGGCCTGGACTCGATCGCCCTGGTCGACCTGCACGCCCGGATCAACGCCGCGACCGGGCTGGGCCTGCCGGTGACCGCCGCGTTCGACCACCCCAGCCCCGAACTGCTCGCCGCGTACGTCCGAACGGAACTCCTGGGCGGATCCGCCGAGCCGGTGGCCGCGCACCCCGCCCCCGCGGCGGCCGCCCCCGAGGTCTTCGACGGCGATCCCATCGCCGTCGTCGGCATCGGCGGCCGGTTCCCCGGCGGCGTCCGCTCCGCCGAGGAACTGTGGGACCTGGTCTCCCGGGGCGGCACCGCGGTCGGGCCGTTCCCCGACAACCGCGGCTGGGACCTCGACGCGCTGTTCGACGACGACCCGGCCACCCCCGGCACCTGCTACACCCGCACCGGCGGATTCCTTCACGACGCAGCCGAGTTCGATGCCGAGTTCTTCGGCATCAGCCCGCGCGAGGCGCTGGCCATGGACCCGCAGCAGCGGCTGCTGCTGGAGACGGCCTGGGAGGCGCTGGAGCGCACCGGCATCGACCCGACCTCGCTGCGCGGCACCCGCACCGGCGTCTTCATCGGTGCGGGCCCCTCCGAGTACGGGCCGCGGGTGCAGGACGCCCCCGAGAGCCTGACCGGCTACCTCGTGACCGGCGGCGCCCTCAGCGTCACCTCGGGGCGCGTCGCCTACGCGCTGGGCCTGGAGGGTCCGGCGCTCACCGTCGACACGGCCTGCTCCGGATCGCTGGTCTCGCTGCACCTGGCCGTGCAGTCGCTGCGCCGCGGCGAGTGCTCCATGGCCCTGGCCGGCGGTGTCACCGTACTGAGCACGCCCGGCCTGTTCACCGAGTTCAGCAGGCAGCGCGGGCTCGCCCCCGACGGGCAGATCAAGGCCTTCGCCGCGGGCGCCGACGGCACCTCCTTCGCCGAGGGCGTCGGCCTGCTCGTCGTCGAACGCCTCTCCGACGCCCGCCGCAACGGGCACCAGGTGCTCGCCGTCATCCGCGGATCCGCCGTCAACCAGGACGGCGCCAGCAACGGCCTCACCGCCCCCAGCGGCACCGCGCAGCAGCGCGTCATCCTGCAGGCCCTCGCCGACGCCGGGCTGTCCGGGGACGAGGTCGACGCGGTCGAGGCGCACGGCACCGGCACCACGCTGGGCGACCCGATCGAGGCCCGCGCCCTGATCGCCACCTACGGCAAGGACCGGCCCGGGGACCGGCCGCTGTGGCTCGGCTCGGTGAAGTCCAACCTGGGGCACACCCAGGCCGCGGCCGGCGTCGCCGGGCTGATGAAGATGATCATGGCGATGCGGCACGGCGTGCTCCCGCGGACCCTGCACGTCGACGCCCCCAGCGGGAACGTCGACTGGTCGGCCGGGACGGTACGGCTGCTCACCGAGCCCGTGCCGTGGCCGGCGGACGAGGACCGGCCGCGCCGGGCGGGCGTCTCCGCCTTCGGCATCAGCGGCACGAACGCGCACATCATCGTGGAGGAGCCGCCGCGCGAACCCGGCGGTGAGCCCGGTGGCGAGACCGGTGGCGAGACCGGTGGCGAGACCGGTGGCGAGACCGGTGGGGAGGCAGCCACGTCCCGCGTCGGGGGTGCGTCCGTATCCCCCGACGGGTGCGCCGCGTCGCCCGGAGCGGAGGATGACGTCCTTGCCGGGGCGGGCTCCGCGGCTCTGCCCGGCGCGGACGCCGAGCCGTCCCTCGTGCCCGTCGAGCCGCCCGCCCTCGTGCCCGTCGGGGCGCGCTCCGACGAAGGCCTGCGGGCCCAGGCCGGACGGCTCGCGGAGTTCCTGGCCGAACGGCCCGCACTCACCCCCGAGGACGTCGGCCACTCGCTCGGCACCGGCCGGGCCGCCCTCGAACACCGCGCCACCGTCCTCGCCGCCGACCGGGAGGAGCTCCTGGCCGGGCTGCGCGCCCTCGCCGACGGGAAGAGCACCCCCGGAACCCGGACCGGGACCGTCCCCGCCGGACGCCTCGCGTTCCTCTTCACCGGCCAGGGCAGCCAGCGCCTGGCCATGGGCCGGCAGCTGTACGACACCCACCCCGTGTTCGCGGACGCCCTCGCCGACGCCATCGGCTGGCTCGACCTCCAGCTCGACACCTCCCTGTGGGACGTCCTCTTCGCCGAGCCCGGCTCCGAGGCCGCCGCGCTCCTCGACGAGACCCGCTACGCCCAGACCGCCCTGTTCGCGGTCGAGACCGCCCTGTTCCGGCTCATCGAGTCCTGGGGCGTCCGCCCCGACTTCCTCGCGGGCCACTCGATCGGCGAGATCGCGGCCGCCCACGCCGCGGGCGTCCTCAACCTGGAGGACGCGGCCACCCTCGTCGCCGCCCGCGGCCGCCTGATGCAGGAGCTGCCCCCCGGCGGCGCCATGGTCGCCGTACAGGCCACCGAGGAGGAGGTCCTCCCGTACCTCCGCGAGCAGGCCGCCGTCGCCGTCGCCGCCGTCAACGGCCCCGACTCCGTGGTCCTCTCGGGCGAGGAGAGCGCCGTACGGGCGCTCGCCGACCGTTTCGCCGACCAGGGGCGCAAGACCAAGCGGCTCCAGGTCAGCCACGCCTTCCATTCGCCGCTCATGGAACCGGTGCTGGCCGAGTTCCGGCGGATCGCGGGCATCCTCACCTACGCCGCGCCGCGCATCCCGATCGTCTCCACGGTCACGGGACGGCTCGCGACCACCGAGGAACTCCGTTCGCCCGACTACTGGACCGGCCACGTCCGCGAGGCCGTCCGCTTCGCCGACGCCGTCGACTGGCTCGCCGGGCAGGGCGGCGTACGCACCTTCCTGGAGCTCGGCCCCGACGGTGTCCTCAGCGCGCTGGGCCAGAACTGCCTGCCCGAGGAGTGCGAGGCCGACACGGTCTTCGCCCCCGTGCTGCGCGCCGGCAAGGACGAGGTCCGCGAGGCGCTCGGCGCCGCCGCCCTCGCCCACACCCGCGGCGCCCTCCTCGACTGGGACGCCGTGTACGCGGGACGCGGCACCCGCCGCGTCGACCTGCCCACCTACGCCTTCCGCACCCGGCGCTACTGGCTCGCCCCCGAGCGGGCCGGAGGCGACCCCTCCGTGCTGGGCCAGCTCGCCGCCCAGCACCCGCTGCTGGGATCCGTCGTCGACCTCGCGGGCGCCGGCGGCACCGTCCTGACCGGCCGCCTGTCGCTGCGTACCCACCCGTGGATCGCCGACCACACCATCGCCGGGGTCACCCTGCTGCCCGGCACCGCGTTCGTGGAACTCGCCCTGCGTGCGGCGGCGGAGACCGGCTGCGCGCTGGTCGAGGAGCTGACGCTCCAGTCCCCTCTGGTCCTGCCCGAGTCGGGCGGAGTGGCGCTCCAGGTGGTCGTCGCCGCCCCCGACGAGGCCGGCCGGCGCGCCGTCGAGTGCTACTCCCGCCCCGACGGCCCCGACGAGGGCGAGGACGGATGGGTCCGCCACGCCACCGGCGTCCTGGCGCCCGCCGCCCCGGAAGCGGACGCCGCCGCCCTCTCCGGCCCGTGGCCCCCGGCCGGCGCCGTCCCGCTGGACGTCAGCACCCTTTACGGCGACATGGCCGGCGAGGGCTATGGTTACGGACCCGCCTTCCACGGTGTCCGGGCCGCCTGGCTCCGCGACGGCGAGGTCTTCGCCGAGGTCGAGCCCCCGCAGCCGGCCCGCGCGGACGCCGCCGCCTACGGCCTGCACCCCGCCCTGCTGGACGCCGCGCTGCACCCCGCCGACCACGCCCTGGCGGCCCGCGGCAACCGGCCCGAGGGCACCTGGATCCCCTTCTCGTGGAACGGGGTCACGCTGCACGCCTCCGGGGCCTCCGCCGTGCGCGTACGGATCACCGCGCGCGGCAGCGAGGAGCTGGCGGTGACCGTCGCCGCCGCCGACGGCTCCCCCGTCGCCCGCATCGACTCGCTGCTGCTGCGCGCCGTCACCGGGGCGCAGCTCGCCGGGGACCGGCCCGACCCGCTGCTGCGCGTCCGGTGGAACCCCGTAGAACTGCCCTCGGCGGCCGTGGAGTCCGCCGAGTTCGCCGATCTCGCCGACCTGGCGGACGGCCCGGTGCCGCCCGTCGTCGTCTACCGGACCCTCCCCACCCCGGCGGGCGACCTGCCCGCCGCGGTCCGCACCGTGTCCGCCGACGCGCTGGCCGCCCTGCGGACCTGGCTGGAGAACGACCGCTACGCGGAGTCCCGCCTGGTCGTCGTCACCCGCGACGGCGCGGCCGTACCCGGTACCGACGTCGACCTCGCCCAGGCACCCGTCTGGGGTCTCGTACGGTCGGCCGAGGCCGAGAACCCCGGCCGCTTCACCCTCGTCGACACCGACGAGGCCGGACCCTCCTCGCTCGGCCGCGCGCTCGCCGCCGTCACCGAACCCGAACTGGCCCTGCGCGGAACCGAGGCCTACGTACCGAGGCTGGCCGCCGTACCCGCTCCCGCCGAGGAGCGCCCGGCCCCGTGGGACGCCGACGGCACGGTACTGATCACCGGCGGCACCGGCGGCGTCGGAGCCGAACTCGCCCGCCACCTGGTCCGCCGGCACGGCGTACGCCACCTCCTGCTGACCAGCCGCCGCGGCCCGGACGCGCCCGGAGCGCGCGAACTCGTCGCCGACCTCGCCGCCCTGGGCGCCGAGGCCACCGTCACCGCCACCGACGTCGCCGACCGGGACGCCCTGGCCGCACTGCTCGCAGCGATCCCGGCGGCGCATCCGCTGCGCGCCGTGGTGCACGCGGCCGGCGTCATCGACGACGGCCTGACCGGTTCCCTCACCGCGCAGCGGCTCGACACCGTGATGCGCCCCAAGGTGGACGCCGCCTGGAACCTCCACGAACTGACCGCGGACCTCGGTCTCACCGCCTTCGTCCTCTTCTCCTCCGCCTCCACGGTCCTCGACGGCGCGGGCCAGGGCAACTACGCTGCCGCCAACCTCTTCCTCGACGCGCTGGCCGCCCGCCGCGCCGCGGCCGGCCAGGTCGTCACCTCCCTCGCCTGGGGCCTGTGGGCCGGCGGAGGAGGCATGGGCGCGACCCTCGACCAGGCCGCCCTCACCCGCATCGAGCGCCTGGGCCTCGACTCGCTCACCTTCGAGGAGAACCTGGCCCAGCTGGACAGGGCCCTGGCCGGTCACGAGCCCGCGGTGGTCCCCGTACGCGTCAACCACCGTGCGGTACGGGCGCGTTCCGACGGCACGCCCACCTTGCTGCGGGCCCTCGTACGGACCGCCGTACGCCCCCCGGCCGCCGGGGCGCCGACAGCCGCCGCACCGGACGCCCGGGCGCCGCTCGGCGCCAGGCTCGCGGAGCTCGGCGCGGCCGACCGCCTCGCCACGGTGCTGCGGCTGGTCCGCACCGAGGCCGCGGCCGTGCTCGGCTACCAGAGCGCCGAAGAGGTCACCGCGACCCGGGCGTTCACCGAGACCGGCTTCGATTCGCTGGCCGCCGTGGAACTGCGCAACCGGCTCGGCGCGGCGACCGGCCTGCGGCTGAGCGCCACCCTGACCTTCGACTACCCCACCGCGACCGCCCTGGCCGAACACCTGGTCACCAAGCTCGTCGGCGCGGCCGCCCCGGCCGCGGACCGCCCGGCGGCGCCGGCCGGGGGGGCCGCCAACGATGCCGACCCGATCGTCATCGTCGGCATGGCCTGCCGCTACCCGGGCGGAGTGACCTCGCCCGAGGAGCTGTGGCAGCTGGTCGCGGACGGCGCGGACGCCATCGGTCCCTTCCCCACCGACCGGGGCTGGGCGGACGACCTCTACGACCCGGAGCTCGGCAAGCCCGGCAAGACGTACTCCACCGAGGGCGGATTCCTCTACGACGCCGCCCAGTTCGACCCGGCGTTCTTCGGGATCAGCCCGCGCGAGGCGCAGGCCATGGACCCGCAGCAGAGGCTGCTGCTGGAGGTCGCCTGGGAGACCTTCGAACGCGCCGGGATCGACCCCCGGTCCGTCAAGGGCAGCAGCACCGGCGTGTTCGCCGGCGTGATGTACCACGACTGGGGGCTGCGGCTCGGC
The DNA here is from genome assembly GCF_040652395.1 of Streptomyces sp. NPDC048269. Lineage (NCBI taxonomy): Bacteria > Bacillati > Actinomycetota > Actinomycetes > Kitasatosporales > Streptomycetaceae > Streptomyces > Streptomyces sp. NPDC048269. The sequence goes on from NZ_JBEZLW010000023.1 coordinate 80,569, forward strand.
CCGCTCCCCGAGGACGTGGCCGCGTACCACGGCAACGGCAGCCTGGCGAGCGTCGTCTCCGGGCGCGTCTCCTACGCCCTGGGCCTCGAAGGCCCGGCGGTCAGCGTGGACACGGCCTGCTCCTCCTCGCTGGTCGCCCTGCACATGGCCGCGCGGTCGCTGCGCGCGGGGGAGTGCTCGCTGGCCCTCGCCGGCGGTGTCACGATCATGTCGACCCCCGACACCTTCCTCGACATGAGCCGCCAGCGCGGACTCGCCGCCGACGGCCGCTGCAAGTCCTTCGGCGAGGGCGCGGACGGGACGGGCTGGGGCGAGGGTGCGGGCGTCCTGCTGCTGGAGCGGCTCTCGGACGCCCGGCGCAACGGACACCGGGTGCTGGCCGTCGTACGCGGTTCGGCACTGAACCAGGACGGCGCGTCGAACGGCCTGACCGCCCCGAACGGTCCGGCGCAGCAGCGGGTGATCCGCCAGGCCCTGGCGGACGCCGGACTGACGGCGGCCGAGGTCGACGTGGTCGAGGCGCACGGCACGGGCACCCGGCTGGGCGACCCGATCGAGGCGCAGGCGCTGCTGGAGACGTACGGCCGGGAACGCCCCGAAGGGCGGCCGCTGTGGCTGGGCTCCATCAAGTCGAACATGGGGCACACGCAGGCCGCGGCCGGTGTGGCGGGCATCATCAAGATGGTCAAGGCGATGGACCACGGTCTGCTGCCGCGGACCCTGTACGCCGACACCGCGTCCGACCAGGTGGACTGGTCGGCCGGAGAGGTGGAACTGCTCACCGAGGCCCGTGAGTGGGTGGCGCCCGACGGGGTGCGCAGGGCCGGCGTGTCCTCCTTCGGGATCAGCGGCACCAACGCCCACGTGATCATCGAGCAGGCGCCGGAGGAAGAGCCGGTCGTCGCCGCCGGCGAGCAGGGCGCCGCACTCCCCGCCCTGCCCTGGGTGGTCTCCGGCGCCACCACCGAGGCCCTGCGGGCCCAGGCCGGCCGCCTGCGCGAGCGCCTGGCGGACCTCACCGACGAGGAACTGGCCCCCGCCGCCCACGTACTGGCCACCGGCCGTGTGGCGCTGGAGCACCGTGCCGTCGCCCTCGGCGCCGGCCGCGCCGAGCTCTCCCGCTCGCTGGAGCTGCTCGCGGGCGCGGCCGTCGCCCAGGACGGCAAGACGGCCTTCCTGTTCACGGGACAGGGCGCCCAGCGGCTCGGCATGGGCCGGGAGCTGTACGCCTCCTTCCCGGTGTTCGCCGAGGCCTTCGACGCCGTGTGCGCGCAGGTCGACCCGCACCTGGGGCGGTCGTTGCGCGAGGTGGTGTGGGGCGAGGACGCGGAGGCGCTGAACGCGACCGCCGTCGCCCAGCCCGCCCTGTTCGCCCTCGAAGTGGCGCTGTTCCGGCTGGTCGAGGCCTGGGGCCTCACCCCCGACGTGGTCGCCGGCCACTCGATCGGTGAGCTCGCCGCCGCTCACGTCGCGGGAGTGCTGTCCCTCGCCGACGCGGCCCGACTCGTCGTCGCACGCGGCAGGTTGATGCAGGCACTGCCCATCGGCGGTGCGATGGTCGCCGTCCAGGCCACCGAGGCCGAGGTCCTGGAGCTGCTCACCGACGGAGTCGGCATCGCGGCGGTCAACGGACCGCAGTCCGTCGTGGTCTCGGGCACCGAGGCCGCCGCGCTGGCCGTGGGCGAGCACTTCGCCGCCGCAGGCCGCAAGACGAGCCGCCTGTCGGTCTCGCACGCCTTCCACTCGGCCCTGATGGACCCGATGCTGAAGGAATTCCGGGCCGTCGCCGGCGAGTTGGCCTTCCACGAACCGCGCATCCCGGTCGTCTCCACCGTCACCGGCGAGACGTCCACGCACTGGCAGTCCCCGGCCTACTGGGCCGGCCAGGTCCGCGAGCCCGTCCGCTTCGCCGACGCGGTCCGCCACGCCGAGGAACTGGGTGTCCGTACCTTCGTCGAGATCGGCCCCGACGCGGTCCTCACCGCACTCGGCGCGGGCTCGGCCACCCGCGAGGACACCGCCTTCATCCCCCTGCTGCGCCGCGACCGCGACGAAGCCCGCGACGCGCTCACCGGCCTCGGCTCGGCCTGGGCGCGCGGCAGCGCCGTCGACTGGACCGCCGTGCTCGGCGGCCCGGCCCGCCGCCCCGGCACCCTCGTCGACCTGCCGACCTACGCCTTCCAGCGCAAGCGCTACTGGCTCGACGTACCGGCCGGGACCGGAGACGTCGGCTCGGCCGGCCTCGACGCCGTCGACCACCCCGTCCTCAGTGCGGCCGTCCTGTCGCCCGAGTCCGGCTCCGTCGTCCTGACCGGCCGGCTCTCCGCGGCCGGACAGCCCTGGGTCGCCGACCACGGCGTGCACGGCGCCGTCCTGCTCCCCGGCACCGGCTTCGTCGAGCTCGCCGTACGCCTCGGCGACCAGGTCGGCTGCGACCTCCTGGAGGAACTGACCCTGGAGGCCCCGCTCGTCCTGCCCGCGACCGGTGGCGCCGCCCTGCGCGTCGCCGCCGGCGCCCCCGACGAGACCGGCCGCCGTGCCGTGCACATCCACTCCCGTCTGGACGGTGCCCCCGAGGGCGCCTGGACCCGCCACGCCACCGGCTTCCTCGCCACCGGCGAACCCCCGAGGGTGGAGGCGGACCTCACCCAGTGGCCGCCGCGCGGCGCCACCGCCGTCGACGTGACCGGCGCGTACGAGAGCTTGCGCGAGCGCGGATACGGCTACGGGCCCGCCTTCCAGGGCCTGAAGGCGGCCTGGCGGCGCGGCGACGAACTGTTCGCCGAGGTCGCCCTGCCCGACGCCGTACGCGGCGAGGCGGGCGACTACGGCCTGCACCCGGCGCTCCTGGACACCGCCATGCACGTGGACGTCCTCGTCGACCAGGGCGAGGGCGGCACCGAAGCACTGCTGCCCTTCGCCTGGAGCGGGGTCGCCCTGCACGCCACCGGAGCCGCGGCCCTGCGCGTGTACGTACGCCGCATCCGCGGCGCGGAGGAGTCGGCGATGGTCGTCGCCGACGAGACCGGCAGCCCCGTGATGACCGTGGCCTCGCTGATCTGTCGGCCCGTCTCCGCCGACCAGCTGGAGCCGGTGGACGGCACCCTCTCCGACGCGCTGCAGCACATCGAGTGGACCCCGCTCCCCGAGCCGGCCGAACCCGCCCGCTCCTCCTCCACCGTGGTGCTCGACGAGTACGGGCTGGCCATCCTCGGCGACCCGTCGGCCGTCGTACTGGCCTGCTGCCCCACCCCGGTCCGCCGGCCCGTGCTCGAAGCCACGCGCACGGTCACCTCGTACGTGCTCGGCCTGTTGCAGTCCTGGCTGACGGACGAGCGGTTCGAGTTCACCACCCTGCTCGTCGTCACCCGCGGCGCGGTCGCCACCCCCGGGGACGGCGCCCCCGACCTGACCCAGGCCCCCGTGTGGGGCATCGTCCGGGCCGCCCAGGCCGAGAATCCGGGCAGGATCGTCCTGCTCGACACCGACCCGGACACCGACCCGGCGGAGTTCCCGGGCATCGCGGCAGCCGCCCTGGCCCACGGCGAGCCCGAACTCGCCCTGCGCGACGGCCGGTTCCTCACCCCCCGACTGGTACCGACCCCCGTACCCGAGGCGGATGCCCCCTGGAACGGCGACGGCACCGTCCTCGTCACCGGCGGCACCGGTGGCCTGGGCGCACGCGTCGCCCACCACCTCGTCAGCCGGCACGGCGTACGCCACCTGCTGCTCACCAGCCGCCGCGGCCCGGACGCCCCCGGCGCCGCCGGCCTGCGCGACCGCCTCATCGAGGCAGGCGCCCTGGACGTCCGGATCGCCGCCTGCGACGCGGCCGACCGCGCCGCACTGGCCGGTGCCCTCGCCGACGTCCCGCACGACCATCCGCTCACCGGCGTCGTCCACGCGGCAGGAGTGGTGGACCCCGGCCTGATCGGCACCCTCACCCCGGAATCCCTGGACACCGTGCTGCTCCCCAAGGCGGACGCCGCCTGGCACCTGCACGAGCTCACCGCGGACCTCGGCCTGACGGCGTTCGTGATGTTCTCCTCGGCCGGCGGGCTCGTCCTCCCCGCCGGACAGGGCAACTACGCCGCCGCCAACGTCTTCCTGGACGCCCTGGCAGCCCACCGGCGGGCGGCCGGCCTCCCGGCGACCTCGCTCGCGTACGGCCTGTGGGCGGTCAACACCGGGCTCGGCGGCGAACTCACCGACGCCGACGTCGAGAAGATGAACCGGCTCGGCCTCCCCGCCCTGCCCGCCGCCCGCGGTCTCGCACTCTTCGACGAGGCCCTGCGCACCCGGCACGCCCTGCTCGCCCCGCTCATCGTCGATCCGGCCGCCCTGCACGCCCGCGGCTCCGACGTCCCGCCGCTGCTGCGTACCGCCGCGGCCGCCGGCCGGCCCACGACCCGCCGCAGCGCGGCGAACACCGCGCCCGTCGGCGACGGCCTCGCCCGCGGGCTGGCCGCACTCGGCGCCGCCGAACGCCGCCGGGCCCTCCTCGACCTGGTCGCCACGCAGGTCGCGGCCGTCCTCGGCCACGAGTCCGCGGACACCGTCGGAGCGGACCGCGCCTTCAAGGAACTGGGCTTCGACTCCCTGGCGGCCGTCGAACTGCGCAACGCGCTGAACGCGGCCACCGGACTGCGCCTGCCCGTCACCCTCGTCTTCGACTACCCGACCACCCGGGCGGTCGCCGAGTACCTCGACACCGAACTCGGGGGCACGGAATCGGAAGCCGCACCCGCGGACACCGCCCCGGTGGGGCTCTCGGACGACGAACCCATCGCGATCGTCGGCATCAGCTGCCGCTTCCCCGGCGGCGTACGCTCCGCCGAGGACCTCTGGGACCTCGTCGCCGAAGGCCGCGACGCCATCGCCGGCTTCCCCGCCGACCGCGGCTGGGACACCGACGGCATCTACGACCCGGAACCCGGCCTGCACGGCAAGACGTACGCCCGGGAAGGCGGATTCCTCTACGACGCCGCCGAGTTCGACCCGGCCTTCTTCGGGATCAGCCCCCGCGAGGCCATCGCCATGGACCCTCAGCAGCGGCTCCTGCTCCAGGCGGCCTGGGAGGCCTTCGAACGCGCCGGCATCGACCCCACGACCATGCGCGGCAGCCAGACCGGTGTCTACGCCGGCGTCATGTACCACGACTACGGCTCGCGCCTCCAGCACATCCCCGACGACGTCGCCGGCTACCTCGGCAACGGCACCGCGGCCTCCATCCTCACCGGCCGCGTCGCCTACACCCTGGGCCTCGAAGGCCCGGCGGTCAGCGTGGACACGGCATGCTCGTCCTCGCTCGTCGCCCTCCACATGGCCTGCCAGGCACTGCGCCGCGGCGAGGTCGGGATGGCCCTCGCCGGCGGCGTCACGGTGATGTCGACGCCCGAGATCTACGTCGAGTTCGCCCAGCAGCGCGGGCTGTCCGCCGACGGGCGGTGCAAGGCCTTCGCGGGCGGGGCGGACGGCACGGGCTGGGCGGAGGGAGTCGGCCTGCTGCTCGTCGAGCGGCTCTCCGACGCACAGCGCCTGGGCCACGAGGTCCTCGCCGTGATCCGGGGCTCGGCGATCAACCAGGACGGCGCCAGCAACGGCCTGACCGCCCCCAACGGTCCCTCGCAGCAGCGGGTCATCCAGCGCGCGCTCGCCACCTGCGGCCTCACCACCGGCGACGTGGACCTCGTCGAAGGCCACGGCACCGGCACCCGGCTGGGCGACCCGATCGAGGCGCAGGCGCTCCTCGCGACGTACGGCCGGGGGCGGCCCGCCGACGATCCGGTGTGGCTGGGATCCATCAAGTCCAACATCGGACACGCCCAGGCCGCGGCCGGCGTCAGCGGTGTCATCAAGTCCGTCATGGCCCTCCGCAACGGCCTGATGCCCAAGACGCTCCACGTGGACGAGCCCTCGCCCGAGGTCGACTGGGAGGCCGGGAACGTACGGCTGCTCACCGAAGCCCGCCCGTGGCCCCGGCGGGCGGACCGGCCGCGCCGCGCCACCGTCTCCTCGTTCGGACTGAGCGGCACCAACGCCCACCTGATCGTCGAGGAGGCGCCGGAGCCGGCCACGGCGCCCGCCCGCCCGGCGCTCGACGGTGCCCCCGCCGTGTGGCCGCTGCTGCTGTCCGGCTCCGACGAGGACGGCCCGGGCCGTCAGGCACAGGCCCTGCACGCCCGGCTGCTCGCCGATCCGGACCTGCACATCGGTGACGTCGCCCACACCCTGGCCACCGGCCGGGCGGCGCTGGAACACCGCGCAGTGGTCCTGGCCGCGGACGCCCGGAGCGCGCTGAGCGGGCTCGTAGCCTTCCTCGACGGGGACGGCGTACGCGGATCCGCGAGGGCGGCCGGGCGGACGGCGTTCCTGTTCACGGGGCAGGGGGCGCAGCGGCTGGGGATGGGGCGGGAGTTGTACGCGTCCTTCCCGGTGTTCGCCGGGGCGTTCGACGCCGTGTGCGCGGAGGTCGATCCGCTGTTGGGGCGGTCGCTCCGTGAGGTGGTGTGGGGTGAGGACGAGGAGGCGCTGAACGCCACCGCGATCACCCAGCCCGCTCTGTTCGCGCTGGAAGTGGCGCTGTTCCGGCTGGTGGAGGCCTGGGGTGTGAAGCCCGACCTCGTGGCCGGGCACTCGATCGGCGAGCTGGCCGCCGCTCACGCCGTCGGGGTGCTGTCGCTCGCGGATGCGGCCCGGCTGGTGGTGGCGCGGGGGCGTCTGATGCAGGCGCTTCCGGCCGGTGGCGCGATGCTGGCCGTTCAGGCCACCGAGGAGGAAGTCGTCCCGCTGCTCACCGATGGGGTGGGTATCGCGGCGGTCAACGGTCCGCGGTCCGTGGTGGTGTCGGGTGCGGAGGCTGGGGTGCTGGCCGTCGGCGAGCACTTCACGGCGGCCGGCCGCAAGACGAGTCGGCTGTCGGTGTCGCACGCGTTCCACTCGGCGCTGATGGATCCGATGCTGGACGAATTCCGTTCCCTTGTAGGCCAGTTGACCTTTGCGGCACCGTGTGTCCCCGTGGTCTCCACGGTGTCGGGTGAGCTGACCGACGCGTGGCAGTCGCCCGAGTACTGGGTCGGGCAGGTCCGCGAGGCCGTCCGCTTCGCCGACGCGGTCCGCACGCTGGAGCAGCAGGGCGCCACCCGGTTCCTGGAGATCGGACCGGACGGCATCCTCACCGGTCTCGCCGCGCAGAGCCTGGACGACGACGCCGTCCTCGTCGCCGCCGTGCGCAAGAACCGCCCCGAGCCGGAGGCCCTGGTCGCCGCCGTGGCGCAGCTCCACGTCCACGGAGTCTCCGTCGACTGGGCTGCGTTCCACGCCGGCACCGGAACCCGCCGGGTCGACCTCCCCACCTACGCCTTCCAGCGCACCCGCTACTGGCTCGACGCCCCCGCCGCCGTCGGTGACGCCGCCGGGCTGGGGCAACTCCCCGCCGGGCACCCCCTGCTCAGCGCGGTCGTCGTCTCTCCCGAGACCGGCGCCCCGGTCCTCACCGGCCGGATCTCCGTCCCCACGCACCCCTGGCTCGCCGATCACGCCGTACACGGCAGTGTCCTGCTGCCCGGTACCGCGTACGTGGAGATGGCCCTGCGCGCCGGACACGAGGCGGGCTGCGCCCAGCTGGAGGAGCTGACCCAGGAGGCCCCGCTGCTGCTGCCGGGCAACACCGGAGTGGCCGTGCAGGTCGCCGTGGGCGAGGCCGACGCGTCCGGGCGGCGGGACGTCACCGTGTACTCGCGCGCCGAGAACCTGGCCGCGGACGCCGCGTGGACCCGCAACGCCCGTGGCGTCCTCGCCCCGGAGCCGGCGGCCCCCGCCGCCGACCTGGAGACGTGGCCCCCGGCCGGCTCCCTGCCGGTGGACGTGCGCGGGATGTACGAGGACCTCGCCGGGCTCGGATACGGGTACGGCCCGGTCTTCCAGGGCCTCACGGCGGCCTGGCGGCGCGGCGACGAGCTCTTCGCCGAGATCACGCTGCCCGACCACGCCCGCACCGACGCCGCGGCGTTCGCTCTGCACCCCGCCCTGCTCGACGCCGCCCTGCACGCGGAGCGGATCTTCGACGCGGATCACGAGGGTCCGGTCCGGGCCGCCCTGCCCTTTGTCTGGAACGGCGTCACCCTGCACGCCACCGGAGCCGCCGCCCTGCGCGTGCGGCTGACCAAGCCGGGCCCCGACGCCGTCGCCCTGCGGATCACCGCACCGACCGGCGAACCCGTGGCCACGGTGGAGTCCCTGGTGGTGCGCGAGGTGTCCGCCGAGCAGCTGGCGGGCGACGGCGACAGCCGCGGCGCGCAGTTGTTCCGCGTCGACTGGCGGCCCCACCAGCCGTCCGGCGCCCAGGCCCCCGCCCCGGCGTCCGTGGACGACTGGGTGGTGGTCGGTTCCGGTCTTCCCGGATTCCGGTCGGTGTCCTCGCTCGCCGACCTCGCCGACCTCGCCGCGGAGCGGCGGGTACCGGGCACGGTCGTGCTGACCGCACCGGACGTCTCCGACGTCTTCGGCACGACCGGCGGAGTCCCCGAGCAGGTCCGTACGTCCGTGGGCCGGCTCCTCGACGGGCTCGGGCAGTGGCTGGCCGACGAACGGTTCGCCGGCTCCCGCCTGGTGCTGGCCACCCGGAACGCGGTGGTGGCCGGGGACGGCGACGGCGTCGACTGCGTGCAGGCCCCGCTGTGGGGCGTGCTGCGCGCGGCACAGGCCGAGAACCCGGGCCGCTTCACCGTCGTGGACCTCGACGGGACGCCGGAGTCGGTACGGGCCCTGCCCGCCGCGGTCGCCTCGGCCGAGACCGAGATCGCCGTCCGCCGCGGCGAGGTCCTCGTACCGCGCTACGTCGCCACCACCGGTGGTCCCGAGCCCATGGCGTGGGACCCGGACGGCACCGTGCTGATCACCGGAGGCACCGGACTGCTGGGCGGGCTGCTCGCCAGGCACCTCGTCGCCGAGGGCGGCGTACGCCACCTCGTCCTGACCAGCCGGCGCGGTACGGACGCCCCGGGAGCCGCCGAACTCCAGCAGGAACTCACGGAGGCGGGAGCCACCGTACGGATCGTCGCGGTCGACGCGGCCGACCGGTACGCGCTGGCGGCGCTGCTCGACGAGATCCCCGCCGGGCACCCGCTGACCGGCGTCGTGCACGCGGCCGGGGTGATGGACAACGCCCTGGTCGGCGCGGTCACCAAGGAGCAGGTGAGCAAGGTGCTGCGGCCCAAGGTGGACGCCGCCTGGCACCTCCACGAGCTGACCAAGGACCTGGGCCTGGCCGCCTTCGTCCTGTACTCCTCGGCCGGCGGCCAGATCCTGTCCGCGGGACAGGCCACCTATGCGGCGGCGAACGTCTTCCTCGACGCGCTCGCCGCCGACCGCCGCGCCGCCGGCCTCGCCGCCACCTCGCTCGCCTGGGGCCTGTGGGAGGGCACCGTCGGCGAGGGTCCGGAACTCACCGACGCCGACCTGCTGCGGATGGGCCGCTCCGGAGTGCTGGAGCTGTCCTTCGGCGACGGACTCGCCCTGTTCGACGCCGCGCTGACCCTGGACGAGGCCCTGCTCGCACCGGTCCGGCTCGACCGTGCCGCGCTGCGCCGGCGGGCCGACGAGATCCCGGCCCTGCTGCGGGCACTGGCCGGTCCGCCCGCCCGCAAGGGGCCCCAGCCCGCCGCGGTCCCCTCCGCGGGCTCCGCGGACACCGGTGGCTCCCTGGTGCGGGGCAAGCTGGCCGGGCTGGCCGCCGGGCCGGAGCAGGTCCGCTACCTGGAGGAACTGGTACGGGGCCACGCGGCCGCCGTACTCGGCCACGGCGACCCCTCGGGAGTCGCGGCCGACCGGGGCTTCACCGAGCTCGGACTGGACTCCCTGGGGGCGATCGAACTGCGCAACCGGCTCCAGAAGGCGACCGGGCTGCGGCTGCCCGCCACGCTGATGTTCGACTACCCCAACTCGGCGGCCCTGGCCGGGTTCCTGCTGGAGGAACTGGAGCCCGAGCCGGCCGCCGCGGCGGCCGGAGCGGCCCTGGACGAGGACGGCATCCGGCGGGCCCTGCTGTCGATCCCGGCGGCGCGCCTGCGCGCATCCGGCCTCCTCGACGCGCTGCTCGGCCTGGCGGAGGCGGAGGGCGGTCCGGCCGAGCCGAACGCCTCCTCGGCCGACCAGGGCGCGGCCATCGAGCAGATGGACGTGGACGACCTCGTACGAGCCGCCCTGGCCGGCGGCGAACTCAGCTGACCCCGACCTGAATTAAGAGGATGACGTGAGCACATCGGTGGAACAGGTCGTAGCAGCGCTGCGCAAGTCACTCACGGACAACGAGCGGCTGCGCGAGGAGAACGCCCGGCTCACCGCCGCGAGCAACGACCCGATCGCGATCGTGGCCATGGCGTGCCGCTACCCGGGCGGGGCCGGCACGCCCGAGGACCTGTGGCGGCTCGTCGCCGAAGGCAGGGATGCGGTGTCCGGCTTCCCGGCCGACCGGGGCTGGGATCCGGGGGTCTACGATCCGGAGCCCGGTGTGCCGGGCAAGTCGTACGCCCGCGACGGCGCGTTCCTCTACGACGCGGCCGAGTTCGACCCGGCGTTCTTCGGGATCAGCCCGCGCGAGGCGCTGACCATGGATCCCCAGCAGCGGCTGCTGCTGGAGACCTCCTGGGAGGCGATCGAACGGGCCGGGGTCGACCCGGCCACGCTGAAGGGCAGCCGGACCGGTGTGTACGCCGGGGTGATGTACCACGACTACGCGGACGGCAGCGCGGGCAGTTTCGTCTCCGGCCGCACCGCGTACACGCTCGGCCTCGAAGGCCCGGCGGTCACCGTGGACACGGCGTGCTCGTCGTCCCTGGTCGCGCTGCACATGGCGGCGCAGGCGCTCAGGTCGGGGGAGTGCTCCCTCGCCCTGGCGGGCGGTGTGACCGTGATGTCCACGCCCGACATGCTCGTCTACTTCAGCGAACAGCGCGGGCTCGCTCCCGACGGGCGCTGCAAGCCGTTCGCGGCCGCCGCGGACGGCACCGGCTGGGGCGAGGGCGCGGGCGTCCTGCTCCTGGAGCGGCTCTCCGACGCCCGGCGCAACGGTCACCCGGTGCTCGCCCTGGTGAGCGGCTCGGCCGTCAACCAGGACGGCGCGTCCAGTGCCATGACCGTCCCGAACGGTCCGGCGCAGCAGCGGGTCATCCGCCAGGCCCTGGCGGACGCCGGGATCTCGGCCGCCGACGTGGACGCGGTCGAGGCGCACGGCACGGGCACCCGGCTGGGCGACCCGATCGAAGCCCAGGCGCTGCTGGCCACGTACGGGCGCAAGCGGCCCCCGGAGCGGCCGCTGTGGCTGGGCTCCGTCAAGTCCAACTTCGGCCACACCCAGGCCGCGGCCGGTGTCGCGGGCATCATCAAGATGGTCATGGCGATGCGGCACGGCGTGCTGCCGCGGACCCTGCACGTGGACGCGCCCTCCGACCAGGTCGACTGGTCGGCGGGGAGCGTGGAACTGCTCACCGAGGCCCGGGAGTGGCGGGCCGAGGGCCGGCCGCGGCGGGCGGGGATCTCCTCGTTCGGGCTGAGCGGGACCAACGCACACGTGATCGTGGAGCAGGCGCCGGCCGAGGAGCCGGCGGACGGAGCGGCGGCGGGGACGCCGCCGCCGGTGGTGCCGTGGCCGGTGTCGGCCAAGACGGGACAGGCCCTGGCGGACCAGGCGGCGGGGCTCCTCGCGAAGGCGGCCGAGGACGACGGCGGGCACGGGCTCCGGCCGGTGGACGTCGGTTACTCCCTGGCGGGCTCCCGCTCCCTGTTCGCCCACCGGGCGGTGGTGGTCGGTGACCGCGAGAGCGGGCTCGCCGCCCTCGCGGCGGGCGAGGAACACCCCGGGGTGGTGACCGGCCAGGCACGGACCGGCGGGCGGACCGCCTTCCTGTTCACGGGACAGGGCGCGCAGCGGCTGGGGATGGGGCGGGAGTTGTACACCTCCTTCCCGGTGTTCGCCGAGGCCTTCGACGCCGTGTGCGCGGAGGTCGACCCCCACCTGGGCCGGTCCCTGCGCGAGGTGGTGTGGGGCGGGGACGCGGAGGCCCTGAACGCCACCGCGATCACCCAGCCCGCCCTCTTCGCCCTGGAAGTGGCCCTGTTCCGGCTGGTCGAGGCCTGGGGCGTCGCGCCCGACGTGGTGGCCGGGCATTCGATCGGCGAGCTGGCCGCGGCCCACGCCGCCGGGGTGCTGTCCCTGGCGGACGCGGCCCGGCTGGTGGTGGCCCGGGGCAGCCTGATGCAGGCGCTGCCCGCCGGTGGAGCGATGCTCGCCGTCCAGGCGACCGAGGAAGAGGTCCTGCCGCTGCTCACCGACGGGGTGGGCGTCGCCGCCGTCAACGGGCCCGAATCCGTGGTCGTTTCGGGCGACGAGGCCGCCGTCCTCGCGGTCGGCGCGCACTTCACCGCGGCCGGCCGCAAGACGAGCCGGCTGTCGGTGTCGCACGCCTTCCACTCGGCGCTGATGGAGCCGATGCTCGACGAATTCCGCTCTTTGGCACGGCAGTTGACGTATGCCGAGCCGCGGATCGCGGCCGTGTCCACGGTGACGGGCGAGCCGAGCCAGGCGTGGCAGTCGCCGGAGTACTGGGTCGGCCAGGTCCGCGAGGCCGTCCGCTTCGCCGACGCCGTCCGCGCCCTGGAGCGGCAGGGAGTGACCCGCTTCCTGGAGATCGGCCCCGACGGCATCCTCACCGGACTCGCCCAGCAGAGCGCCGACTCCGGGCAGGCGGTCCTCGTACCGGCCCTGCGCCGCAACCGCCCCGAGCCCGAAGCACTGGTCGAGGCCCTCGCCCGGCTGCACGTGGACGGCGTACACGTCGACTGGCAGGCGTACTACGCCGACGCCGGTGCCCGCCGCGTCGACCTCCCCACCTATCCCTTCCAGCGCACCCGGTTCTGGGCCGACGCGGTGCGGTCGGCCGCCTCCCACGCCCACCCGCTGCTCGGCGCGGTGGTGACCCTGGCCGACTCGGGGGGCGCCGTCCTCACCGGACGGCTCGCCGTCGCCGCGCATCCCTGGCTCGCCGACCACGTGGTGCGGGACGCGATCCTCTTCCCCGGCTCGGGATTCGTGGAACTGGCGATCCGCGCGGGCGACCACGCGGGCTGCGACGTACTGGAAGAGCTCGCCCTGCACGCGCCACTCGTCCTCCCCGAGGACGGAGCCGTCGCCGTACAGGTCGTCGTCGGCGCGGCCGACGGGACAGGGCGGCGCACGGTCGGGGTGTACGCGCGGGACGAGAGCCTCCCGGACTCCGACTGGACCCTGCACGCGGAAGGCGTCCTCGCAGAAGGCCTGGACACGCCCGCCTTCGACCTGGCCGCCTGGCCCCCGCCCGGCGCCGTCCCGCTCCCTCTCGACGGCGCGTACGAGGCCCTGCGTGAGCGCGGTCTCGCCTACGGGCCGGCCTTCCAGGGCCTGACCGGAGCCTGGAGGCAGGGCGGAGCCGTCTATGCCGAGGTCGCACTGGACCAGTCCGCCGCCGGTGTGGCGGACGCGTACGGGCTGCACCCGGCGCTGCTGGACGCCTCGATGCACGCCGCGCTGCTGGACGGCGCCGATGACGACGACGGCGCCACCGTCCTGCCGTTCGTGTGGAAGGACGTCCGGCTGTTCGGGGTCGGCACGTCGGCGGTTCGCGTACGGATCTCCCGGCCCACCCCGCAGAGCCTCTCCCTGGAGATCGCGGACGCCGACGGCGCCCCGGTCGCGGCGGTCGGCGGTGTCGTCGGCCGCGCGGTGGAGGAGTCCGGGACCGGCGGTCCGGCCCAGGACCCGCTCTACCGGGTCGTATGGCAGCCCGCGGACTCCGTGTCGTCGGGGGAGTGGACGCGGTGGGAGGACGTACCCGCCGAGGGGCCGGTCGACGGCACGGTCGTCCTGGAGTGCGCCGCGGCCGGCGAGGACGTGCCGTCCGCCGTCCACGCCCTGGCCGGGCGGGTCCTGGAAGTGCTGCAGACGTGGCTGGCCGACCAGAGGTTCACCACGTCGACCCTCGTCGTCGTCACGCGCGGTGCGGTCGCGATCGGTGACGACGGTCCGGTCGACGTACGGCAGGCCCCGGTGTGGGGTCTGGTGCGGGCTGCGCAGGCGGAGAACCCCGGCAGGTTCGTACTCCTGGACGCGGACGCGGGCGCGGATACGGGCGGGACCGGGGACGTCGGCCTCGCACGGGCGCAGGGCGAACCGGAGTCCGCCGTACGCGACGGCCGGGTACTGGTCCCCAGGCTGGTCCGCGTCACCTCCGCCGTCGGGCCCGAGACCGTCTGGGACACGGACGGGACGGTCCTCATCACCGGCGGCACCGGGGGCCTGGGAGCCCTGGTGGCCCGGCACTTGGCGACCGAGCACGGGATCCGCCATCTGCTGCTGGCCGGCCGGCGCGGCCCGGACGCGCCGGGTGTCACCGAACTCGTGGGCGACCTGGAGGCATTGGGCGCGCACGTCTCGGTCGCCGCGTGCGACGTGTCCGACCGGGACGCCCTCGCGGCGCTCCTGGCCGGGGTGGATCCCGAGCACCCCCTGCGCGGAGTGGTCCACGCGGCGGGCGTACTCGACGACGCCGTGATCACCTCGCTCACCGCCGAGCGGGTCAGCGGCGTCCTCGCCCCCAAGGCGGACGCCGCCTGGCACCTGCACGAGCTGACCGAGGGCCTGGGCCTCACCGCGTTCGCCCTGTTCTCGTCCATCGCCGGCACCCTCGGCTCGACGGGCCAGGGCAACTACGCCGCCGCCAACGCCTTCCTCGACGCCCTCGCCGCCCACCGCCGCGCCCGCGGACTGGCCGCCGTCTCCCTGGCCTTCGGACTGTGGGACACGGCAGGCGGCATGGGCACCCGGCTCGGTGCCGCCGAACTGGAACGGATGCGGCAGGCGGGCACCCCCGCCCTCCCCGCCGGCCGCGGACTCGCCCTCTTCGACGCCGCGCTGCGCTCGGGTGCCGCGGCCACCGTGCCGGTCCGCCTGGACCTCGGCGTGCTGCGTGCGCACGCCGACGGGACACCCGCCCTGCTGCTGGGTCTCGTACGCACCCCCGGCCGCCGGACGACCCGTACCGGGTCCGGCTCCCCGGCGCTGCACGGCAGGCTCGCCGGGCTGACCGGAGCCGACCGCGGCGCCGCCGTGCTCGACCTGGTCCGTACGACGGTCGCGACCGTCCTGGGGCACGCCTCGGGCGACGCCATCGAACCCGGGCGCGCCTTCGACGAGCTGGGCTTCGACTCGCTGACCGCCGTCGAACTGCGCAACCGGCTCGACTCGGCCACCGGGCTACGGCTTCCGGCCACACTGATCTTCGACTACCCGACGGCCGAAGCGGCCGCGGCGTACGTACGAGAACTCCTCGACGGCGCTCAGGACGCGAGCACCGCACAGGGGGCGGCCGTCGCCGTCCGCGCCACGGACGACGACCCGATCGTCATCGTGGGCATGGCCTGCCGCTACCCGGGTGGGGTGACCACGCCGGACGGCCTGTGGCGGCTGGTCGCCGACGGGGTGGACGCGATCGCCCCGCTGCCCGACGACCGGGGCTGGGATCCGGGGGTTTACGATCCGGAGCCCGGTGTGCCGGGCAAGTCGTACGCCCGCGACGGCGGCTTCCTCTACGACGCGGCCGAGTTCGACCCGGCGTTCTTCGGGATCAGCCCGCGCGAGGCGCTGACCATGGACCCGCAGCAGCGGCTGCTGCTGGAGACCTCGTGGGAGGCGATCGAACGGGCCGGGGTCGACCCGGCCACGCTGAAGGGCAGCCGGACCGGTGTGTACGCCGGGGTGATGTACCACGACTACGCCGGCGGCACGGCGGGCAGCCTCGTCTCCGGACGGGTCGCCTACACCCTGGGTCTGGAAGGGCCCGCGGTGACGGTCGACACGGCCTGCTCGTCCTCGCTGGTCGCGCTGCACATGGCGGCGCAGGCGCTCAGGTCGGGGGAGTGTTCCCTCGCCCTGGCGGGCGGTGTGACCGTGATGTCCACGCCCGACATGCTCGTCTACTTCAGCGAGCAGCGCGGCCTGTCCATGGACGGCCGCTGCAAGTCCTTCGGGGCGGGCGCGGACGGGACGGGCTGGGGCGAGGGCGCGGGGATGCTGCTCCTGGAGCGGCTTTCCGACGCGCGGCGCAACGGGCACCCGGTACTGGCGACGGTGCGGGGCTCTGCGCTGAACCAGGACGGTGCGTCGAACGGTCTGACCGCCCCGAACGGTCCCGCACAGCAGCGGGTGATCCGCCAGGCCCTGGCGGACGCGGGTCTCTCGGCGGCCGAGGTCGACGCGGTCGAGGCGCACGGCACGGGCACCCGGCTGGGCGACCCTATCGAGGCGCAGGCACTGCTCGCGACGTACGGGCAGGGCCGGGCCGAGGGGCAGCCGTTGTGGCTGGGCTCCGTCAAGTCCAACTTCGGCCACACGCAGGCCGCGGCCGGTGTCGCGGGCGTCATCAAGATGGTGATGGCGATGCGGCACGGGATGCTGCCGCCGACCCTGCACGCCGAGGAGCGTTCGGACCAGATCGACTGGTCGGCGGGTGACGTGGAACTGCTGACCGAAGCGCGCGAGTGGGACGTGACGGACCGGCCGCGCCGGGCCGCCGTCTCCTCGTTCGGGCTGAGCGGTACCAACGCGCACGTGATCGTGGAGGAGGCGCCGGAGGCAGCCGTGGCCGAAGCCGCGGCGGAGCCGGGACCGGGACTGCCCGTCGTGCCGTGGGTGGTGTCGGCGAAGTCGGCGCAGGCGCTGGCCGCTCAGGCCGAGCGGCTGCTCGCGGTGGCGGACGCGTACGGCCCTGAGGACATCGGGCGAGCCCTCGCCACGTCGCGCGGTGTCATGGAGCACCGGGCCGTGGTCGTGGGCGACGACCGCGCGGGAGCTCTCGCGGCGCTGGCCGCGGGGCAGCAGCACCCGGGTGTGGTCAGCGGCGCGGTGGCGAAGGGCTCGACGGCGTTCCTGTTCACGGGGCAGGGGGCGCAGCGGCTGGGGATGGGGCGGGAGTTGTACGCCGCGTTCCCGGTGTTCGCCGAGGCGTTCGACGCGGTCTGCGCGGAGGTCGATCCGCTGCTGGGGCGGTCGCTCCGTGAGGTGGTGTGGGGTGGGGACGCGGACGCTCTGAACGCGACCGCGATCACTCAGCCCGCACTCTTCGCCTTCGAAGTGGCGCTGTTCCGGCTGGTCGAGGCCTGGGGTGTGAAGCCCGACCTCGTGGCCGGGCACTCGATCGGTGAGCTGGCCGCCGCGCATGTCACCGGGGTGTTTTCCCTGGCGGACGCGGCCCGGCTCGTGGTGGCCCGTGGGCGTCTGATGCAGGCGCTGCCCGCCGGTGGAGCGATGCTGGCCGTCCAGGCGACCGAGGAAGAGGTACTGCCGCTGCTCACCGACGGGGTCGGTGTCGCCGCGGTCAACGGTCCGCAGTCGGTGGTGGTCTCGGGTACCGAGGCCGCGGTCCTGGCCGTGGGCGAGCACTTCACCGCGGCCGGTCGTAAGACCAGCCGGCTGTCGGTGTCGCATGCCTTCCACTCGGCGCTGATGGATCCGATGCTGGAGGAGTTCCGGTCCATCGCTGGTGAGCTGGCGTACGCCGAGCCGTGTGTCCCCGTGCTTTCCACGGTGTCGGGTGAGCTGACCGAGGCGTGGCGGTCGCCCGAGTACTGGGTCGGGCAGGTCCGCGAGGCCGTCCGCTTCGCCGACGCGGTCCGCACGCTGGAGCAGCAGGGCGCGACCCGGTTCCTGGAGATCGGCCCGGACGGCATCCTCACCGGTCTCGCCGCACAGAGCCTGGACGACGCCGTCCTCGCCGCGGCCGTCCGCAAGGACCGCCCCGAGCCCGAGGCGCTGATCACGGCCCTCGCCCAGCTCCACGTACACGGCGTGGCCGTCGACTGGGCGGCCTTCTGCACCGGCAGCGCCACCCGGCGCGTCGACCTCCCCACCTACGCCTTCCAGCGCACCCGCTACTGGATGACGGCTCCTTCGGCGGCCGGCGGAACCGCAGACACCGGGCAGGTCGGGATCGACCACCCGGTGCTGCGGGCGGCCGTCGAGCTGCCCGACGACGCGGGAGCCGTGCTCACCGGCCGGCTGTCCGCGAGCACCCACGGCTGGATCACCGACCACGACGTCCTGGGCAGCGTCCTGCTGCCCGGTACCGGCTTCGTGGAGCTGGCGGTACGCGCCGGCCGGCAGGTGGGCTGCGGACTGCTCGAAGAACTCACCCTGCAGGCCCCGCTGATCCTGCCCGACCGGGGCGGTATCGCCGTCCAGGTCGTCGTCGGCCCGGCCGACGGGACGGGGCGCCGCACGGTGGCGGTCCACTCGCGCGCCGACGATGAGCCCGACCTGCCGTGGACCCGCCACGCCGACGGCGTCCTCTCCCCGTCGCCCGCGGACGCCGGGGAGGCGCTCACCGAGTGGCCGCCGAGGGGAGCAGAGGAGCTGACCGTCTCCGCCGCCTACCCGGACCTCGCCGCAGCCGGGTACCACTACGGGCCCGTCTTCCAGGGCCTCACGGCGGCCTGGCGGCTCGGCGACGCCCTCTACGCCGAGGTTTCCCTGCCGGAGCGGACCCACGAGGATGCCGCCCGGTTCGGGCTCCACCCCGCCCTGTTCGACGCGGCCATGCACGTCGGCCTGCTCGGCATTCCGGGCCGCGAGGGCGGCGGACAAACCCTGCTGCCCTTCGCCTGGAACGGAGTCGCCCTGCATTCCCCGGGAGCCAAGTCCCTGCGGGTGCGGATCACCCCCGTCGCCCAGCAGGACGGCCTCTCGCTCACCATCGCCGACGAGCACGGCCGTCCCGTGCTGTCGGTCGAGTCCCTCCTCTCCCGGCCCGTGTCGGCCGAGCAGCTGAGCGCGGGCACCGGGAACTCGCTGCTCCACGTGGAGTGGCAGCCCGCCCCGGCCGGCGCTCCGGCCGCCGCGCCCGACGCCGTGGTCCTGGACTGTGCCGACGTGGCCGCCACCGCCGACGTGCTCGTGGACGTACGGACCCACGCGCAGCGGGTCCTGGCCGCGGTGCAGGAGTGGCTGGCGGACGAGCGTTCCGACGGGGCCGTGCTGGCCGTGGTCACGCGGGGTGCGGTGGCCGTCGGCGGCCACGAGGCCGTCGACGTGCGGCAGGCTCCGGTGTGGGGTCTGGTGCGCGCGGCGCAGGCGGAGAACCCCGGCCGGTTCGTGCTCGTGGACACCGACGGGTCGGCCGATCTCGGTGTGGCGCTGTCCCTGGGAGAACCGGAAGCGGCGGTTCGCGCGGGTCGGGCATCGGTTCCGAGGCTGGCGAGGCTGACGGCCGAAGCGGGCGCCGACGTCGGGCCCGTGTGGGAGGGCACCGGGACGGTTCTGATCACCGGCGGTACGGGCGGTCTGGGGGCCCTGGTGGCCCGCCACCTCGTGGTCGAGCACGGGGTGCGCCATCTGCTGCTGGCGGGCCGGCGAGGGGCTGACGCCCCCGGCGTCGGCGAACTCGTGGCCGATCTCACCGGGTTGGGTGCGCGGGTCTCGGTCGCGGCGTGTGACGTCGCGGACCGGGAGGCGCTCGCCGCCCTGCTGGACGGGGTGGATCCGGCTTACCCGCTGTCGGGTGTGGTGCACGTCGCCGGTGTGGCGGACAACGGTGTGGTCGGCGCTCTGACCCCCGAGCGCATGGACGCCGTCCTGCGCCCGAAGGCGGACGCGGCCTGGCACCTGCACGAGCTGACCGAGGACCTGGACCTGTCGGCGTTCGTGATGTTCTCGTCCGCCGGCGGTCTGGTCCTGGCGGCCGGTCAGGGCAACTACGCGGCGGCCAACGTCTTCCTCGACGCGCTCGCCGCTCACCGCCGCGCGCAGGGCCTGGCGGCCACCGCGATGGCCTTCGGCCTCTGGGACGTCAGCACGGGCATGGCCGCCCACCTCACCGACGCGGACCTGGAACGCATGCGCCGCGCCGGCACCCCCGCCCTGTCGGAGGCCGAAGCGCTCGCCCTGTTCGACGCCTCGCTGGCGTCGGGCGCGCCGGTGACCGTCCCGCTCCAGGTGGACCCGGTGGCGCTGCGCACCCGTACGGACGAACTGCCCGCCCTGTTGAGAGGGTTGGCCCCCGCCGCCCGCAAGGGGACCGCGGCCGGGCCGACGGCGCCGGCGGGCGCCCCGCTGGCCGAGCGCATCGCAGGTCACGACGAGGAGGAGCGGACCCGGATCATCCTGGAGGTCGTACGGGGCCATGCCGCGGCCGTACTGGGCCATGCGTCCGGCGACGCCGTCGAACCCGACCGTGCCTTCGGCGAGCTGGGCTTCGACTCACTCGGTTCGGTGGAGTTGCGCAATCAGCTGAACGCGGCCAGTGGACTGCGGCTGCCCGCCACGCTGATCTTCGACTACCCGAGCGCGGCGGAGGTCGCCGCCTACATCGCCGCGCGCCTCGTACCGGCCGCACCCGCCCCGGGGGTGGAGTCCGACCTCACGAGGCTGGAAGCCCTCCTGACGGCCTCCGCCCCGCCCGCCGGCCCCGACAGGGCGCGGCTGGCCGAGCGGCTGCGGGAACTGGCCGGCCGGCTCGACGGGCCACTGATACATGCCCAGGGGCATGCCACACCGGAGATCCCGGACCGTGGCCAGGACGACCTGAACGAGGTCACCGCGGACGAGCTGTTCGACATCCTCGACAACGAGCTCGGCACCCCCGCGACCCCCTGACCGCCCGACCCACGGCGGATCCGGCACCCCGGGCCGGGGTGCGTGACAGCTGCACGACAGCCGTCACGCACCCCGGCCCTTCACGTGTTCTCCCCCTCGTCCGCAGGCCCCCGCGGCAGGGGTGGGTTAAGGGTAGGCCGCCCTTCCGGCAGCTCAGTAGCGTTCCCACCGATCAACTGAACGACCAGGTACGACACGCGGGTCGCCACGGTATGTCCGACCAGAGGGAGTAGGTCTCGGTGAGCAACGAGGAGCGGCTTCTCGAGTATCTGAAGCGGGCCACATCCGACCTGCGAGACGCCCGTCGCCGCCTCGCCGAGGCCGAGCGCCGCCCTTCCCGCCACGGCGACCCGATCGTGATCGTGGGGATGGGCTGCCGGTACCCGGGCGGGGTCACCACCCCCGAGGAGCTGTGGCAGCTCGTCTCCGGCGGCGTCGACGCCATCGGCGGGTTCCCGGAGGACCGCGGCTGGGATCCCGAGGTCTACGACCCGCAGCCGGGCTCACCGGGCAAAACGTACGCCCGTGAAGGCGGCTTCCTCTACGACGCGGCAGAGTTCGACCCGGTGTTCTTCGGGATCAGCCCGAACGAGGCGCTGATGACGGACCCCCAGCAGCGGCTGCTGCTGGAGGTGTCCTGGGAAGCGATCGAGCGGGCGGGCATCGACCCCACCACGCTCAAGGGCAGTTCGACCGGAGTGTTCGCCGGGGTGATGTACCACGACTACGCCCTGGGCCGGGAGCCCGGCAGCACCACCGCGGGCAGCGTGGTCTCGGGGCGGGTCGCCTACACGCTGGGTCTCGAAGGACCGGCGGTGAGCGTGGACACTGCGTGCTCCTCGTCCTTGGTCGCCCTGCACACGGCTGCCCAGGCACTGAGGGCGGGCGAGTGCGATCTCGCCCTGGCCGGTGGGGTCACCGTCATGTCCACACCGGACATGTTCGTCTACTTCAGCACCCAGCAGGGCCTGGCCGCCGACGGCCGGTCGAAGTCCTTCGCGGCCTCGGCGGACGGCGTGGCCTGCTCGGAAGGCGCCGGGGTGCTGCTGCTGGAGCGGCTCTCGGACGCGCGGCGCAACGGCCACCGGGTGCTGGCCGTCGTCCGGGGCTCGGCGCTGAACCAGGACGGCGCGTCGAACGGTCTGACCGCGCCGAACGGTCCCGCACAGCAGCGGGTGATCCGTCGCGCGCTGGCGGATGCCGGGCTGTCGGCGGCCGAGGTGGACGTGGTCGAGGCCCACGGCACCGGTACGACGCTGGGCGATCCGATCGAGGCGCAGGCCCTGCTGGAGACGTACGGGCAGGACCGGCCCGAGGGCCGGCCGCTGTGGCTGGGGTCCATCAAGTCGAACATGGGGCACAGCCAGGCGGCGGCGGGTGTCGCGGGCGTCATCAAGATGGTGATGGCCCTGCGGCACGGCGTACTGCCACCGACCCTGCACGTGGACGCGCCGTCGGACCAGGTCGACTGGTCGGCCGGGAGCGTGGAACTGCTCACCGAGGCCCGGAAGTGGGAGGCCGGGACCGGTGTGCGGCGGGCGGGGATCTCGTCGTTCGGGATCAGCGGGACGAACGCCCACGTGATCGTCGAGGAGGCGCCCGCAGGCGCCGGGGAGCCGGCTGTGCGGGCCGCACTCCCCCTCGAGCCGTGGGCGCTGTCGGCGAAGACCCCGCAGGCGCTGGCCGCCCAGGCCGCACGCCTGCGGGGCCTGGACATCGACGGGGCCAGGGCGGGCGACATCGGGTTCTCCCTGGTCACCTCGCGCACCGCCTTCGCCCACCGGGCGGTGGTGGTGGGCGACCGCGAGAGCGGGCTCGCCGCCCTGGCGGCGGGCGAGGAACACCCCGGGGTGGTGACCGGCCAGATCCGGCGCGGCGGGCGGACGGCGTTCCTGTTCACGGGGCAGGGGGCGCAGCGGCTGGGGATGGGGCGGGAGTTGTACGCCGCGTTCCCGGTGTTCGCCGAGGCGTTCGACG
>NZ_JBEZLW010000024.1:0-98830 GCF_040652395.1 Streptomyces sp. NPDC048269
AGCCGGACGGTACAACGGGAAGACAGCCCAGCAGGGCGTCAGTCAGTGGCAGAGCCACGACCACCGGAACCCGCTACGAGTATCAATGTCAGTGGTCGCACCTATGTTCAGTCGTGTCCCGCCGATGTGGCGCGGACGCCCCCTCGGTGCATAGGAGATGGTGCGTTGTCAGATTGGGAGAGGTCGAGCACGGCACGGGTGATGGCACCCGCGCGGCCGCGCAAGCTCGCCAAGGTCCCGTTCGTCGAACTGGCCGACGGACGCCTGCAGGGCGTGGTGTCCAGCGGTTCGGACATAGAGCGGGTCTACGTCTCGTCAGTGGCGGCCGGCAGCTATGCGTTCGCCTGCAGCACCAACAACAACCGGCCCTGCGGTGGCGCGCGGGGCTCGTTCTGCAATCACATCCGTGCTCTGATCACCGAGGCGGTGCTGCAGTACGGAGTCGAGCGCGTGGCCCGCTACCTGAAGGCCGAGGCCGTGGCCGGGGAACCCAGCGCGCAGACCCTCACCGCCGACATGATCAGCGCACGTCCGCCGCAGGGGGACACCAAGGCCGCCGCGCCCGTCTTCAGCCGGTTCCTGCGCCACCTGGCGTATCTGGAACTCGCGCCGGTCACCGCGCCGTTGCCGGAGATGCACTGGTTCCCGCCCACCAGGGCGGTGGCGTGATGCGCGCGGACCTGCTCGCCGGAACCGTCGCCGGGCTGGATGAGGCCCTGGCGGCCGTCGACGCCTTCGACCGGGCCCTCGTCGCCGGCCTGCTGCGCCCCCGCCCCGCCCAGGCCGCCGGCCTGACGGAGCTCGCCCATGCCGTCGCCGGGACGCCCCTGGCCTCCAGGGTCGCCGAGGCGGCCGAGAAGGCGGCCGCCGGAGCCGCGGGGGAGGACCACTACCTCGCCCTCGCCGCCGCCCGCACCGCACTCCTCGGATCCGTCCACGACGCGCTGACCACGCGCGTCGAGGAGGCCACAGGCCGCCCCCGCGGCGGGGAGAGCGTCCCCGCGCCCGGAAGGCGGCAGCCGGTGAACCTGCTCGCCGCCGCCCGCTCCTGGCTCTGCGACCTGGCGCGCACCGGCTGGCAGGGCATCGACCACGATGTGGTCTCCGGGTCGGCGCAGGTCGTCTCCGCGATGCTTCCGGACCCGGCGCTGCGCCGCCTGGCGACGCTCCTCGACGGCTTCGCCGCCGAACTCGCCGCGTCCTGCCCGGGCGCGACGCTGGAACGCGTACCGGCACGCCGCTGGGCGGACCTGTGGTCGCGCGCGATGCTGCTCACGCTGCCGGGTGCGGCCGATGCGCACCTGAGCGGTGCGCTCACCGGCCGGCTCCTGCCCCTCGGCGTCGACCTGCAAGAACACGCGACCGCCGTACAGGCCCAGGTCCACGCGGTGTTCGAGCCCGCAGAAGGCGGCGCGTCCCGCCTGGTGCGCGCCGGAGTGTCGGTGCCGAAACCCGACACGGTCGTCGGAGCCGGCCTATGGCAGCTGCTCCGCCCGCACATGTCACTCCTGGCAGCCGTCAGCGAGGGCCGCTCGATGGAGATCACCGACATGCCGGTCACGGCGGAGGGCGACCTCGTCTGGAGCGACGGGCACGCACGCCCGGGCGAGCCCGCCGACGCCTTCGCCACGGCCCGCGTCGCCCTGCCGACCGCCACCGGGGCACCGACCGCACCGCTGGACCGGCACCCGGCGCGCATCTCCGTGCCCGTGTTCCTGGAGGGCTACGCCGCTCAGAAGGAGGACGACGCGCTCACGTTCACCGTCGCCGGACACCCCCTGGCCGTCGACACCGACCGGATCCCGGCCGCCGGACCGCTCACCCCCGAAGCCGTCGCGGCCTCCGGGGCGTGCATCGGGCTGCTCCGCTGGGACGCGGGGACGTACCGGATCCAGCCCCTGGCCGTCGAGACGACCGTACGGAAGAAGGCCGTCGCGATCCACGCCGGGGGCTGGGCCGGGGGAACCACCGACAAGGCCGGGGTCAGGGCCGAGAAGGCCGCCACCGACGCCGTGGCCGTGCTGCGGGAACGCGCCGGAAGGCTGCTGCGGAAATGACGGAGCACATGACAGGACCCGCGGTGGACACCGACGAGAACCGTCGCCAGGTCCTGTACTGGCGGCTCCTCGCCCGTCTCTTCGACCAGGAGGAGCAGGCCGCACTCGAATCGGCGAGCCTCGCCGTCGTCGAGGACATCGGTCTGCCGACCTCGCTGCTGGACCCGCAGGCCTCCGTCGACTCCGTCGTGCAGCGACACCCGGAGCTGGCCGCCGAGTTCGACGGTCTGATGGCGCCCGAGCCGGATGAGGACGGTGCACGCGACCGGGCTGCCGAAGTCCGGCGTGCCGCACTGGTGTCGAAGGTGCTGCTGAACGTCTTCGCCTCCGGCTCGGGGACGGTCACCGCCGGACAGCTGACGCGCTGGCAGTCCGATGCGGGCTGGCTGGAGCGCGCGCTCGGGTGCAGCCCCGGAGAGCTGCGCGGCGGCCGCGCCGGGGGAGCGGGCGCGAGACGGGGAGTCAGCCCGGCCGGCACCGGTGGGCGCGGCACGACACCCGACCTCAGCCGGCTGATTCCGGAGATCGGCCCGGACCTCGCAGCCATCGAGGCGGACCTCGTCAAGCGGATGCGCCTGCGCGAGGTGCTGGCCGACTCCGAGCTCGCCGCGCAGCTGACCCCGAGCATGTCTCTGATCGAGCAGCTGCTGCGGGACAAGAACAACCTCTCGGGCGTGGCACTGACCAACGCCAAGGCCCTGATCCGCCGCTTCGTCGACGAGGTCGCCGAGGTACTGCGCACCCAGGTGGAGAAGGCCACGGCAGGCGCCCTGGACCGCTCGGTCCCGCCCAAGCGGGTGTTCCGCAACCTCGACCTCGACCGCACGATCTGGAAGAACCTCACCAACTGGAGCCCGGAGGAGGAGCGGCTGTACGTCGACCGCCTCTACTACCGCCACACCGTCCGCAAGACGACACCGCAGCGGCTGATCGTCGTCGTGGACCAGTCGGGGTCGATGGTCGACTCGATGGTGAACTGCACCATCCTGGCGTCGATCTTCGCCGGGCTGCCGAAGGTGGACGTCCACCTCATCGCGTACGACACGCAGGCGCTCGACCTCACGCCGTGGGTCCACGACCCCTTCGAGACCCTGCTGCGCACCAAGCTCGGCGGCGGCACCGACGGCACGGTCGCGATGGCGCTGGCCCAGCCGAAGATCGCCGAGCCCCGCAACACCGTCGTCGTGTGGATCTCCGACTTCTACGAATGGCAGACCGAGCCGCTGTTCGAGTCCATGGCCGCCATCCACCGCTCCGGGGCCAAGTTCATCCCGGTCGGCTCGGTGACCAGCTCCGGCCGCGGCAGTGTCAACCCGTGGTTCCGGGAGCGCTTCAAGGACCTCGGTACGCCGGTGCTCTCCGGCCACATCCGCAAGCTCGTCCACGAACTCAAGACGTTCCTCGCTTAGAAAGGCCCTCTCATGTCCGACATGTTGCGCGCCCCCGCCGAAATCAAGTTCGCCGAGGAACTGGACTGGCTGGAGTCCATCGACGACAGCCCCAAGCCCTTCTCCTGGCGCCTGTCACCCAAGATGGTCCGCCTGTTCATCCTTGGCTCCGAGCGTGCCGACGGCCTGGACCGGGAGGTCTCGCAGAAGTGGTTCGGCGACCGCAGTTTCGTCGAGCGTTCCATCGTCACCCTGGCCTCCGACCGCGGGCTGCTGCTCATCGGCGACCCCGGCACCGGCAAGAGCTGGCTGGCCGAACTGCTGTCCGCGGCGATCTCCCGCAACTCCACGCTGGTGGTGCAGGGCACCGCCGGCACCACCGAGGACCACATCAAGTACTCCTGGAACGTGTCCATGGTCATCGCCAAGGGCCAGTCACGGGAGTCGATGATCCCGTCACCGATCATGACCGCGATGGAGACCGGCACGATCGGCCGCTTCGAGGAACTCACCCGTTCCACCAGCGACGTCCAGGACGCGCTGATCTCGATCCTGTCCGAGAAGTACATCTCGGTCCCGGAACTGGACAGTGACGGCATCGTCTTCGCCAAGCCCGGCTTCTCGATCATCGCCACCGCCAACAGCCGTGACCGGGGCGTCAACGACCTGTCCTCGGCGCTCAAGCGCCGCTTCAACTTCGTCCGCATCCCGGTGGTGACGAACAAGAAGAGCGAGGCGGAGATCGTCCGCTTCCGCACCGAGGAACTGCTCCGCCGCCACCAGCTCGAACTGGACGTGCCGCCGACGCTGCTCGACGTGCTGCTGCAGAGCTTCGCCGACCTGCGCGCCTCGGCGGCCGCGGCAGGCAGCGACGACGAGAAGCTGGAGTCCGCGCTGTCCACCGCCGAACAGATCGGCGTGCTGGAAGACGCGATCCTGCACAGCGACTTCTTCGGCGAGCGTGCCCTGACCGCCCACGCGCTGGCGTCCTCGATCGTCGGATCACTGGCCCGGCGCGAGCCCGAGGACCTGGCCATCCTCAACAAGTACCTGCACGGCGTCGTCGAGCCCCGCAGCAAGGAGGAGGGCGGATGCTGGCCGGAGTTCCTGGAGGGCGGCCGCGACGCGATCGCCACCCTGTCATGAGCGGCACGCACGAGGGAACCTTCAAGGCGCTGCGCGCGCAGCTGCAGGAGGCCGCAGCGACGTTCGCCGACGGCCCAGACGCCCTGGAGGGCATCCTCCTCGGCATCGTCGACGACGTCGACCGCGCCGCGCGCGAGCCACTGGAGATATTCCCCGTCTGCCACCACTCGCCTGCCTCGGCGATCGCGATGGCGCGCCGCCTGCGGGAGAAGCAGCCGAAGGTCGTGTACCTGGAGCTGTGCGAGGACATGGCGCCGCTGCTGACCGAACTGCGCAACTGCAAGCTCCCGGTGGCGGTGCAGGCGTTCGCGACCGAGACCGACGGTTTCCCGGCCGAGTGGTCGCCGCTGTCGGTGGTGGCACCGATCACCGAGGCCTCCGCCGAGTACCAGGCGATCGCGTACGCACTGGACACTCCGGGTGTCGAACTGGTCCTGGTCGACCGGTCCTCGGACCACGTCTTCCAGTGGGACGCGCGCGGGACACACCCCGGTGAGGCCGCCGACACCGACACGCCGCCCGCCGACGAGGAGGCAGCGCTGCACGGCGACGCGGTCGGCGTCGAGATCGGTGACCTCCGGCCGCGCTTCGCAGAGCTGGAGGAACACCTGCTGCGTCACGGCAAGGTGCGGCATTGGTCGGAGTGGTGGCACCAGTACGTCGAACTGCCCCTCGGCGACAGCGATCACGACACCTACCGCCAGGTCATGCTCCTGATCGGCAGCCTGTTCCGGCGCCTCGCACCCGGCGACCCGGGGCGGGTGGGCGTGGACGAGGACCGCGAGCGCTACATGTGGACCAGGATGCGCCAGCACCTGGCCGCCACCGGCGCCGATCCCGCGGACTGCCTCTACGTCTGCGGCGCCTTCCACGCGGCCAGCCGTGTCGCGGAGTTCGGCGTCAAGGGCGCCGACACCTTCGAGATCAGCCCGCGCAGCGGCACCAAGTGGCTGCACGGCCTGATCCCGTCCAGCCACGCGGCGATAGAGGCACAGTTCGGCCTCGCGGCCGGCTCGGTGTCGATCGCCTCGACGGTCTGGGCGAAGAACGTCAGACGCACGCGGGTGGAGCCGTACCGCCTGGCCGGACAAGCGGGCGCGAAGGGGTCCAAGGGACTGAAGGGGCCGAACGGACCGAAGGCGAAGCAAACCCCGACCGCCGCGGCTCCCGAACCGGCGCTTCCGTCCTCCGACAAGCTGACCGGGTTCCTGCGCCAACCACCCGTCCTGGACCGGCTGGACGAGGCGGAACTGCTCGGCTGGTCCGTGGAGATCGTGCGCGCCGCGCGCCGCAACGGCTACCTCGCCTCAACCGCCGACGCCATCGCGGTGTTCGAGACGTCGATCCTGCTGGCACGGATGCGCGACCGGGCCAGGCCGACGCCGTACGACTTCCAGGACGCGGCCGTCACCTGCATCGAGAAGGACGCGGTGCCCGGCCGGCGTGACGTGCGCCGCCTCGTCGAGATCATGATGGGCGGCGACCGGATCGGCCAGGTCGGCTACGACGCGCTGCCACCGCTGGCCCGCGACGTGCACGACCGGCTCGCGCCCCTCAACCTCAAGCTCCAGCAACGCGGAGTGCAACGGGCGTTGCTGGACATCGCGGGGCAGCCGGAGCTGGAGCAGTGCTCCGACGTGCTGTGGATGCTGCGGTACCTGATGCCGCACGGCACCGCCCGGCCGATCATGGGCGAGCGGAGGCTGGGGGAGCGGCCGATCCAGGAGTCGTGGGACCTCTCGCTGGGCACCCACCAGCGTGCGCTCATCGAGCTCGGCTACGAGGGCGTCAGCATCGAGCAGGTCCTGGAGCAGCGCCTGCGCCGCACGGCGTACGCCCCGCAGGCCACCGCGGCGACGGTCCTGGAAACCGTCGAGGACGCGACGATGTACCTGCGCAGCCGCCGCCTCGCCGACGAGCTCGGCGCACGCGCTCTGGACGTGCTCTCCGCCGAACGCAGTGTCGACGGCGCACCCGAGGTGCTCCGCAGGGTACGGCGACTGCTGGCGTACTACCGCACCGGCGAGCCGGTGCTGCCGCCGTGGATCGAGTCCTTCGCCAAGACGGGATACGCGCACTACTGCACCCTGTTGCCGACGGCGTTCACGGACGACGACGCCACCGTCCGGCACGTGGCGGCGACGCTGGGCTTCCTGTTCAGCATGGAGAGCCTGGCGCTGTCGCTGGGGTGCGACCGGACCCAACTCGAGCTGGCGGTCGCCCAGTCGCATCCTCAGGACCCGCCGAAGACGGCGCTGCTGTGGGCGGCTCAGGTGCAGCTCGGGCGCCTCTCCCGGGCGGACTTGCGGGCGCGGTGCGACGAACTGCTGGGCAACCCTCTGGTGGTGCCCGCCTATCCGCGCTACCTCAGCGGCTTCGTACACGCCCTGGAACCCGTCCCGGGCCTCACCGACTTCGTCGTCGAGGCCGTGTCGCACGCATTCGGACGGCTGCCGGACCCGGTTCTGCTGCCGTGGCTGCCGACCCTGATCACCACTCTGCGAGCAGGCGGCGCCGAACTGGCCCCGCTGCTGGTCCGCGAGGCGGGGCGGATCTTCCCCGGCCGGCTCGCGGCACTGGACGAGTGGGTGCCGCCGTGGCGGGAGCAGCCGGAAACGGCGGTCGCGACGCGGCGGGCGGCCGGAGGCAACCGCGGTTGCACACTGCTCGCCGCCCACCCGGCGACGTGCGACGCGGTCGCGAGCCTGCTGGGCTGCGACGAGGCCTGGCAGTCGACGGATCCCGGCCCGCAGGGCGCGGTACTGACCGGTCTCCATCCGGCCACGGCCGAGGCTCTGGAGGTGCTGCTGGCGGGCGCGTGACCTCGCCCGGGGACCGGCTGCGCCCCACCGGGCCGCCGTCCGCGTGTCGAGGTGCCGTCCCACGTGCGCGCGGGCGTGGGACGGATCACGGTCCAACGCGCCACCTCGACGCCAGGGTTGGACTACTGGTAGGAAACCTTCCTATCCGCTACGCTCCCCGTCGGCGGCTTGGCGCGGTGCCCCTCCTCGGGCATGACGCGCTCAGCGAGAGCTCTGCCCCGGCCGCCGTGACGCTGCCCCTCTGCCCGCCCCCCGGCCGGGGGGTGGTGTCCCGCACCGGTGTCCAGCTCTCGCCGTCCCCAAGGCCAGGGAGTACAGGTATGCACCTGAATACCTTCGCTCGACCTCTCGTGTTCCGCAGCAGACTCCACACCCTCCCCCTCGTCCTCGCTGCCACGCTCGTCCTCGTCGGCGGGCTCCTGCTCGCCTGGCCCGGCCGGGCCGGAGCCGCCGCGGACCCGCTGATCTCGCGTGGAAAGCCCGCCACCGCCTCCTCCGCCGAGAGCTCCTCGCTCGGCGCCAAGAACGCCTTCGACGGCGCCCCCGCGACCCGCTGGGCCAGCGCCGAGGGCAAGGACCCCCAGTGGATCCGGGTCGACCTCGGGGCCGCCGCCACCATTTCCAGGGTCAGGCTGAACTGGGAGGCCGCCTACGCCAAGGCGTACCGCGTCGAGGTGTCCACGGACGGGGCGACGTGGACCCCGGTGGCCCAGGAAACCGCAGGCAACGGCGGCACCGACGACTGGACCGGGCTCTCTGGCAAGGGCAGGTACGTGCGCGTCCACGGCACCGCGCGCGGCACGGCGTACGGCTACTCGCTCTTCGAGGCCGAGGTGTACGGCACCCTCGACGGCGGGCCGCCCCCCACAGGCGCCTTCACCGTGGTCGCCGCCGGCGACATCGCCGCCCAGTGCACGGCCTCCGACAGCGGCTGCGCACACCCGAAGACCGCCGCGCTCGCCCGGCAGATCGATCCGAAGTTCTACCTGACGATGGGCGACAACCAGTACGACGACGCCCGGCTCGTGGACTACCGCGCCTACTACGACAAGACCTGGGGCGCCTTCAAGGCCAAGACCCACCCGGTCCCGGGCAATCACGAGACCTACGACCCGGCCGGCTCCCTCGCCGGGTACAAGGGCTACTTCGGGAGCATCGCCTACCCGCAGGGCAAGAGCTACTACAGCTTCGACGAGGGCAACTGGCACTTCATCGCCCTCGACTCCAACTCCTTCGACCAGGCCGCCCAGATCGACTGGCTCAGGGCCGATCTCGCCGCCCACGGCAAGAAGTGCATAGCCGCCTACTGGCACCACCCGCTGTATTCGTCGGGCGGCCACGGAAACGACCCGGTCTCCAAGCCCGTGTGGAAGATCCTGTACGGCGCGAAGGCCGACCTCGTCCTCAACGGGCACGACCACCACTACGAGCGGTTCGCCCCGCAGGACCCCGACGGCAAGGCCACCGCAGGCGGGATCGTGGAGGTCGTCGGAGGCATGGGCGGCGCCGAGCCCTACCCGATCGAGGACGTCCAGCCCAACAGCCAGAAGCGGATCAGCGGCCAATACGGCGTACTGAAACTGGAGTTCACCGACTCGGGCTACGGCTGGACCTACGTCGGCAGCGACGGACAGGTCAAGGACACGAGCCCGAAGTACAGCTGCCACTGATGTACCTGGCCAACACCGGCCGCCCGGACGCGCCGCCCCGCACCCCAGGGGCCCGGCGGCGCGTCCCCGCCACCGTCCTCGCGCTCGGCGCGGTCAGCCTCGTCACCGACGTCTCGTCCGAGATGGTCACGGCGGTGCTCCCGCTCTACCTCGTCCTGGGCCTTGGTCTCTCGCCGCTCCAATTCGGCTTCCTGGACGGCATGTTCAATGGCGCGACCGCGCTCGTACGGCTCCTCGGCGGGCGGCTCGCCGACCGCGGCGGCCGGCATAAACGGGTCGCCGGAGCCGGCTACCTGCTTTCCGCGCTCTCCCGGCTCGGGCTGCTCCTCGCCGGCGGAGCCGCCGCCGGCATCGCCGCCTCACTCGCCGCGGACCGGCTCGGCAAAGGCATCCGGACCGCCCCGCGCGACGCCCTGATCTCGCTCAGCGGTCCCCCGGAGACGCTCGGCCGGGCGTTCGGCGTGCACCGCGCCATGGACACCACGGGCGCACTCCTCGGCCCGCTGGCCGCGTTCGCCGTGCTGTGGGTGACCGCAGACGCCTACGACGCGGTGTTCGCCGTCAGCTTCTGCACCGGACTGCTCGGCGTGCTCCTCCTCGTCCTGTACGTCCCGCCCGCCGCGCCCCGCCCCTCCGTCCCCGCAGCAAACCCTTTGCGGCGAACGGCACTTCGCGACCCCGCCTTCCGGCGCATCCTGTACGCCGCGTCCCTCCTCGGCGCCGCGACCATCGGCGACGCCTTCCTCTACCTGTTGCTCCAGCGCGGTCTCGACCTCCCGCCCGCCCTGTTCCCCCTGCTCCCGCTCGGCGCCGCGGCCGGATATCTGCTGCTCGCCGTCCCGGCGGGCCGGCTCGCCGACCGGACCGGGCGGCGACTGCCCTTCCTGCTCGGCCACCTCGCCCTGCTCGGCGCGTACGCGGTGCTGCTCATCCCCATCGTCTGGCCGGCCGTCGTGGCGGTACTGGTCCTGTTGGGGATCTTCTACGCCTTCACCGACGGCGTTCTGATGGCGCTCGCCGGCCCCGTGCTGCCCGCGCACGGCCGGGCGGGCGGTCTCGCGGTGCTGCAGACCGGCCAGGCGCTGGCCCGGCTGCTCGGCGCGGCCGGGTTCGGGGCCGTCTGGACCTTCTGGGGGCAGGGGCCCGCCCTGTGGGCCGCGGCGCTCGCGCTGGCCGGGGCGCTCGCGGCCGCCTGGCGCATCCTGCCCGCCGCCGATCCCGCCGCCGCGCCCGCCGCCGATCCTGCCGCGGCCGCCCTCGCCGCCCCGGAGGCGCCGTGAAATCCCGCCCGCAGCAGCTCCGCCTCGCCCTCGTGGTGGCCGCCGTACTCGTTCTCGCGGGCGGCTCGCTGGGCTACGTACTGCATGCCAGGCATCGCGACCGGCTGTCCCCACAGGCCCCCGTGAACGGTACGTTCAGTCTCGACGAGCCCGGTCTCTACTTCCGGGACCCGGCCACCGGACTGGTCACCCGCGGTCCAGGCCCCGACGGCTCCCGCGCGCCCGGGGGCCCCTCCTGCGACCGGTTCTACGCCGCGGGAGACCGGGCCTTGTGCCTGCGCAAGCTGCCCGGCATCCCGGCGCGCACCCAAGCCCTCGTGCTCGACCGGCAACTGCGCGAGGTCCGCCGCGTGACCGTCCCGGGCATCCCCAACCGGGCCCGCGTCTCCGCCTCCGGGCGGCTGCTGTCCTGGACGACGTTCGCGACCGGCGACTCCTACGCCACCTCCGCCTTCTCCACGCGGACGTCGGTCCTGAACCTGAACACCGGCTATCTGATCAAGTCGATGGAGGAGATCCCGCTGACCCTGGACGGGTCCCGCCACCACGCCCCCGACGTCAACTACTGGGGCGTGACCTTCGCCCGGGACGACAACCGCTTCTACGCCACCGTCTCGACCAAGGGCCGCACTCACCTGGTCGAGGGCGACCTGCGGAACTGGACTGCGACGGCGTTGCGCGAGAACGCCGAATGTCCGTCCCTGTCGCCGGACAACTCCCGGATCGCCTTCAAGAAGAAGGTCTCGGACGACCCCGCGGCACCCTGGCGGCTGTACGTCCTCGACCTGCCGACCATGCGCGAACACCCCCTGGCCGAGCCGCACAGCGTCGACGACCAGGCCGCCTGGCTCGATGACATGACCGTCGCCTACGCCCTGCCGGGCGGTGACGGACGCGCGAGCGACATCTGGTCGGTCCCGGCGGACGGCACGGGCGCGCCCCGCCTCGTGATGCCGGGTGGCTCCTCGCCGGTCGCCGTGCGCTGAACGCTGCGGTAGGCAGGGATGGGTAAGTCAAGAATACTTGACATGGTGTCGTGACTGCTTGACACTCCGAGTGTCTGGTTTTCTTGACATGGGGGGCGGGAGTGGCAATCGAGGAAAAACGTGCCTGGAGCATGCTGGTGGCTGCGGTCGGGTCGTACGCGGTCTACCTGTGGATCGTGCTGGGGCGCCCCGCAGGAGTGCCGCTGACCCAAGTGCCGTACGTGGGAGCCCTGTTGTGGACGGTCGGCTCGTCGATCGTCGCGTCGATCGCCGCTCACATCGTGATCGCCGCGTTCTCGCCGCGCGACGCGAACCTCAAGGACCAGCGCGACCGGGAGATCCACCGCTTCGGCGAGTACGTGGGGCAGTCGTTCGTCGTGATCGGCGGGGTCACCGGCCTGGTCCTCGCGATGGCCGAGGCCGATCCGTTCTGGATCGCCAATGCCATCTTCCTGGCCTTCGTCCTGTCGTCGGTGCTCGGCTCGGCAGTCAAGATCATTTCCTACCGGTTCGGTTTCCACCCGTGGTGAAGGCGACGAGGGTCACCAACACCATCCGGGCCCAGCGCTTCGCCCAGGGCGAGATGACCCAGGCCGAACTCGCCCGCCGCATCGGCGTGAGCCGTCAGACGGTCATCGCCATCGAACAGGGCCGCTACTCGCCGTCGCTGGAGATGGCCTTCCAGATCGCCCAGGTCTTCGGCGTCCCGCTCGACAGCGTCTTTCAGTATTCAGCGACCCCTGCCGGCAGCTCGAACAGCACCGGCACCGAGGGAGACACCTCATGAGAGCCATCGTCCAAGACGTCTACGGTTCGCCCGACGTCCTGCGCCTCGACGAGATCGACCAGCCCGTGCCCGGCCGCGGCGAGGTGCTCCTGCGCGTGCACGCGGCCGGCGTCGACCAGGGCGTCTGGCACTTGATGGCGGGCATGCCCTACGCGATCCGCGCCGCGGGCTTCGGCCTGCGCGTCCCCAAGCAGCGCGTCCGGGGCATGGACGTGGCGGGCCGAGTGGAAGCCGTCGGCCAGAACGTCACCCGCTTCCGGCCGGGCGACGAGGTCTACGGAACCTGCACCGGCTCCTTCGCCGAGTACGCGTGCGCCAAGGAGGACGAACTGGCTCCCCGGCCCGCCCGGCTCACGCCCGAGCAGGCGGCCGTCGTCACGATCTCCGCGAGCACGGCCCTCCAGGCCCTGCGCGCCGGCCGGCTGGAGCCCGGCCAGAGGGTCCTGGTGATCGGAGCCTCGGGCGGCGTGGGGACGTACGCCGTGCAACTGGCCAAGGCGCTCGGGGCCGCCCACGTCACCGGGGTGTGCAGTGGCTCCAAGGCGGACCTGGTCCGCTCCCTCGGCGCCGACGAGGTCGTCGACTACGCCCGGGAGGACCCCGCCGACGGCGCCCGACGCTACGACCTCGTCCTCGACATCGCGGGCAACCGCCCCCTGGGCCGGCTCCGCCGGGCCCTGACCCCGCGCGGGAGCCTGGTGATCGTCGGCGGCGAGACCGACGGCCGCTGGATCGGCGGCAACGAGCGGCAGCTGTGGGCCCTGCTGCTGTCGCCCTTCGTCCGCCACCGGCTGCGGGGACTCGCCTCCGTCCCGCGTCACGAGGACCTGCGCGTCCTCGGCGAGCTCATCGAGTCCGGCTCGCTCACCCCGGCCGTCGACCGGACGTATCCCCTGACCGAAGTACCCGACGCCATACGTCGCCTGAGAGGGGGTCAGGTACGCGGCAAAATCGCGATCCGCGTGCAGGGTAGTCGGTAGACGTTGCGGCTCCCCTCCCGCCAGGAGCCTTCGGTGAGCGGCAGCCGGGCCAGATCGGATTCCGCGCGGAGCCGACTCCGCCACGGGGGAGCCCGCACGCGGCGGCGACACCCGTGGCGGCGCGGCTCTTGGACTCGGCGGAGGCCGGCCCCCGCCGGCAGCAGGCGCGGCACCGAATGAGTACGCGTACTCATGTGGCCCGGTCTTCCTTCGCGGACGCTGTCTACTCCATGACGGATCATCAAGGAGCAGACGTGATACGTGCGAGGAAGACTGTGGCCGTGGCGACGCTGGCGGCCTTCGCCATGGCAGGCCTGGGAGCGGTACCCGCAGCCGCGGCGGCCGACCCGCTGCTCCCTCACCCCGGGCCCGACGGTCTGGTGTGGGTGGAGGAGCGCACCGGAGACGGCGGCGTCGTGTCGGCGGGCGCCTGGGACGGGCTGCCGACCGTACTCACGGTGGCCTGCGAAGGGGGCGGCAGCGTGCGGGTGACGATGGAATCGCAGGGGTTCCAGGTCGCCTCCTTCGCCGTGGACTGCCCGGCCGGAAGCGCGGGCGTGGGCTCGGTGACCATGGACGCGGGCGTCGTACGACGCGGATCCTTCTCCGTGTCGGTGGACGCCTCGGCGGAGAACATCCGGTGGTCCCTGACGGTGACGCAGCCGGAGTAGCGCTGGCTGTCGCACGCGGCCCCCCTCACGCCCCGGCCCGGGGGCACGTGATGGGATGCACGCATGACCGGGCCGACGCTGCGTGACCGTATCGAGCACTACTACACCCATGTGCCCCTGCTGTTCGCCGAGGCCGAGGAGTTCGGCACGCTGCGGCTGTTCGTACGCCGGGCAGCGGGCGCCCCCTACTACGGCGGGCCCTCGCACGCGCAGCCGGCCCCGGGGGACGGCGGGCGGACGGTGAAGGCCGCCGATCTGGAACGGGTACGGGCCCGGCAGCGGGAGCTGGGCGTGCCGCAAGCCTTCGAGTGGCTCGCCGAGGCCAGGCCCGGGCTGCGCGCCACGGTCGAGGGAACGGGGGTCGCGGTGGAGGAGCGCCCGCTGATGGTCCTCGACCCGGCGCGGGCACCGGCCGCGGTGCCGCTCCCCGCGGGGGTGACCGTACGGGCCGTGGCAGCCGACGACCCCGCCCTCGCTGCCGTACTCGCCGTGCCGAACCTCGCTTTCGGAGGACCCGCGTCCGTACCCGCCGGAGAGATACCGGCCGTTCGGCAGACCCTGCGCGACGGTACGAAGGTGCTGGTCGCCGCATTCGCACCCGACGGCTCCCCGCTGGCGGCCGGACACTACCACCCGTGCGGCGGTGCCACGGAGATCGGCGGGATCGGGACCCACCCCACTGCGCGCCGCCAGGGTCTCGGGGCCGCCGTGACCACCGCCCTCGCCGCCCACGCCGCGGACCGCGGGGTGCGGACCGTCTTCCTCGCGTACGCACAAGAGTCGGTCGCCCGGCTCTACGCCCGTCTGGGCTTCCGGCCGGCCGGCACCACCTTGCTGATCGCCGGCCAGCCCGCCCGCGGCCAGCGGCCGACGGCCGGGTGACACCTCCGGCGACCAGGACGGTGGCCCCGGCGGGAGTACCCGGGCGTCGCAAAAGGAATTGACGATCGCCGGGGCCCGGCGATCGGATGGGCAGCCTATGACCACAGGACAGATGGACCCCGGCCTGCACCCCGTCGACGCCGGCCTCGTACGGCGACTGGTCGCCGGGCAGTTCCCCCGGTGGGCGGGGCTCGCGGTGGAGCGGTTCCCTTCCGGCGGCACGGTCAACGGCATGTACCGGCTGGGCGACGACATGGTCGTACGGCTGCCGCTGGTGAAGGGCGGAGCCGAGGACGTGGCGATGGAGCGGGAGTGGCTGCCCCGTCTCGCGCCCCGGCTGCCCACGCCCATCCCCGAGGTGCTCGGCGCGGGGGAGCCCGCCGAGGGGTATCCGTGGCCGTGGGCGGTGTACCGGTGGCTGGACGGGGAGAACCCCGAGGCGGGGGCGCTCGGCGAGCCCGTGCTGCTGGCCGAGGATCTGGCCGGGTTCGTGACGGCCATGAGGAGCGTCACCGCGCCGTCGGCGCCGGAGGCGTACCGTGGCGGGCCGCTCGCCTCGCTCGACGCGGCGACCCGGGCGGCGATCGGGAAACTGCGCGGGATCCCGGAGGAGGGCGTCGACTGCGATGCCGTGGCCGCCGTATGGGAGGACGCGCTGCGGGCCCCGGGCCCTGACGGGCCGCCGGTATGGCTGCACGCCGATCTGATGCCGGGCAATCTTCTGGTGCGCGGTGGCAGGCTGTCCTCGGTGATCGACTTCGGGTGCATGGGTGTGGGCGATCCGGCCTGCGACCTGTTCCCCGCGTGGAATCTGCTCCCGGCCGGTGCGAGGGAGGTCTTCCGCGAGGCGCTCGGCGTGGACGACGCGACCTGGAAGCGCGGCCGGGGACGGACGCTCTCGCAGGCGCTGATCGCGCTGCCGTACCACCGGAAGAGGAACCCGACGATGGCGCGCAACGCCCGGCACGTGATCCGGGCGGTCCTGGAAGAGGGCTGAGGGCCCGGATCACCGCTACGCCGGCGGGAGCTCGTGGAGGTGCCCCTCCGCCACGAAGGCGACGCCGCCCCCGACGCACACGGACCGGATGTCCTGGCCGTCCCCTTCCGCGCTGACGGTCATCTCGCTGGGGCGCCCCGTGAAGCGTCCCTGGCGCAGGACCGATCGCTCGCCGGAGCCGATGCGGCCGTGGCGGCGCAGATGAGCCGCGGCGCAGCCCGCACCGCTGCCGGTGGCGACGTCTTCGAGGACGCCGCCGTTGTCCCGGTGCCGTCCCTCCAGCGCGGCGGCATCGAGCAGGTAGGCGAACTGGGCGCCGAGACGCGCCAGGGGCGTGTCGAGCGGCGCGCCGACGCGGGCCCGGGCAAGGGTGTCCGTGATGCTCAGCATCTGGGCGTCCGTCAGCGCGTCGGCGTCGGGGAACACCGCGAGGCTGTTGCCGCTGTAGGGAGGGCCGTGAACACGTCGACGTGGGTGTAGCGCATGGGGCCGACGCTACCGGGGGAGTTCACGCGCGGTCCGCAGCGGCGAGAGCAGGAGGGGGAGCACGGCCAGGAGTTCGCCCACGGCTCCGGTCCACAGGGCCGTCCGCGCGCCGAAGTGCTCACCCAGCAGCCCTCCGACGAGCGCACCCACGGGCATGCACCCCCACACCACGAAGCGGAAGGTGGCCGTCATCCGTCCCAGGAGCGGCTCCGGGCAGACCTGTTGGCGGACGGTGACCGAGGTGATCTTGAAGGTCATGAACGCGGTCCAGCCCAGGCCCTGGAGAGTTCGAGGGGCGGTCGCCGATCCCGGGCGGCATGCCGTTCATCTGCCGTGGATCAAGCAGGCGTTGGCCCTCCGGCAGGACCGCCTCGCCGGAAGAACGGCACCGCTGCATGCCCTGGTGGGCCGGGACGGCGCGGTACGGAGCTTCCTGACGCCGCCCCCGCGGTGTCCGCTGGCCGAGATGGAGGAGGAGCTCGCCGCGCTCGCGGCCCTGCCGGCCGAGAGGGTGCGAGCCGGGCTCGAAGCGGCCGCCCGGCGAGGTGCGCTGACCGCGTTCGAGCAGCGGCTGGCCGAGGACCCCGGACGGGTACTGCCCGAGCTGGCCGAGGCGGTGCTCGCGTGGTGGCGTGCGGGTGTACGCCCCCACTGGCCGCGGATCCGCGCCGTACTGGAGGCCGACGTCGCGTACCGGACCCGCCAGCTCGCCGAGGACGGAATCGGCGAGGTGTTCGCACACCTCCATCCGGCGCTGCACTGGAGGGGCGACCGCCTGGTGTCCGGCGACCTGCCGACGGGGGAACTCGTCCTGGACGGCGGCGGGATCACCCTGGCCCCCAGCGCGTTCGCGGTCCGCTGCCGTCTGCTGGCCGGTCAGTCAGGGCAGGGCGGGGCGCCACCGTGCGCGGTCTACCCTTCTCGGGCGGTGGGCACTCTGTGGGAACGGCGTGACGCCGCTGGGGACGGCTTGGCCCGTCTGCTGGGCCGCAGCCGTGCGCAGGTCCTCACCCATACCAGCTCGCCGTCCACGACGACCCGGCTGGCCGCACGGACCGGGCTGAGTCTGGGCGCCGTATCGCAGCACCTCGCCGTACTGCGAGAGGCCGGTCTGGTCACCAGCCACCGTTACCGGCGCGAGGTCCATTACACGGCCAGCGACCTCGGGAACGCCCTGCTGGAGCGGGCGCGGTGACCTGGCTGCGGCCGGTCCGCCACGCGCGGCGGGCATCGGCACGTCCCGCCGACAGTGCGCGGACGCCACGCGCGGTCGGGCCGTGAGCTTTGTGACGACTATGTCAGCGGGCAGAGATTGTCTCCCCCCATGAGGGGGAGACGCTTTCCACGCTCGGGGGATCCGCCGTCCGATCGCGTGCGGTTGTCTGGAGACATGAAGACCACGACAAAACGCCTGTTCACACTGGTTCTGCTGACTGCGATCGCGGTTACCGGGCTGTCTGCGCCGGTCCAGGCCCAGCCGCCGGACGGCGACATCCGGGCGCGGATCGAAGCCGTCCCCGGAATGCGCGTGGTCGGCGAACGGCCCGCCGCCGCCCCGGGCCAGATCGTCCTCGACCTCGCCTACCGCCAGCCCGCCGACCACCGGCACCCCGACCGGGGTTCCTTCGACCAGAGAATGACTCTGGTGCACAAATCGACTTTGCGGCCCATGGTGCTCTACTCCAACGGCTACGACCTCGGACCTTCGCCGAACCGCCCGGCGGAGCCGACCGACGTGCTGGATGCCAATCAGATCGCCACCGAGCAGAGGTTCTTCGGGACATCCAGGCCCGGGGGCTCGGACTGGTCGACGCTCACGATCTGGCAGGCGGCGAGTGACCACCATCGCCTCATCGCCGCGCTCAAAAAGGTCTACCGCGGCGCGTGGATCTCCACCGGCGGCAGCAAGGGCGGGATGACGGCCGTCTACCACCGCCGTTTCTACCCGCAAGACGTGGCCGGTACGGTCGCGTACTCCGCCCCCAACAACACGGACGACCGGGACGACACCGCGTACGACGCCCGCCTCGAGCAGCTCGGCACCGCGGAGTGCCGCGCCGCGATCAAGTCAGCGCAGCGAGAGGCGCTGACGCGGCGCGGGTCGATGACGGAGCGGTACGGCCGGTGGGCCGAGGGCGAGAAGAAGACCTTCCAGATCATCGGCAGCGCGGATCGAGCCTTCGAACTCGCCGTGCTGCGCCTGCCGATGATGTTCTGGATGCATCAGCCCGCGGACGGCTGCGCGTTCATACCTCCGCCCACCGCGACTGACGACGCGCTCTACGCATGGGTCGCCGAGGTGACCCAGCTCCCGGTGTACACGGACCAGACCCTCGAAGCCTTCACGCCGTACTTCTATCAACTGGGCACCCAACTCGGATACGCCCAGTTCACCGCCCCCCACCTGGACGGGCTGTTGCGCTACCCCGGCATCCAGGAGATGCGTACCTACGTGCCGAAGGACATCCCCCTGCGCTTCCAGACCGCTGCCATGGCGGACATCGACCGCTGGGTACGCCATCACGGCAGCTCACTCATGTTCGTCAACGGCGAGAACGACATCGCGGTCGCGGAACCCTTCCGCCTGGGCGCCGGCGCCCGCGATTCCTACGTGTTCGACGTGCCCGGCGCCAACCATCACATATCCATCAAGGGCCTCCGCCCGGACGACGCCGAACGGGCCGCGACCGCACTGCGCCGCTGGGCGGGGCAGGCGGGCACAGCGGTTCGCTAGGCCGCCGGGCTGGTCGTACGGCGCGCCGAGCTCGCTCTCCGCGCCGGCCGTCGGCAGCCGACCGCCGGTCACAGGGGACGGGGTGCGCCGAGCAGTCGTGTGCGGAACAGGTCGAGGACCGTGTCCAGTGCCTGCCGGGTGGGCTGCCCGGGTTCGTCGACGAGGTGCTCCGTCAGGACGGAGTGCGGCGGAAGGGCGCTCTTGGGGTTCGCGGCGCTGTCGTCCAGCTCGACGGCGACGAACGCGTCGCCGAGTTCGCGCCGGAGGTACGCGAACCGGTCCCCGGGCACGAGCCGGTCACCCCGGAACCGCAGCCCCAGGACCTGGAGCCCCTCGCGCTCGCAGCGCCGGCGGACGACGGCGAGTTCCCCGGGGCTGATGTCGATGGTGCCCGCGCGGCTCCTGGTGCAGGCCAGCGGCAGCGACGGCTGGGACAGGACCGGGGCGACGAGGCGTGAGTCCGTGGCCATGGCCAGGGCGAATCCACCGGTCAGGCACATCCCGACGGCGCCCACTCCCGGGCCGCCGCAGCGTTCGTGCTCGGCGGCGGCCAGGGCGCGCAGCCATCGTACGACCCCCGAACTCCGGCCCGTGGCCAGCAGCGTGAATTCCCGGCTCACGCACACCTGCCACAGAGAGGACGCCATGGCGCGGCCGACACTCGGCCAGCCGGAGGAGGTGGGATCCGCGTCGCGGCCGGGTGTTCCGAAGAGCACCGGGAGCACGGCCGTGCAACCGGACGCCGCCACGTGTTCGGCGAACTCGATGACCTTGGGGGTGATGCCCGGTATCTCCGCCATGATGATCACGGCGGGGCCCGTGCCCCGGCGCAGTACCCGGCGGGTGGCGCCGTCGTGGGTGAACGTGCTCTGGGTGAAACCGGTCAGGTCGTGGTCCGCCACGGGCCTGCTCCCTCCGCTGACTCTCCTGGACCACCAGCAAGTTACCGCCAAGTAAGGCTCTGTGGCCGCTGTTGGCGACATGTTTTTCATGGCGGGCCCCCGTCCCCGGGAGGCGCTCGGGAGGGCGGCGTGGTCTCCTACCAGGAGGCACGCCGCGTGCGCGGCAGCACGGACGTGGGCGGACCCATGAGCACACCTCAGTCGGAGCCGGGCGCGGGTGCGCGGCCGGGAGTGGCGGCGCATCCGGGCCGCCACGCCAACTGGCTCGAACTCTTCTTCGACCTCGTCTTCGTCGCACTCGCCGCCCAGTTGTCGCACGGCCTCCATGGTGACCCCGGGCTGCGCGACTTCGCCGTGTTCCTGGCGCTCTACTTCCCGCCCTGGTGGCTGTGGGTCAACCTCACGGTGTCCTCGAACCTCTTCGTCGACAACAGCCCCCGCCGCCGGCTGCTCATGCTGTTCGCCATGCTCTGCATCGCCGTGATGGCCGCAGCCGTCCCCGAGGCCGACACCGACCGCGGCTCCGTCTACGCCCTCGGCTACGCCGGCACCCGGCTCGTGCTCCTCGGACTCTGGTGGCCCGCCACCCGCTACCCCGAACCCGATCGCATCCCCCGCTGGCGTCCCCTCAGCTACTGCCTGGCCTCCGGCCTGCTGTGGGCGGGCTCCGCCGCCGTGCCCGCACCCTGGCAGTACGTCGTCTGGGCCGGCCTGATCGCCGGCGAGATGGCGCTGCTGCTCACCTCGCGGGGCAGAGGCGTCCCCGGCAGCCTGGACACCGGGCATATCGTCGAGCGGGTCGGGCTCTTCGTCATCATCGTGCTCGGCGAATCGGTGATCGCGCTCGTGACGTCCGCCGACCAC
The DNA here is from genome assembly GCF_040652395.1 of Streptomyces sp. NPDC048269. Classification (NCBI taxonomy): domain Bacteria; kingdom Bacillati; phylum Actinomycetota; class Actinomycetes; order Kitasatosporales; family Streptomycetaceae; genus Streptomyces; species Streptomyces sp. NPDC048269. The sequence goes on from NZ_JBEZLW010000024.1 coordinate 20,653, forward strand.
GTCTGGACCCTGCGGGCGGGACTCGTCGGTGTCCTCGGCTTCGTACTGCTCGCCACCCTGTGGTGGTCGTACTTCGACTTCGGATCGACCTCCGCCGAGCTGATGCTCGGCTCCGCGCAGGGCCGTGACGCGTACCTCCTGGCCCGCGACGTCGGCGGCTTCCTGCACTTCTTCGTGACCGCGGGCGTGCTGTGCATGGCCGGCGGTCTGGCCACCGCCGTCGAAGAGGCCGACCACGCCCATCTGCCGACCGGAGCCGCCTGGGCCCTGGGCGGCGGTCTGGCCCTCTACCACGCCGCCCACGCCGCCATCGCGCTCCGCTTCCACCGCCCTCCGGGGTCCGTCGCCGTCTGGGCCGTGCCCGGCATCGGCATCCCGCTCCTCGTCGTGTGGGCCGCCGGCGGCCTCGCGCCCTGGCTGGTCGTCCTGCTCCTGTCCGCCGAGGCGTTCGTGCACCTCCTTTACGCCCGCCACGTGCAGCGACGCCGCCTCGCGAATGCGGCGACCGGTCGGTGAACGCGCCGCTGAGCCGTTCGTGGGCCTACCCGCCCTTCAGGCGGCGGCCGACCTCCTCGGACACGCGGCGGTGAAGTTCGGCGAGTTCCGCGGCGCTGTAGGCGGTGAGATCGCCGACGTCCCGTGGGGCCGTCCCGGTCTCGCTCTTCTTCTTCTGCTCCTCCTGACGTTTGAGCTCCTGTTCCTCCGGCGATCCGGGCGCCGCGTAGCCACACCGGATGAGCGCTCCGTCAGCGGCCTTCAGACAGGTCGCCTCACGGCCGGCGACCTGGCCTCTGCCCTCCACCCGGTACCGGATGTTCTGCTCGCTGCCGATGGTCGCCGTCCAGGTTCTGCCGCCGGTGGGAACGACCTCGAACACCATGTCGTCGTTGTAGCAGCAGACGTCCCGGTACTCGGCCTTGATCAGTGCGACGAGCGCCTTCGGCGACGACCAGGTCGGACTGAGCCGGTGGACGGTCATCGGGGCGAGCCCGCCCCCCTGATGGCGGGTCGGCACCGTCGACACGGCCACGACCGAGCTGGCCTCCCCCTGGGGCGTGAGCGGGGTGACGTACGCGCTGCTCCCCGACCCGTCGCGGTACTGCAGGGCGAACTCCGACTCGTTGCCCTCATTGGCGCCGTCCTCGGAGGCGTCCCAGCCACTGCGTTCGAACCACCAGTCGGCGAAGCTGCCGACCGCGGCCGTCGCCTCCCGCTGCCGGGCCGCGATGCTCATCGGATAGGACGGGCCGGGTACCGCCGAGGTGTCGGTGGTGATCGTCAGCTTCCCGGTCCGCCCGTCGTAGAGCGCGAGTCCGGCGGGCCTTTCGGTGACGACCAGGAACCCGGTCTGGCGCTTGAGGGGCACGACCACGATCGGTGTGTCGCCCGAGCAGGTCACGTAGGCGTCGCCGGTGTCGAACCGGACCCAGCGCTTCTCGGCCGAGATCTTCCGGCCGAGGTTGTGGTTGAACCAGCCGCCGATCCGCGCGTCCGCCACCCCCACGTCGAACGCGCAGCGCTGCTGGGTGCGACTGTTGCCGCCGAGCGGGATGTCCTGCACCAGGCCGACCTCGTAGCCGGCCAGCCAGCCACGCCGTTCCACCAGCGTGGCGAACCTGTCGGAGTCGGGCAGGTAGGTGATGTCGGAGATCTCGCCGGTCACATCGCCCAGGTGAGGAGCGGCCTGCGCCCTACCGACCACGTACGGCGCCCGCGCCGCCAGCTCGGGCACCGGCTCGGAGACGATCCGCACGTGCTCCATGTACGCGCGGTCCTGGAGGTACGCGCCGTAGACCAGCCACGCGACGGCGAGGCCCAGCCCGACGACGGCCCCGAGGCACCCGACGACCACCGCCGCGTCCGACCCGTCCGAGCCGGTCTCCTTCCGCCGCCGGAGCCGCTTCACCACCAGCCACGGCAGGGCGACGAACGCCGCGAACAGCAACGGCACGGCCAGCCAAGAAACGATCTTCCGCAGCTCCCACGCGACGATCGTGGTGACGTAGGAGGCGTACCAGAGCGCGAAACCCGCCAGAAGAACGGGTATCCCCACCCGCAGTGCCCGACCCATCAGCGCCCCCCGACGTCAGTTCCCTCGATTCTGCACCGCGCGTCAGGCCATGTCAGCCAGTCGGCTGACGTCGTCCGGCAGTCCGCCTGCTCGGGGCTTGCTGGCATGCTCATTACGTGATCAGCGAACCGGCACGGCCTCGGGCCGTGAAGTACGTCCTGTTCGATGTCGACGGCACATTGATCGATGCCGTGGACAATCAGCGCCGGGTCTGGCTGACGTGGGCGGAGCGGTACGGGCTGGACCTCGACGAGGTCCACCGGGTCGCGCTGCGGACCAGGCCGATGGAGACCTTCGCCCACGTCGCTCCGGACAAGGACCCCGCGGAGTGTCTGGCCGCTTTGCACGAGCTGGAGGACGAGGACGTCCGGTCAGGTGTCTACGCGGCTTTCGACGGCGCCGCAGAACTGCTGGCCGCGCTGCCGCCGGACCGCTGGGCGCTGGTGACGTCGAACTACGAGCACCGCGTGCGCGGCCGCTTCGCGCGGACCGGCTTGCCGGTCCCGGAGGTCCTGGTGGACGCGGCCGCTGTCGAGGAGGGCAAGCCGTCGCCCGTGCCCTATCTGCTGGCCGCCTCGCGACTCGGCGCCGACCCGAAGGACTGTCTCGTCATCGAGGACGCTCCTACCGGGGTGCAGTCCGGGCTGCGTGCCGGAATGACCGTCTGGGGGGTCAACGCGCCCGTGGCGGTGGACGGAGTACATCGTCACTACGCAAGCCTGCGCGAAGCGGTCTGCGACCTCCTCGACCTCCTCGACACCGCCGGTATCCGCGGCCTCACGTCCGGCGTCCCCGCGGAGAAGCCGTCCGGCTGAGGCTGAGCCATTGGCAGCAGGGGGCGCGTAGGGTGCTCGGATGATCGGAACACCAGAGGCCTTCTCGCGGAGCACCATCGAGCGCGAAGGAGAGGCGGGAGCGGCGTGGCTCGCCGGACTTCCGGGAATCGTGGACGAGTTGCTGGGGCTCTGGGGGTGCGTGCCGGACGGCGAGGTCATGCACGGGGGTGTCGGCGTCATCGTCCCGGTGCTGCGGCGGGACGGTGGGACCGCCGTGCTGAAGGTGTCCTTTCCGCATCCCGGCAACGTCCACGAGCCGGACGCGTTCGCGGCGTGGGGCGGGCGCGGAGCCGTGCTGCTGCACGAGCGGGACGACGAGCGCTTCGCGATGCTGCTGGAGCGGGTTCGGCGGTCGACCCTGGCGGAGGTCGCGGACGGCGACGAGGTGGTGCGGATCGCGGGGCGGACAAGCCGCCGGCTGGCCATCCCCGCGCCGCCCGGTCTGCCCCGGCTACGGGAGCAGGCCGACGCCTGGGAGGAGCAGCTGCGCAAGGACGCAGGGGAGCTGGCGCACACGCTGTCGCCGTACGTGGTGGACGCCGCGGTGGCGACCGTCCGCGAGCTGGGCCGCGACCAGCCGGACACCCTCATCCACGGCGACCTCCACGCCGGGAACATCCTGCGAGCGGACCGCGAGCCCTGGCTGGCCGTCGACCCCAAGGGCTACGCGGGAGACCCCGCTTACGACGGCGGCACCCTGCTCAAGTCGCGCGCGTTGACCCTCCTCGAAGCCGACGACCTGCGCAAGGCCGTCCACCGCACCGTGGACGTCTTCGTCGAGGCGGCGGAGCTCGATCGCGAACGCGCCCTGCGCTGGGCCCAGTTCCATGCGGTCCAGGCTGCCTTCTGGGGTCGCCGCCACGGCTTCCGCATCGCCCGCAGCGGGCCACGACTGGACTGGATCACCGCATTCGCCGACGGTCTGGCAACGCTGCTCACGGACGGCGGCCAGGCCGCTTCCCGGCGTGCCGCCTCTCAACCTTCCTCCGACACACCGAGATCGTGACGCATGGCGGTTCTCATGGCTCGGAGCATGTCCCAGACCTCATGCTGGGCCCGCGACGCGGTCTCCATCGTCTCGCCGGGCCCGGGGGCGCCTCGTTCGAGGCGTTTGACCTGGCCGTAGGCCTTGTTCAGGGCCTGGTTGACCACACTCGCCCGCACGAGCACTTCGTCGGAGGCGGTCATCTGGGCTTCGGAGTAGCGATCGCGGTGCGCGTCCTTCGCCTCTTCGAGCGTCTTCCTGTCGGACTCCTCCGCGCCGCGTTCCCTCAGAACGTGCAGGTGGCGGTTGAGCGCGGTGGTGAACTGCCGTGCCTCGCGGTTGAGTTCCACGTAGCAGGCACGTCGCAGCGTTCGGCTCTCGCGAATTTCCTCATGGCCACGGACGAGCTCTATCTCCCGGCGCTTCGCGCGTTCGAGGCCGCGCTGGGTGAGCAGCGCTCCTCCGAGGGTTCCCGCGACGCCCGCCACCGCGATGACCACTGAACCGAGTTCCACCGACGCACCCCGTGAAGTCCTCCGGCCTCGTGCCCGCTGCACATGCCCCCGTCCATTCTGCCTGCGGCGAAGTCGCGGCCTCGGGAACGGGGCCATCGACTGACGTCCCCGGCCCGCAGGGGTCGATGCGGTGGAACGCCTCGTCTGCACAGGGTCGTTAGCCTGTGCTGATGGGACTGGACATCACCGTGGTCATGGCCGACTGGGAGCAGCTGGCGCGGATACCGGCGGGCGGGCGCCTGGAGGCGCTGACCGACGTCGTGTTCCCGGACTTCTGCTGCGTCCCCTGCGAGGAGGCCGACCTGGCCGTCGAGGGAGGCTGGGTGTGGCCGCGGCAGTCGTCGTGGTGCGCTGAGTACCGGTTCTTCGGGACCACGGGTTCCTACAGCTGGCACTTCCATCTGGCCAATGCCTGGGACGACATGAGGGTGTCCGCCGCGCCCGGCCTGCGGGACGCCCTCGACTGCTTCCTCGGCGGTTTGGTGTGGGGCGGCCCGTACGACGCCGCGGGGGTGGGCCGGGACGATGATCCCGCGTCGGTGGGCGGCTTCCCGGACGATGCCGCGCCGTGGCGCCCCCGGGTGCTCCTGATCCGTGCGCCGGACGAGGTGCCCGCGCTCGTCCGCGCCTGGGAAGTGGCCGCGCCGCGGTTGGAGGAACTCCGCGCGCCCTTCGACACCGAGGCCGGCCGCTGGGCGGCTCGGCCCGACACCTTCGACGGCGCCGTCGCGCTCCTGCGCGAGTGGGGCGAGGTGGTCACGCAGGCCGGGGTACGGGGCTGGGGCCTCATCGGACTCCCGTAGAGATTCACGCCCTGCCGCCGGTCGTTTGATGTGCTCCGGACTCCGCACCGGCTGTCAGTGCCGAGTGGGAGACTGCCTGGCATGAGCGAATCGAAACCGAAGGCCGACCTCCTCCGCTACCTGCAAGCCGCTCGGGACGCCCTGATGTGGAAGCTCGACGGGCTCTCGGAGTATGACGTCCGGCGTCCGCTGACACCGACCGGAACGAATCTGTTGGGGCTGGTCAAACACGTCGCCAGTATGGAACTGGGCTACTTCGGCGAGACGTTCGGGCGGCCTTCCGGAGAGCCGTTGCCCTGGCTCGCGGACGACGCCGAACCCAACGCGGACATGTGGGCCGCTGCCGACGAGTCGCGCGAACAGATCGTCGGGCTGTACCACCGGGCGTGGAAGCACTCGGACACCACGATCGAGACGCTGACCCTCGACGCGATCGGCCGTGTGCCGTGGTGGCCCGAGGAACGAAGTGAGGTGACACTGCATCAGATCCTTGTCCACATGGTCGCCGAGACCCACCGGCACGCCGGCCACGCAGACATCGTCCGGGAGCTCGTCGACGGGACAGTCGGTATGCGGGAAGGCAACGACAACATGCCGGAGGGCGACCGGTCGTGGTGGGAGAACCACCGGCTGCGACTGGAGGGCGTGGCAAGGGAATTCGGCCACGGCTGATTCCGCCTCATGGGCCGGGGCGGCCGAGAAGCGCCGCAGCCGCCCGCTGTCACTGGTTTTCACATCACGTCAGCGGGCGGGCGGCGATCGGCAGTTCGGGCCTTCACGAGCGGAGTGGGGCGCGAACGGCGCCCCCACCTGCGACGGGTCGCGGCGAATCCTGACCTCCACCCTTGGATCCCGGGATGTGAGACGCCACACAAGGGGCTTGCCCCGACGGCGAAAGGAAGATTCGATCTTCCACATTGGCGTCGGGCCCGACTTCCCGGCGCCGCGGAGCCGGTGAGATCCACCGGCCGCAGCAGAACTACCCGGCGCCGGAGAACCCCGGCAGCCGACAAGGGGGATCTCTTGACCATGACCACCGAGTCCCATCGCCACATGGGCACGGGCATAGGCGTGGACAGCATCCGCTACGTCCACACGCTCGGCCCGCAGGGCACGAACCTGGAAGCCGCCGCCCATGAGTGGCTGCACCGGCGGGGCATCGACGGGAAGATCGAACTCCACGCGTCGCTGGAGGCCGCCCTCGACGCGGTACCCGACGACGGGGAGCACGCACTGGCGGCCTGCGCGGTCTATCCGGACCTGCACACGCTGACCTTCGGCAACCTGCACCGGTTGCGCATGGTCGACAGCTTCATCATGCCGACCCACAACATGGTCCTGGCGAGCGCGGGTGCGGACGATCCGCGTACCGTCTCCACGCACCCCGCTCCGGTCGGCCTGGTCTCGGCGCACGCCGAGTCCCGCCTGGTGCTGAGCAACTCCCAGGCCGCCATCGACTGCGCCGCCGGCCGTACCGAGGGCTGCATCACGACCATCGTCGCCGCCGAACGGCACGGACTGCGCGTCCTGCGCGACTTCGGCCCGGTCCCCATGGTCTTCACCATCCACCAGGTGCTCGCGACGGATGACGAGGCGGCCGGCCGGCGCGAGACCATCGGGGCGATGCTGTGACGACGAGCGCCCCCCTCACCGCTACCCTGCGCGCCGATGCGGCGGACCTCTCCCGCTCCCTCGTCCCCAAGGTCAACCGCTTCCGCCGCCGCCAGGCCGACGACGGAACGGTGCCGGAGCCGCAGGCCGCCGACCGGGACCTGCTCCTCGCCATCCGGGACGAGGCGGCTGCCTGGTACCGCCGCAACGAACGGGCACACCAGGCCGACGCGCTCGTGGCCGACGTGGACGGATGGATCGCCGACGGCCTCGACAGCGCGCCGCACTTCGCCCGCTCCCGGGACGCGCTCCAGCCTCCTGCCGACGGGACGCCGGTCTTCTTCCTGGCCCCCGCGCAGACCACCAACAGCGTGCCGCCAGTGGGCAAGCGGCTCGACTGCTTCTTCGCACTGCGCAAGGAACCCGACGCGCTGCCGGACCTGGCCACGACCTTCCCGCATCCCAAGAACAACTGTCAGTCGCTGGTCCTCATCACCGGCAGCGACGGCTTCGCCCACGGCAACTGCCTCGTGTTCTTCCCCGAGAACGTGGCCGCGCGCGACAAGGTCAAAGAGCAGCCCTACGCGATGTTCTTCTACAACAAGATGCGGAAGATCCACGAGACGTACGCGCTTCCCGGCGCCGAGTCGGTCCTCACCGCCGAGTCCGTACCCCGGGCCTCGTCCGGGCTCGCCCCCGAGGACTGCTACGAAGCCCGCGCGATCTGGGGGTACCTGCACGACTCCATGCACTACCAGGGCCGTTGGCCGTTCGACCAGCACATCTCCCTGAAGATGAACTGGTTCGTCGGCCTCCTCGAAGAGACCAAGGTCGACGCCAAGACCGTCCTCGCCTGCGCGGGCGGCGGGGTGCCGTTCGCGCGGGAACAGATCGACATGATCCTGCTGGAGCGGATCTTCCGCTACCCGCAGGCGGACGACGCCACCCGTAACTTCGATTCCGGCACCGGCGTCTTCCTCTACTCCTGGCTTCGCGCGCACGGCGCCCTGACCGGATCGCCCGAGACCGGCGGACTGCTGCACTTCGACCGGGACAAGACCCTCGACGCCCTGCGCGAGTACGTCGCCACCGTCGAGGAACTCGAAGAGCAGGTCACCACCGACGACGAATACCGGACCGCGGCCAAGGCGCTCGTCCGTACCTACCTGCCGGAGGGCGAGGTGAAGCAGCGGTACCGCTTCACCGAAGACCAGAGCGTGCTGCTGCGGGCCAAGCAGCCGCTGGCGGCGCTGCCGCCGCTGCGGTTCGCAGAAGCCGAGTGGTGACACCGCCCGTGAGCGACGACCCCGGACACCGTGGCGGCGACGGCCCCAGTGGCACCAGCGACACCAGCGGCCCCGACGGCCTCAAGGGCCCCAACGGCCGCAGTGGCCACGGCATCCGCAGCGGCCGCCTCGGCGTACCCGTCCTGTCCTGCCTGATGGTGCTGTTGCTGGCGACGGGCTGGGTGGTGTCGGGGCGGCTGGTCAGCGGCACCCCGCCGCTGGCCGTCGCGGCCGGCCGCACCGGGGCCAGCTTCCTGGTGATCAGCGCGATCTCCGCGCTGCAACCACGGAGCTGGCCCGCCATCCGGGCCACCGCGGGCCGCCGGCGGGCCGTCGTCCTCCTCGCGTTCCTGGGGTTCTTCGCCTACTACACGGGCACGCTGCTCGGTGTCGACCGGATCGGCGCCTCCCAGGTAGGCCTGGTGGTGTCCCTCCTGCCGTGCATCACCTTCGCCATCGGCATCGTGGCCTTCCGCGAACCCACGAGCGCACGCAAGGCCCTCGGGACCGTCCTGGCCGTCGCCGCGGCACTCGGCTACGCGATCGACGGCGGCTCGGCGAGCGCGGGCACCGGGACGGGCGTACTGGTCACCGGTGTCCTGTTCGCCCTCGCGGGCACCTTCGCGTACGCCTTGTACGGCTACGTGTACCGCCAGCACATGTCCGACGTCCCGCCCATGGCCGCGCTCCCCGCGGTGACGGGTGCGGGCACCGTCATGCTCGGGCTCGCCGCGATCCTCTTCGTACCCCTGGGCACCGTCGGCGCCACGCAGTGGGCCGGGGTCGCCGTGCTCGGCGCGGTGCTCACCGCGCCCGTCTTCCTCATCTCCCACGAACTGATCGTGCGCAAGGGCCCGCTGTTCACCTCCGCCGTCGCCCTGATGGTGCCGTTCCTGGTACGGCTGGGGGAGTGGGCGTGGGGCGCGGCGGACGCACCGGGCCTGCTCTCCGTCCTGTTCCTGGGGCTCTGTTCGGCAGGTGTCTGGATGACGGTCGCCCCTTCGCGTTCCGGGCCGGCAGCGGAAGAGCGCCAGCCCGTCCCCTCGACAGAATCTGGAACAAGCACACCGTGACAGCACCACGCGCGCAGCGCCCCACCGTCGTCCTCGTCTACCAGCGCACCTCGCTCCGCTGGGTCTTCGACAGCGCACTGCGCGCCGGAATCGACATCGTCCTGGTTCCCCGCCCCGACGAGTCCGTATCGCCCGACCGGCTGCCGCCCGCCGTGGTGGACGTCCTCCCGCTGGATGTGGAAGGCGACCCGGCCAAGGCCCTGGCCGTCCTGCGGGAACGTTACGAAAGCACCCCGTTCGACGGCATCACCACGCTCTACGACCCGGCCGTGCCGTTCGTCGCGGACGTGGCCGAAACCCTCGGACTGCCCGGCCTCGGCAGCGCCGACGCGCGGGCGGTACAGGACAAGCGGCTCATGCGACAGCGGCTGGCGGAAGCCGGACTGAACGTGCCCGGCTTCGTCGTCCTGGACGACCCCGGCGCCTGGGCCGGCGACACCGGGCTCACCTTCCCGGTCGTGGTCAAGCCGGCGAACGGCTTCTCCAGCCTCGGTGTGACCAAGGCCGACAGCGCGGAGCAGCTCGGCGCCGTGATCGAGGAGGTCTGGCAGGTCTGCCGGACCAAGCTCGGCCGCGCCACCGGTCTGATCGTCGAGGAGTACCTGGACGGCCCGGAACTCGCCGTCGAGTCCCTCGCCCATCGCGGCGAAGTCACCGTGCTCTCCATCGGATACAAGGGAGAGCCGACCGGCCCGTACTTCGAAGAGGGCGTCTACCGGGCGCCGGCCCCGCTCCCGCCGGACGTCCAGGAGGCGGTGGTACGGGAAGTCGTCGCCGCCCACTCCGCCCTCGGGGTGACCGACGGCCCGGCCCACACGGAACTGCGGCTGCGCGGCGGCGTACGTCCGTACCTGCTGGAGCTCGGCGCCCGCGTCGGCGGCTCCGGCGTCTCCCACTACATCGCCGAGCACGTCACCGGAGCCGATCTCGCCGGAGACGCGCTGCGCATCGCCGCGGGACTCGCACCCACCACCGTGACCGAGAGCCTGACCGACAGCGGGTCCGGCTCGCCGACGCGGCTGGCGCGGGCGGTGGGGGCTGCCGCCAACTACATCGTTCCGTGCGGGGGTTCGGGGCGGATCACCGCGATCCACGGTCTGGACGCATTGGCCGACGATCCTCGCGTGGACCACGTCGTGCAGATGCTGTACCCGGGCGACGTCGTGCGTCCGTACCCGGACTTCACCGGCTATCCGGCGTTCGTCCTCTCCCACCACGACTCCACCGGGGAGGCGGAGGAATTCCACCGCTCCCTCGAACACCTCATCCGCATCGACTACGCACCGACAGGGGCGGCACAGTGAACCACGCGTCCCTCGACGACCGCGACGGCGTGATCTGGCTCGACGGGCAGTTCGTTCCCTGGCGCGACGCCCGCCTGCACGTCCTGACCCACGGTCTCCACTACGGCGGCGGTGTCTTCGAAGGAGAACGGGTCTACGACGGCCACGTCTTCAAACTGACGGAGCACACGCGGCGGCTGCACGAGTCGGCGCGGGAACTCGGCTTCCACCTCCCGTTCCCGGTCGAGGAGCTCGACGCGGCGACGCTCGAGCTCATCGACAGGCAGGGCATCGGCAACGGCTACGTCCGGCCCGTGGCATGGCGCGGCAGTGAGCAGATCAGCGTGTCCGGCGCCGGCACCTCCGTGCATGTCGCCATCGCCGCCTGGGAGTGGCCGCACGTCTTCTCAGCCGACGCCAAGGAGCGGGGGATCCGCCTGGGTACCTCGCGCTGGCGGCGCCCGGCGCCGGACACCGCCCCCGTACGGGCCAAGGCGGCCTCCCTGTACAACATCTGCACGCTGGCGCGCGACGCCGCCGATGAGGCCGGCTTCGACGACGCGTTGCTGCTGGACTACCGGGGCCACGTCGCGGAGGCCACCGGGGCCAACCTCTTCCTCGTGACCGGAGGCGAGCTGCACACGCCGACGGCCGACTGCTTCCTCGCCGGCATCACCCGGCAGACGGTCCTCGACCTGGCCCGTGAGCTCGGCATCCCGGTGGTCGAGCGGCACATCCTCCCCGAAGAGCTCGGGGACTTCGACGAGTGTTTCCTGACCGGCACGGCCTACGAGGTCCAGCCCGTCCGGGCCATCGACCAGCACGAGTACCAGGTGGGCAAGACGACCGTCTCCCTGGTGGAGGCGTACACCCGGCTGGTCCACTCGCGCGGCGTCGACCGGCTTCCCGACCCGCGCTGACCGGGAACGACCGGAACGCGGTGGTCCCGGTCGTGTCGCCGACCGGGACCACCGCCGATCAGGAGATCGCGTACCACTGGCTGGCCCAGCCGGTGTTGATGGTGCTGGTGGACTGCTCGGCGAGGTTCACGGTGGCCGGCAGTGAGGTCTGACCGGTCAGGACGGTGCTGTACCGGAGTTTCGGCGGCGTCAGACCTGCATTGACCGAGATGCCGGCCCCCGTGGACTTCAGGGTGAGGGCGTTCGTGGCCCAATTGCCGTTGAGGAGGAGGGCGATGAAGTAGGTGCCGGGGGCGGCCGTGAACGGCTTGCCGAGGGGCAGTGGTTTGGCGATCGCGTCGGTCATCAGCTGGGGCGAGATGTCCGCGGTGGCCGCGACCAGGGTGCCGGTGGCGTCGTACACGCCGAGGTAGCAGTTGGCGAGCTGGGCGTTCGGGTCGATACCGGCCAGGCCCAGCCAGATGTTCGACCAGGTGATCTGCTCCTGCAGGACGACCCGTACCAGCGTGACCCGCCCGCCGACCCCGGCAGCCGACTGGGCGGTGACGTGTCCCGCGTCGTTGGGGTCCCCGGTCCACGCCAGCAGGTTCTGATCCTGCGGCCGGGGCCCCTGGTACGCGGACCCGGATGGGGAACCGGTCCCGCTGCTCCGGGTGGGCGCGGGCGCGGAAGCCCCCGAGGTCACCGCCCCGCGCGGGCTCTCGCCCGGTGCGGTGCAGCCTGCCAGTACGAGCAGCGCTGCGAGCGCGGCAACGAGGCCGGTCGCGGTGGTGGTGGTGCGGGTGTGCATGGTCCCCCCATGAGGTGCCGATGTGCTGACGGGCCATGGTCACACGGGCCGATCTCCGGCGGGGGAGCGGCTCCGGCCGCCGGGCGAGCGATCGGCTGCCACCGCTTCGGGCTCGGCTGCACGCGGATGGGGACGACGGGGCCGAGCCCCGGTTCGACGGCCGGCGCGCCGCCCGGCCGGGCGTAGGTGAGTGAAGCTTCAACCGCCTTGTCGGGAACGCGAGTTGGCCGGATCCCAAGGTGACTGCCGTTGTGTGCGCATGGCATGATCAACCGCAGCGTTACCCGCGGGTAACGCCCCCTCCCCCCAACCCGAAGGTCACACCTCCGTGCGCACGCTCGCCAGACGCCTCCTGCTCCCCGGCCTGACCACGTTGGCCCTCGCCGCCACCGGCTGCTCCTCTGCGACTCACACCAACACCGCCGACGAGCCGAGAAACCCGGCCACGTCCGCCTCGGCCACCGACGGTACGCAGCAGCTCGACGTGGCCGCCGCTCCGCAGGGGTCGGCCACGCCCACGGCCGTCGCCCGCGCCCGTACGGGCAAGGGCCAGCCCGAGAAGTCCTCCCTGACGGTCGCCTCCTACGACAAGGCGAGCGGACGGGCCGTCATATCCACGGCTCCGCAGGAGCGCACCGGCGCGCCGAGCCACTCCCCGTCGCCCGGCAAGCCCGCTCCCGACCAGCCCGTCGCCGTGGACGACGTCATCGCGAGCGCACCGGCGCCCGGTGCACCCGACGGCCTCCTCGCCAAGGTCACCGAGGTCGTCGGGAAGACCGACCGCGGAATCGAAGTGAAGACCGCTCCCACGACGCTGGCCTCCGTCCTCAAGGACGACAAGGCCGACGGCAAGGTCCCGGTCGACCCGGCGTCGGTCACCGTCGAGCCCCTGATGAAGGGCGTCACCTTCTCCTGGGCGAAGGGCCAGGGCGTGAAGTTCGGGCCCAAGGGGGCCGAGCTGCCCCTCGGCAACCTGCGGCTCGACGTGAGCGCCGCGGTGGACACCGCCGAGGGCGCCCCCGTCTCGGCAGGCGCCTCGGTGTCCGGCTTCGTCCAGCTCGCCCCCAAGGTGGAGTTCTCGTACGACGGCAGTTCGGGCGGCGGCTTCGGTCCGAAGTCCGCCTTCCTCGGCATGAGCGGTGACTGGTCCTCGCAGTGGGAGCTCAAGGGCCGCGCCGCGGCCAGCAGCGGCGCGCCCAAGCGGATCCCGTTCGCCAAGCTTCACAGCTCCCCCGTCATCCAGGTGGGCCCGGTGCCCGTCGTCGTCAACCTGGGCCTGACCTGCTACATCCAGGTGGAGGCCGACGGCCGCGTGACCCTCGACGTGCAGCAGGACGTCAAGGGTGACTTCCGTGTCGGCGGCAGCTACGCGTCCGGCAACGGCTGGACCCCGGTCAGCACGTCTGCCGTGCAGAGCTCGCCCGTCAAGGCCACCGTCACCGCCTCCGGGCGCGTCAAGGGCGCTCTCGGCGCCGAAGCCTCCGTCGGCCTGTACGGCGCCGTCGGCGTCAGCGCCGACTTCGCCCCGTACGTGCGCGGCGAGGCCGATGCCAAGGCGACCGGTTCCACCGACGGCAAGACCTCGGTATCCGGTTCTTGGGCCTTGTACGGCGGCTTCGACCTGAGCGGACAGCTTCACCTCCAGCTGTCCCTGTTCGGTACGCCGATCATCGAGCACCGCATCCCGCTGGGCACGCTCAACCGCGAGTGGGCACTCGCGAGCGGCCACACCGCGCGGTAGACGGCCACAACCACAGCCCGGCAGCGTCGCTCGTACACGAGGCCGGGCTGCGGTTCCCCGGGCCCAAACGGCCCAGCCACACCGCTGTGACCGGCCGCCCCGGGCGCCCGCGCCTATCGTGAGAGCAGCAGATCCCAACGATCTCGCGCGCGGGCAGGTGGATCGTGAACAAAACCGGAACCGACTACCGGGCGGTCTTCCACGCCCTACCCGGGGCGGTCGCGCTGCTGACCCCTGACCTGGTGTTCCGGGATGTCAACGAGGCGTTCCTGTCCATGTCCGGGCGGCCTCGGGAGCAGGTCGTCGGCCGCTATCTGTTCGACGTCTTCCCCGACAACCCGAATGATCCGGCCGCGACCGGCATGCACAACCTGCACGCCTCCCTGCAGCGGGTCGTGGCCACTGGGGAACGCGACACCATGGCCCTCCAGCGCTACGACGTGGAGTACCCCGACCGGCCAGGGGTGTGGGAGGAGCGGTACTGGAGCCCGGTCAACGTCCCCGTATTCGCCCCCGACGGCACCGTCGCACTGCTCCTGCACCGGGTGGAAGAGGTCACGGAGCTCATCAGGGCCCGGGGCGCCCGCGGCGACCGCGGCGGCGAGGGTCCCGCCCAGGTCTTCGAAGCCGAGCTCTACACCCGCGCCCGGGAACTCCAGGAGGTCAACGAGCGCCTGCGCCAGGCCCACGCCCGCGAACGCGAGGTGGCCCTCCACCTTCAGGAGGCGATGCTGCCCGCACCCCGCCCGCTGGGCCACCACCAGGCCGCCGTGCGCTACCGGCCTGCCACCGGATCCCTGAACGTATGCGGCGACTGGTACGACATCGTCGACCTGCCCGAGGCCGCCCGTTCCGCGATCGCCGTGGGCGACGTCGTGGGCCACGGACTGCGCGCGGCCGGCGTCATGGGACAGCTCCGCAGCGCCCTGTCGGCCGCCTCCCGCGTCGCCGACGGACCCGCCCGGGCACTCGAAGTGCTCGGCCTGTACGCCCGCTACGTCGACGGCGCCGAATCCACCACCGTCGTGTCCGTCTTCATCAACTGGCACAGCCGCACCCTCACGTACAGCAGCGCCGGCCATCCTCCGCCCGCGCTCTGCCACCCCGACGGCACCGTCACCTTCCTCGACCAGGCCACCGACCCGCCACTCGGCGCCCGGCCCGAACACGCACCCCGACCCCAAACGGACACCGCGTTCACCGAGGGCTCCGTCCTCGTCCTCTACACCGACGGGCTCATCGAACGCCGCCACGAGGACATCGACACCGGCATCCACCGGCTTGCCGACTCCCTCGCACGTCACCGTGCCGCCGACCCCGACACGCTCGCCGACGGCCTGCTGGCGGACCTCCTCCCGCCCGCCGGGATCACCGACGACACCGCGCTGGTCGTCCTGCGCCTGTGACCGCGGCCAGGGCGAAGACCGCCGGGAGAGGACCTGGCAGCGTCAGCTGTCGGGCTCCGCGGCCGAGATCGCCGCGAGAGCGGACCCCGGATCCTGTTCGACCGCGAGATCACCCAGGGTGACGACGCCCACCAGCGTGCCGTCCTCGCTCTCCACGGGCAGACGCCTCAGCGCATGCCGACGCATGAGATCGAGGGCGTGGCCGACGTCGTCGCCGGGCCTGACGGTGACCACCTCGGTGCTGCAGACGGAGTGCACGGTGGTTTCCCCGGGATCCCTGTTCTCGGCGATGGCACGGATGACGAGGTCCCGGTCGGTCAGGATGCCGCGCAGACGGCCCTCGTCCACGACGAGCACGTCCCCGATGCCGGCGTCTCGCATGACGCGTGCGGCTTCCGCGAGGGACGTCAGCTTTTCGACGGCCACCGGCCGCTCGGTCATTACCTCGTGGACCTGTCGGGTCATGGCTCCTCCTGCCGCTGGAAAGCCGGCCCTGCTGGGCGGCTCCCCCCTCGCCTCGGCGGTCACGCCGGGGCCGTGCTGCGACGATCATCAGCTGCCGAGGACCGCGGGCGGCTCGAACTGCTGCGGCTGGGTGTGTGCGGTGGCGCCGAGCAGCGGGGCGTCCTGCCGCTCGGGCCGGTGACCGGCCGCGTCGGTGATCTTCTGGCGCGGGGTGTGGTCCGGTCCGGGCGCCGCGGGGATGAGCCTGCGGGCGAGGAGGCGGCCGACCCAGTGCCGCCCGCAGGCCGGGCAGGGGGAGGCTCCGGCCGGGGTGTACGGGGAGGGCACGGCGATGCCGTCGAGCGAGAAGTACTCCCAGACGCCACCCTGATCATCCGTGTATTGCTGGACGTCGTAGTCGATGCTCCATTCGTACCAGCACCGGCCGCAGGTGAATTCCACTCGCTCCAATGCAAGTCCCGTGATCATTTGTTCTCGCCCCCTCTCGGATTCCCGGCGCTTTGCCTCGCGATCCGCGATCGCGAGACTTCGCGTCGCCCTATGTGATCGATATACCCCGTAGCGGATGCCCGAATGCCTTGGTGCTGTCCGGAGCGCCTTTATGGCAGCCTACGACGAAGGTGACGGGGGGCAGTCGCGGCCGGCCGGCCGTCCGCTCGCGCTTTCGCTGGTCCGTATGCGGATGCGGTCCATGACTCGGCCGGCGCGACGTGCACCTTGAGCCGCTCGCTCGTCGCGTCAGGGCCCGTCGAAGGAAAGCGTCTTCGCTGCGTCGGCGTCGGGCGGCGTGCGGCCTTCCATGACGGTGCGGAAGGCGCTCATGCAGGGAACGCAGTAGCGTTCCGCCGCTCCCTCGGACAGGAGCGCGGTGACGGTCTGATCCGGAGCCAGGGTGTAGCCGCACAGGGTGCCGGTCGCCGGGTCCTTGGCTATGACGTGCCAGAGCATTTCGGATCGGCCGGGGGTGGATTCGGCGCGCATCTCGTACATGGGCGTGCCTTTCTGCCGTCGCGGCCGGTCGGATAGACCGGCCCGATGTCCATGAGAGTGCCCCTGGGCCAAAGAGGCCAACGGGCATAGGCCAACAGGAGGAAAGTGCGGTCCGCCAGGTTTGACGCCTACCTTGAGTGTGGTCTTGTCAACTTTATTGAGGAGGTCCGTAAAGGAGGGGGTTGGTTCGCCAGGCCCGGCCACAGGGGCTGTTCCCCAGTGAGACGCTGGATACGGAGCCGAACGTATGAGACCTCGTGCGAGGCCGGTGTGCTGCCACGGACGTCAGTCAGGCCGGAGAGGAGCGGACGATGGCACGAGCAGTGGGGATCGACCTGGGCACTACCAACTCCGTCGTCGCGGTGCTGGAAGGCGGAGAGCCCACGGTCATCACGAACACCGAAGGGAACCGGACGACCCCTTCCGTCATCGCCTTCGCCAAGGGCGGAGAGGTCCTGGTCGGGGAAGTCGCCAAGCGGCAGGCGGTCACGAACGTCGACCGCACCGCGCGGTCGGTGAAGCGCCACATCGGGGAGGCGGCCTGGCGCTTCCCGGAAGCCGGCGACATCGACGGCAAGCGGTACACGGCTCAGGAGGTCTCGGCGAGGGTCCTGCAGAAGCTGAAGCGCGACGCCGAGGCCTATCTCGGTGAGGACGTGACCGACGCGGTCGTCACCGTTCCCGCGTATTTCAACGACTCCCAGCGCACCGCGACGAAGGAGGCCGGTGAGATCGCGGGGCTGAAGGTGCTCCGGATCATCAACGAACCGACCGCGGCCGCCCTGGCGTACGGGCTGGACAAGGAGAACGACCAGACGATCCTCGTCTTCGACCTCGGCGGCGGCACCTTCGACGTGTCGCTCCTGGAGATCGGCGAAGGACTGGTGGAGGTCAAGGCCACCAACGGCGACACCCACCTCGGTGGCGACGACTGGGACCAGCGCGTCGTCGACCACCTCGTGAAGCAGTTCCAGAACGGCTACGGCATCGACCTGTCCAAGGACAAGATGGCGCTCCAGCGTCTGCGCGAGGCCGCCGAGCGGGCGAAGATCGAGCTGTCCTCCGCCACGGAGACCTCGATCAACCTGCCCTACATCTCCGCGTCCGCCGAGGGCCCGCTGCACCTGGACGAGAAGCTCACGCGCACCCGGTTCGAGCAGCTGACCGCGGACCTGCTGGAGCGCTGCAAGGGGCCCTTCCATGACGCGATCAAGGACGCGAAGATCAAGCTCTCGGACATCGACCACGTCATCCTCGTGGGCGGCTCGACCCGCATGCCCGCGGTGACGGACCTGGTCAGGGAGCTGACCGGCAAGGATCCGCACAAGGGCGTGAACCCGGACGAGGTCGTCGCCATGGGCGCCACCCTCCAGGCCGGTGTGCTCAAGGGTGAGGTCAAGGACGTCCTGCTCCTCGACGTGACCCCGCTGTCCCTGGGCATCGAGACCAAGGGCGGCATCATGACCAAGCTCATCGAGCGCAACACCACGATCCCGACCAAGCGGTCGGAGATCTTCACGACGGCCGAGGACAACCAGCCGTCCGTGCAGATCCAGGTCTACCAGGGTGAGCGCGAGATCGCGGTGTACAACAAGAGACTCGGCATGTTCGAGCTGACCGGCCTGCCGCCGGCCCCGCGTGGCGTCCCGCAGATCGAGGTCTCCTTCGACATCGACGCGAACGGCATCATGCACGTCACGGCCAAGGACCTCGGCACGGGCAAGGAGCAGAAGATGACCGTCACCGGCGGCTCCTCGCTGCCGAAGGACGACATCCAGCGGATGGTCCGCGAGGCCGAGCAGCACGCCGAGGAGGACCGCCGCCGCAAGGAGGCCGCCGAGACCCGTAACAGCGCCGAACAGCTCGTCTACCAGACCGAGCGGCTGCTGCGGGACAACGAGGTCAAGATCGCGGCCGACCTCAAGACCGAGGTGGAGGGCGCCGTCGCCGAGCTGAAGGAGAAGCTCAAGGGCGAGGACACCACCGCCATCCGAGCGGCGACCGACAAGGCGGCCGCGGCCGCGCAGAAGATCGGCACCGCCCTCTACGCCGAAGCCCAAGGAGCCGCCGCAGGCGGTGGCGGGCCGGCGTCCGACACCGGGCCGTCCGGCGCCGACGAGGACGTCGTCGACGCGGAGATCGTCGATGACGGGAGCCCGAAGGGCGGCACGGGATGAGCCGGCCGACACGTTCCGGTGGGCCGCGAAAGCAGTCACCGCTCCTCGCGGCCCGGGACGAGCGGCGCCCCGCTCCGAATGACCGGCACGAGCCGCGGGCAGGGGCCACCACAGGAGGACTGCTGTGGAGTGGTTCACCGATGACACGTACTGGCTGGGCAGGCTGGTCTTCCAGCGTGGCCTGGCAGCCCTGTACTTCGTCGCCTTCCTGAGCTCCGCCAACCAGTTCCGGGCGCTCATCGGCGCGCGAGGGCTGCTCCCGGTGCCGCGTTTCGTGGCGGCCGTACCCTTCCGGCGCTCGCCCAGCATCTTCCACTTCCATTACTCGGACCGGTTCTTCGCGGTCGTCGCGTGGACGGGCGTGGGGTTGTCCGCCGCCCTCGTGGCGGGCGCGGCCGACCGCGTGCCGTTGTGGGCGTCGATGCTCCTGTGGGCACTCGTGTGGGCGCTGTACCTGTCGATCGTCAATGTCGGCCAGACCTGGTACGCCTTCATGTGGGAATCGCTGCTGCTGGAAGCGGGCTTCCTGGCGGTCTTCCTCGGCAACGCCCGGACGGCGCCCCCGGTCCTGGTGCTGTGGATGCTGCGCTGGCTGCTGTTCCGTCTGGAATTCGGCGCCGGGCTGATCAAACTGCGCGGCGACCCGTGCTGGCGCGACCTGACCTGCCTGTACTACCACCACGAGACCCAGCCGATGCCGAGCCCCCTCAGCTGGCTCTTCCACCACCTGCCCAGACCGCTGCACAGGGTGGAGACCGCCGCGAACCACTTCGCCCAGCTCGCCGCCCCTCTGGCCCTGTTCGCGCCGCAGCCCGTCGCGAGCGTGGCCGCCGGGGTCATCGTCGTCACGCAATTGTGGCTCGTGGCATCCGGCAACTTCGCCTGGCTCAACTGGCTGGCCCTGCTGCTCGCACTCACCGCGATCGACGGAGGGCGGGCCGCCGACGTCCTGCCGCTGCCCCAGGCTCCGGCACCGGCCGCCCCGCCCGCCTGGTACCAGGGCATCGTGCTGGCGGTCACCGCTCTCGTGGCCGTACTCAGCTACTGGCCGGTCCGCAACCTGCTCTCCCGGCACCAGGTGATGAACGCGTCATTCAACCCGCTCCACCTGGTCAACACCTACGGAGCTTTCGGCAGCGTCGGCCGGGTCCGCCACGAAGTGGTGATCGAAGGAACCGACGACCGGGAGCTCACCGACGACACGGTGTGGAAGGAATACCGCTTCAAGGGCAAACCCGGTGACGTACACCGCATCCCACCGCAGGTCGCCCCGTACCACTTGCGCCTGGACTGGCTGCTGTGGTTCGCCGCCATCTCACCCTCGTACGCGGCGCCCTGGTTCGGAGCGTTCGTCGCACGGCTCCTGGCCAACGACCCGGCCACCCTCAAGCTCCTGCGCGGCAACCCCTTCCCCACCTCCCCGCCCGCCTGCATCCGCGCACGCCTCTACCGCTACACGTTCAGCGACCGGCGTGAACTCCTGCGACACCGGACGTGGTGGCACCGCACGCTCGCGGGCGAATTCCTCCCGGCGGTCACGAAGGCACGGTGACGCCCCCGCGGCTTCGACAGGGCCGACAGCGGCTGCCCCTTCCGCCGGTCGGCTCACCCGTCGCTGCGGACGGCCCGATACGTTCCTACGCTGGCTGAATGAGCATCAGATCCTCTGGGCGCAGAACCGGCTCCGGCGCGGCAGCTCTCGCCATCGGTGCGTCGGTCCTCCTCGCACCGACGGCCGTGGGCATCCCGCGAGCCGATCCGCTGCCGCCGCGACCCGCCGCGTCGGTCAGCCCCTCGCTGTTGCACGGCTCCGGGACCCACGTGCGGGCGCGACCGGGAGCGCCCGAGCTGCCGGACGATGTGTCCGCCCTGTCGTGGCTGGTGGCCGATGTCCGCACGGGCGAGGTGCTCGCCGCCCACGACGCACACCGCCGTCTGCCTCCGGCCAGCACCCTCAAGACCCTGTTCGCCCTCACCACGCTGCCCCACCTTCCCGGCTCGAGCCGGCACACGGTCACCGAGGCCGAACTGGACGAGGTGGCGGACGGGAGCAGTGTGGTGGGCGTCTCCGCTGATCACACCTATCGTGCGGCGGATCTGTGGCGGGGTGTCTTCCTCAGCTCGGGCAACGACGCCGTGCACGTACTCGCCGAGATGAACGGCGGCTGGGAAGCCACGGCGGCGCAGATGCAAACCAAGGCGCGCGTCCTGGGCGCACTGGACACCACAGTCGTCTCCCCGGACGGCTACGACGCGGAGGGTCAGGTCTCTTCGGCCTACGACCTTGCCGTCTTCGGCCGTACGGGGCTTGCGGACCCGGCCTTCGCCGCGTACGCGGCGACCCCCGACGCCCGCTTTCCCGGCGGCACCCGCAGCGACGGCAGTCCCACCTGGACGTTCGGCATCGAGAACACCAACAGGCTGGTGACCGGTGAAGACGGGGTGGGCCGCTACCCGGGGATCATCGGTGTCAAGAACGGCTACACCTCCCGGGCGGGCTACACGCTGATCGCGGCCGCCCGCCGGGGCGGACGCACCCTGCTGGTGACCGTGATGAACCCTCAGCGGGCCGGCGGAAACGCGGTGTACGAGGAAGCCTGGTCGCTGCTGGACTGGGGATTCGCCGCGGCGGGACACGTGGATCCGGTCGGATCACTGGTGCCCCCGGCATCGTCGAAGACGCCACACGTCGTGGCCGCTCGCGCCACCACTCCCGACCGCCCCCGGACGAGTACCCACACGGCCTACGCCGTACCGGCGGTGCTCCTCGTCGCGGCAGGCCTCGCCGGGACAGCCGTCCTGCGCAGCCGCCGGAGCAAGCGGCCGGACCAACCCCACGCACGCCTGCCCTGAAGGGAGCTACCCGTGGCGGCCTGGAACGCGCCGCGTTCCAGGCCGTCATGGGGCGCGGCAGGGGCAGGCGGTCAGACCGTGTCCGCTTCTCGGTGCATGCCGGTGCACAGGGCCCAGACCACGAGAAGGTTGACCGCGACCAGGACCAGCGCCCACAGGGGGTAGTACGGCAACCACAGGAAGTTGGCGATCGCGCCGAGGCCGGCAACGGCGACACCGAAGAAGCGCGCCCACAGGGCTCCGCCGATCACGGCGCAGCCGGCGACGACCAGGACGATGCCCAGGATGAGGTGGACCCAGCCCCAGCCCGCCAGGCTGAACTCGAACACGTAGTGCCGCGTCGCGAGGAAAAGGTCGTCCTTGGCGATGGCCGCGATCCCCTCGAAGATCGCCATCACTCCACCGAAGATCATCAGGGATGCCGCCAGGATGGTGGTCCCGGATGTGTGCGCGTGCCAGGGACTCGGGTGTGCGTTGCTTCCTCGGGACCTGCCGGCGTCACTGGCCATTTCGATCTCCATGGGTTGCAGAGCCGGCCCGGCGTGCCGGGACCGGCGGGATCCCCTCTTTCAGCGTGTCACGGCGGTCCTCCATCGGCATTCCGGCCTGCGACGCTCCCCGCGGTGGCGGCGCCCGGGGCGGACGAGACCGGGACCACCCCCGATCGGGCTACGCCGGTCGCGGCAGGCGTACACGACCCCGAGCATGAGGTCATACGAGGCCGACGTCGGCCCGCCAGGAGTGGGAGGAAACCTCATGACCGCGTGCGGGAAGCACTCACCGGCTGGGCGGCGATTGGCGGCTGTCGCGTTGACGCTGGCCACCGTGGTCTCAGGGGCGGCCGCACTGGCGTCGTGCAGTACGGACGACGGGGACCAGCCGACCAGGACGTTCAGCCCTCGGCCCACGCCACCCGACGCGGCGTCCTTCTCGGGCATGCCGCCTTCCCCGATGAGTTCGGCCGCAGCGTCCGCACTCGCGTCGGCGTCGGCCGCGGCCTCGTCCGCGTCCGCCGCCGCTTCTGCTTTCGAGGCTTCCGTGTCGGCCGAGACGCTGCGGGCGAACAAGGCTGCTGCCGAGGAGCTGGAGAAGGTGTCGGGTGGTGGCAACGCGGGGGCCGATGTCTCGCTGCGGGGCAAGCCGAGGGCCGAGACCGGAGGGCTCCTGGCGGTCATCGTCAGCATCACCAACAGCACGGACAAGAAGGCGTCGTACGCCGTCCAAGTGGACTTCACGGACGCCGCGGGCAAGGTCGTCGAGAGCAGGATCGTCGGAGCGGAGGACCTTGAGCCGGGCGAGCTGGCCCAGCCCCTCGCCATCAGCCGCAAGCCCGCCGACCTGAATCTGACACCGAGGATCGCCAAGGCCCAGCGGTACTGATCGCCTCCTCGCTCGGCTATTCACCCGACCCGTCCTCGAACCGGGGCTCCCGGCGCAGGCGTCGGGCCATCCCGTGCAGGCGCGGGAAGCGCTCCCGCTGCTGACGCGCGTGCCGGTCGAGCTCCTCCAGGAGCCGCTCCGAACGCTTCTCGACCCCGAGTTCGTCCAGTACCCGGTCCGCTTCGGCGAGCAGCGCCCCGTGCAGCTGCCAGTCACCGGGATGGTCGCGGACCTGTTCCAGTAGCAGCACGGCAAGGCGCTCACGGCTGGAGCGTGCCGTGCTCAGCTCCTTGGTCAGCCTGGCCTCGGCTTCCTCGGCGTTGGCGCTGACCTGCGCCGTGATCAGCTCGGCGAAGGCCTCCACCGCCATGGCCATGTGGCCGTACAGGTCCTGCAGGGCTCCGCTGATGGCAGGCGGCAGAAGGGGCTGCTCCACCCGCACCTTGGCGAGATCGGTGAGCGTACGGCAGGACACGCGCAGCACGACCGCGCAGATTTCCAGCGTGTCGAGCCCGGTGCGCAGCACCAGACTGAACAGGGCGCCTTCGCGCACGCGGGGGTTCAGCCGCAGGCTGTCCTCCGCCTGCCTGAGGGCACCGTCGACCTGGGCGATGTCGTTGTCGAGGCGGCGCGCCTCGTGCAGCCGGGCGGCCGCCTCCTCCACCGTCGTGCTGCCGCCCAGTTCTCCGCCGATGTGCTGGAGCAGGGTACGCATGCGCGCGGCGAGGTCGGTGATGGCGTCGCTGGCCGGCCGCACCCAGACGGGCGGAACGAACAGGACGTTGAAGAGAAGGCCGACGGCGGCGCCGATCAGCGTCTCCAGAACCCGGTCCCAGGCGGTGTCCGCCACCCTGGTCACGCCCAGGACCAGCATCGCGCTGATCGCGACCTCCGGGACGAACTCTCCCGCCTTTACCACGCGGCCGATGACGAGCGAGGCAAGGATGATCAGGCCCAGACTCCACCAGGTCAGCCCCACCAGAGCACTGAAACCGATCGCGATGAGAACCCCGGCGACGACGGAGTTGACGCGGCGGACCCCGGTGGTGAGCGTGGTGTAGAGGGTCACCTGCACCACGAGCAGCGCGGTGAGGGGCGCGGTGAGCGGCGCCGGTTCGCTGCTGAGCTGGAGCGCGACGACGTACGAGACGACGGCGGCGGCGGTGGAGCGGAGCGCCTGGGTGACGGCGGGCTCCTGCCGTCGCCGTACGAACTGTCGTAGTGGGGCAATTGTCTGCGTCATACGCCTGCGCCTTCCCAGTCGGCTCCGGCGCACGCGCCACCCCTCCGGCCGGCCTCGCGCTGAGCAGGCATGCCCGCCGGCTCAGCCCAGGGCCGTCGCGGCGACGCGCAGATCGGCGAGCAGACCCTGATAGGCCGACTCCCGGTCGGTGGCACGGAGTACGGCGGAGGGGTGCACGGTGGCGAGCAGCTGCGCGTGCCCCGGCTCGGCCGCATCCTCGCCCAGGGCGTCCGGCGCGGGCATCGGCCGCAGTACGCCGCGCTGCTCGTTCACCCGGAAGGAGCTGCCCAGGAGCGCCTTGCCGGCCGTGCCGCCGAGGACCACGACCAGTTCCGGCTCGATGAGACGCAGCTCAGCGGCGAGCCAGGGCCGGCAGGCCTTCATCTCGCGCAGGTTCGGTGCCTTGTGGATGCGCCGTTTGCCGTGCTCGGCGACGGTGAACTTGAAGTGCTTGACGGCGTTGGTGAAGTAGACGGGCTCGTCGTCGATCCCGGCCTCGTTCAGCGCCTTGCGCAACAGGGCTCCGGCCGGCCCGACGAAGGGTTCGCCCTTGCGGTCCTCCTGATCTCCGGGCTGCTCCCCGACCAGCACCAACCGGGACTCCGGCGGCCCGGCTCCGAAGACCGTCTGCGTGGCCTCCGCGAACAGGGGGCAGCCGCGGCACGAGGCGGCGGCTCGCCGGAGGCTGTCGATGCCGCCCCGACGGGGGACGTAGGGGCCCGCGTCGTATGCGGTGCCCGCGGCGGCGTCGTGGTCGCCGCCGTTGTCCGTACGCGCGTTCATGGAGGCATCACGGTCCTTCCGCCGCCGGGATCCGAGGACGGCCCGCGAACTGTACGTCGTCCACGTCGGTCATCGCCCGTCACCGCGCCGCGCGATCCCGCTTCGGGCCGTCGGGTTCGTCCGTGCGCCCCTTCCGCCCCACCTCGGCGGCGTCACTTTCCGGGGGACTCGGCAGCCGCGTGGGTGTGCCGCGTCCCCCTGTGCGCGCGCAGCTCCCATACTGCTTGCCAGCACGGACCCGGCCCAGGACGAGGAGAGGCACGTGACGCTTCCTGCTGCTTCCGAGCAGTGGCCACCTGACGCGGTGGGAGTATGCGCAGATGCTGGTCGAAGTCCCGTACGACCCGACGTCGAGGAGCCGACGACGGCGTGGGCGCTGGGGATCCTCATGGCGGCGACCCCCTGCACCGCTTCGGCGGCGCGGGAGATCCTCGACGCGGCAGCGGGCATGGCCGCCGTCACGGCGCGGCAGATGGTGACGGCGCTGGTGGAGCGTTCGCGGGGCGGACAACCACCGAGGCGGATCGAGCGTGCGCTGCGGCTGGCCGTCGAAGCGGCCCGGGCCCCGGCTGCCGAACCGTCGTGCGCGCTGCTGCCCGGCCTCGGACGGGTGACCGAGGTGCTGGAGCGGTTCCGTACCTCCCATACCCGGCTCCGGAGGGATCCGTCCGACGCGGGCGCCCGGCAGGCGCTCGACGACGCTGCCTACACGCTGTGCGTCCTGATGGGCCGGCGCACCGCACACCAGGCCCTGCGGGAGGCCGGCGAGTACGTGGCCGCACACCCGGACTCCTGAGCACGTCGCGCTTCGTCGGGACCGGCAGTGCGGTGCCGTTTCCGCAGTGAACGGCGTCCCCGCGCCGGCGCGGGGACGCCCCGTCGGTGCCGGCGGCGCGACCGCTTGTCGGCGGTCGCGCGAACAGGAGTGGGGCCGTTGCCCGCTTCCTCGACGGGAACGAGGACTGGTGGCTCCACCGCTGACGCGCGGCCGGGCAGTCGTCAGACGCTCGCCAACTGCGGAATCAGGCGTAGCGCGTTGTCGTGGTAGATCCCCTTCAGTTGCCCCGCGGTCAAGGCGGGATCCGTCTCCAGGGCGGGGATCGCCAGGTTCGTGACGGTGTCGGCGGGGGCAGCGGGAAAGTCCGTGCCGAAGAGGAGGTGGTCGGCGGGCACATGGTCGAGGAGCGCTGCCGCGCCGGCCATGGGGGCCGCCGTGTCGTAGTAGAAGCGTCGCAAGTGGTCGCGTACCGCGGCAGGTTCGAGGGGCGGGTCACAGAACCGTCCGAGAGCTTCCAGGCGCCCCACGATGTACGGCAGGAAGCCACCGGCGTGCGGGAGGATGACGGAAATCTTCGGGAAGCGGTCGAGTGTCCCATGGGTGATCATGTTCACCGCGGCCCGCGTCGTGTCCAGCAGGAAGTCACACATGAAGTTCGGAATGCCCGGAACCGTCACCGCCCCGGGCGCGCCGTCCGGGAGGTTGTGCGGATGGGTGTCGACCACTGCGGAGAGGTCGTTCAGCTCGTGGAACAGCCGGTCGTACGTGGGATCGCCCAGGTAGACGCCCCCGTAGTTGGCCGTCACGTTCACGCCGACGGCGCCCAGCTGACCGAGTCCGCGACGAACGGCCCAGGACGACGCGTCGAGGTCGTCGAGGAACAGCGGCACGTAGAACGCGAACCGCCCCGGATGCGAACTCGCCACCTCCAGAGCCGACTGGAGCGTGATGTTGATCGCTTCACGCAGCTGCGCCGATGAACGGTAGCGCGCCGGCAGCATGGGCTTGAGGACGGCTGTCGCGATCCCCGCCCGGTCCATGAAGCCGATCGCGGCGTCGGTGTCCAGCCGTGACCACGGCGGCAGCTTTTCCGGTTTGATCAGCCCGTGACGCCCGGCCCACTCGCGCCATTCCGGTGCGCAGAAGTGCTGATGCATGTCGATCTTCGAGCGCGCGCCGTGGGCTTCGCTCAGGTCCGGAACGGCAGCGTCGCGTGCAAGACCGCCGATTTCTCCGGTGCCCACGCCGGAGGTCAGCGGCTCGCCCGCCGAGGTTCCGAGGAGGCCCAGCCGGGAGGTGCTCGCGGAATCCGTCATGCCAAATCCACCGTCCGTCGGGTCTTAGCCAGTTGGCCAGTTGGTCAGTCGGTCAGTCGGTCAGTCGGTCAGTTTCCGGAGGGTACGGAGGGTACGGAGGGTACGGAGGAGGACAGGGAAGCCGCCGCGGTGACGGAGGACGTCACCCCGGCCCCGGATCCCGGCGCGGGGCAGGCATCCGTCCGGGACGGCTCCAGGACGAGCCGCAGTTCCTGGAGCCCCCGGAATGCCGCCACGGGGCCCGTGAGCCAAGCCCCCTTGTTCTCGCCCTCCGTCTGCCCGTCCGCCAGCTCCATCTCCGGGAACTCCCGCAGGAGGCAGGCCAGGGCGACCTCCAATTCCAGCCGTGCCAGCGGGGCGCCCAGGCAGTAGTGGGTGCCGTGGCCGAAGCCCAGGTGCGTGCTCTGGAGTCCCTCGCGCGTCACGTCCAGGACGTCGGGGGAGTCGAACTTCTCGGGGTCGCGGTTCGCGGAGGAGATGGCGATCTGGACGAGCGAGCCCTTGGGGATCACCGTTCCCCGGATCTCCGCGTCCTCCGTCGCGTACCGGAACGTCGACGTCTCGACGGACCCCTCGAACCGTACGATCTCCTCGACCGCCTGCGGAATCAGCAGCGGGTCCTTCCGGAGCTTCTCCAGCTGATCCGGATGGAGCAGCAGATCCAGCACGGAATTGCCGATCTGGAACGCGGTGGTCTTGTGGCCGGCGAAGAAGAGGACCCACAACGAAGAGGTCAGTTCCGCGTCGTCCAGACCCTCGTCCGCGTGGATGAGGTCGCTGAGGAACGAATCCGACGGGTGGGCGCGTGTGTACGCGATGAGCCGCGCGAGCCGGTTCCGCAACCACTCCCCGGCCGCCTGCAGCTCCGCCCGCATCCGCGGATCGAACCTGGCGCGGGTCACCACCCCGAAGTGGGCCAGGAGCTCGGGACGGTCCCCCTCTGGGATGCCCATCAGATCGCACAGCACCGCGATCGGGAGCGGGAACGCGAACGACGACATCAGGTCGACCGTGTCGCTCTTCCGGCATTCACCGAGGAGGCTCTCGGCGATCGCGGTGATCTTCGGCCGCATCTCCTCGACCCGCCGCGGGGTGAAGCCGCTCCGCAGAGCTCGGCGCAGGCGCGTGTGCCGGGGCGGGTCCGAGAACAGGACGTTGTCGTCGAGCGCGTCGAAGAAGCTGCCGTACACGGCGTGGTACGTGTCGATGGCCCCGCGCATGTCCTTGCTGAAGCGCGGGTCCGACAGGGCGTCCCGGGCGTCTTCGAAGCGGGTGATGAGATAGGTGTCGACCCCGTGCGGGGGCGTCAGCAGACACACCGGGGCCTGCTCGCGCAGCGCGGCGTAGACGGGGTGGGGGCATGCCCGGTATTCCGGCGCGCCCCTGGACACGGCCGACACCAGGTCGTGCAGCGGCGCTCCGCCGATGCCCGGTGCCGCGTTCTCCTGCGTCATGTTCCGCACCCTCCGTGACACTTGAGTTCTGCGGACCTACGGGTTCCCTGGGGGAGCGTGGCGTGAAACCACCCGTGGCTCGATGGGGTGAGCCGTTTCCGGCGTACACCCGCCCCCGACTGTCCGGGCCGGATGGGGAGGGAGCTCGACGGATCCGGCGGTCGACCGCACCGACATGGCCGGTGGGGCCAGGGCCCGCCTCACCCGACCGGCGGTCAGCCGACCTGTCGGGCCGTGTGGCGGGCCGACGAATCGCGGGACAGGCTGCTGTTGAAGCCCGCCCGCCCGGGGAGCCGCCCAGGGAGCCCGCCCCAAGGAGTCCGCGCATGGTCCGACGTCTCGCCCCGGTCCTCACGACCGCTGCCTCGCTCGCCCTGGCGCTCGTCGCCGCTCCCGCGGCCGGAGCCGATACCGGCGAAGCGGCGGCCGCCCGCGCGCTCACGTACGAGGCGACCGCCCGGTACCACCTGCACGCCAACGCGGTGGAGGCGGGCTACGTTCCGGACGAGTACTGCGTGGCCAACCGGGCGGGCCCGGGGGCGCTCGGCTACCCGCACTTCAACCACGCGCTCGACAATTCCCTCGACCCGGCGAAGCCCGCCGCACTGTTCTACGAGGACGACGGGCACGGGGGCAAACGCCTCGTCGGGGTCCAGTGGCTGGTCTACGACCGTGACCAGGACACGGCGACGGACGACGACCGCCCCACCTTGTTCGACACCCCCTTCCAGGGCCCGCAGCGCGGCAACTTCCCGGGCCAGCCGGTCCACTACGCCCTGCACCTGTGGCTCTGGAAGGAGAACCCCCTGGGCGTGTTCGAGACGTACAACCCGACGGTGACCTGCCTTCCCGGCACTACCCGTCCGAAGCCGCCCACCTGACGGTCAGTGGGCGGCGGTGGCCGGGCGGTCAGCTGCCGACGTACGCCGCGAGGTGCTCGCCGGTGAGGGTGGAGCGGGCGGCGACGAGGTCCGCGGGTGTGCCCTCGAAGACGATCCGGCCGCCGTCGTGGCCGGCGCCCGGGCCGAGGTCGATGATCCAGTCGGCGTGGGCCATGACCGCCTGGTGGTGCTCGACGACGATGACCGACTTGCCCGAGTCGACGAGCCGGTCGAGCAGGCCGAGCAGTTGCTCGACATCGGCCAGGTGCAGACCGGCGGTCGGCTCGTCGAGGACGTAGACCCCGCCCTTCTCGGCCATCTGGGAGGCCAGCTTGAGCCGCTGCCGCTCGCCGCCGGACAGCGTGGTGAGCGGCTGGCCGATGTTGAGGTAGCCGAGCCCCACATCGGCGAGCCGACCGAGGATCCGGTGCGCGGCGGGCGTGTGCGCCTCCCCGGCGCCGAAGAACTCCTCGGCCTCGGTCACCGACATCGCGAGCACCTCGCTGATGTCGCGGCCGCCGAGGTGGTAGTCCAGCACCGCTGCCTGGAACCGCTTCCCCTCGCACTCCTCGCAGGTGGTGGCGACGCCCGCCATCATCGCCAGGTCGGTGTAGATGACGCCGGCGCCGTTGCAGGTGGGGCAGGCGCCCTCGGAGTTGGCGCTGAACAGCGCCGGCTTCACGCCGTTGGCCTTGGCGAAAGCCTTGCGGATCGGGTCGAGCAGTCCGGTGTACGTCGCCGGGTTGCTCCGGCGCGAGCCGCGGATCGCTCCCTGGTCGATCGACACCACACCTTCGCCGGCGACCCCCGACCGGTGTGGCAGCGAGCCGTGCACGAGCGAGCTCTTCCCGGAGCCGGCCACGCCGGTGACGACGCACAGCACCCCGAGCGGGATGTCGACGTCGACGTCGCGCAGGTTGTGCGTCGTCGCGCCGCGGATCTCCAGCGTGCCGGTGGGCTTGCGCACCGCCTCCTTGACGGCGGCCCGGTCGTCGAAATGGCGGCCGGTGACGGTGCCGCCGGACCGCAGTCCCTCGACGGTGCCCTCGAAGCAGACGGTGCCGCCCTGCGAACCGGCGCCGGGCCCGAGGTCCACGACGTGGTCGGCGATCGCGATCGCCTCCGGCTTGTGCTCGACGACGAGCACAGTATTGCCCTTGTCCCGCAGTCGCAGCAGCAGGTCGTTCATCCGCTGGATGTCGTGGGGGTGCAGGCCGATGGTGGGCTCGTCGAACACGTACGTCGTGTCGGTGAGCGACGACCCGAGGTGGCGGATCATCTTCACGCGCTGCGCCTCGCCGCCCGACAGGGTGCCCGACGGCCGGTCGAGCGAGAGGTAGCCGAGAC
Source organism: Streptomyces sp. NPDC048269 (assembly GCF_040652395.1). Lineage (NCBI taxonomy): Bacteria > Bacillati > Actinomycetota > Actinomycetes > Kitasatosporales > Streptomycetaceae > Streptomyces > Streptomyces sp. NPDC048269. The sequence goes on from NZ_JBEZLW010000024.1 coordinate 51,640, forward strand.
CGATCTCCGCGAACGAGTCGAGGGTCTCCCGCAGCGCGTCGAGCAGCGGCGCCACCGACGGCTCGTCGAGGCCGCGGACCCATTCGGCCAGGTCGCTGATCTGCATCGCGCAGGCGTCGGCGATGCCGATCTTGCCGATCCGAGAGGACCGGGCCGCCTCGCTGAGCCGGGTGCCGTCGCACTCGGGGCAGATGGTGAAGGTGACCGCCCGCTCCACGAACGCCCGGATGTGCGGCTGCATCGCCTCCTTGTCCTTGGACAGGAACGACTTCTGGATCTTGGGAATCAGCCCCTCGTAGGTGAGGTTGACGCCCTCGACCTTCACCTTGGTCGGCTCCCGGTAGAGGAAGTCCTGCATCTCCTTCTTGGTGAACTTGCGGATCGGCTTGTCCGGATCGAGAAGGCCCGACTCGGCGTAGACCCGCACGGTCCAGAAGCTGTCCGACTTCCAGCCGGGGATGGTGAACGCGCCCTCGGCGATCGACTTGGAGTCGTCGTAGAGCTGGGTGAGGTCGATGTCGGAGACCGTGCCCCGGCCTTCGCAGCGCGTACACATGCCGCCGGTGCGGGTGAAGGTCTGCTTCACGGTCCTGGTCTTGTCAGCGCCGCGGTCGACCGTGACCGCACCGCTGGCCCGGACCGAGGCGACGTTGAAGGAGAACGCGTTGGGCGAGCCGATGTGCGGCTCCCCGAGCCTGCTGAAGAGGATGCGCAGCATCGCGTTGGCGTCGGTGGCGGTGCCGACCGTGGAGCGCGGATCGGCACCCAGCCGCTGCTGGTCGACGATGATCGCGGTCGTCAGTCCTTCGAGCACGTCGACCTCCGGCCGCGCCAGCGTCGGCATGAAACCCTGCACGAAGGCGCTGTAGGTCTCGTTGATCAGCCGCTGCGACTCCGCGGCGATCGTGCCGAACACCAGCGAGCTCTTGCCCGAGCCGGAGACACCGGTGAACACCGTCAGCCGGCGCTTCGGGATCTCGATGCTGACGTCCTTGAGGTTGTTCACGCGCGCACCGTGCACGCGGATCAGGTCGTGGCTGTCGGCAACGTGCTGCGCAGACGACCGCGTGCCCGTCCTCGTGGCCTTGCTCATCGTGTCTCCATCTCTTGCGCGGGCCGCCTTCGCGGTCTCCGCCGGCGTCGCCTGGCTCGGTCCAGCCAGTTTCAGGCAGCAGGTCCCGTTTGCCCTCGCTTCGGCGCGAGCCTCCGGGCCTGGGTGTCGGCGCTCATCGGTCCTGGAGCAGCCCGAGGACGTTGCCGTCGGGGTCGGTGACGGTGGCCACCAGGCGGCCGCCGCCGACGTCGTGCGCGGGCTCCTTCACGGTGCCACCCGCGGCGGTCACCTCGGCGAGCTTCGCCTCGAGGTCCGGCACGTGCCAGTAGGCCACCGGTGAGGACATGCCCTGCTGTGCACCGCCGGGCACCAGCCCGATGTGCTGGCCCGCGGTCTCGAAGCCGACGTAGTAGGACTCGTCGGTCGTCGGCGACACGCCGAGCAGGGCGGCGTACACCTCCTTGGCCTTCGCCAGGTCGGAAACGGGATGCAGAACGGTCTTGATCCCCTGGGTGGAAGAGCTGGTCATGGTCACTCCTGAAGTAGTGGGGTAGAGGAGGAGGACCACCGCCTGTGTGAGCGGTGATGCCCATGGCAGTCACGCTAGCTGCGGCTCGGTGACCGACGCTTCTCGATTCCTGACCGGTTGGCCGCCGCGGCGGAATCATGTGCTTCGATCAGGGACCACCGATGGGGACGCCACGTCGTTCGGCTCCGGGTCGGCCCGGCTCAGTAGGTGACGACGATCCGGCGTGCCGGGCCGTCCACCCGAATTCGTCCTCCGACGGGGACCACGAGCTGCGGGTCGGTGTGGCCGAGGTCGACGTCGAACACCACCATGGTGTCGGGGGCGTACTGCCGGAGGGCGCGCAGCACCGCCTCGCGCTGTTGCCGGCGGAAGCGCGCCTTCTCCTCGGTACCGAACCGGTTCTCGAACGACCAGCTCTTGGCCCTGCCCATCAGCAGCGCGGGGAACTGTTGCAGCAGCCCGCGTTCGCCCATGTGCCGCAGGATCCGGTAGACCTCTTCGGCGCGCGGCATCTCCTCGGAGGTTTCCAGGAAGAGCACGTTGCCGGCGTAGGCATCGACCGGCAGCACCGCGCGGTCGGCCATCAGCATCCAGGAGATGACCTCCAGGTTGCCTCCCCAGCCGATCCCCTCGACCACCCGGTCGCCGTTGTGCCAGGACCAGCAGTCGGAGGGCTCCATTTCCGGTTCGGACACGAAGGTGTGCGGATCCTCCCAGGGGCGGTTGACGTCCCCGCAGGTGCGTGACGCAGTCAGCTCGTACTCGCCCGAGGTGAACAGCGCCGCCCGGAGGGAGTCCGCGGTCAACGGGTGCATCGCGCCGGGCCGTCCGAGTTCGACCATGACCGAGCCGCCGTGGTAACCGACGATGCCCAGGTTCCGCAGGAACAGCAGCAGGTTGGTGTTGTCGCTGTATCCGAAGAACGGCTTGGGATGGGCGCGCAGCAGACCGCCGTCGAGATGGGGGAGGACGGTGATCTGGTCGTCTCCGCCGATACTGGCGATCACTGCCTTGATATCGGGATCCGCGAAGGCGGTGTGGATGTCCGCGGCCCGTTCCTCGGGCGTCGCACCCATCTTCCGCGTGGTCGGGTATTCCACTGCCGTCAGTCCGAAGTCGTCCTGGAGCCGGCGCAGCCCCAATTCGTAGGGCAGAGGGAAGAGCCCGGGCAGACCGGACGAGGGGGAGAGCACCGCAACCCTGTCTCCGGGGCGGGGCTTGGCGGGGTAAAGAGGATCAGTCATTTGATGATCGTAGAAGTCGGCGGGACTGATGCCGCACCGATCATTTCGGCGCGCTCATTTCCGGCGTGCGCCTGCCGAGCCCGACTTCGCGCTCCCGCGGACGGCGTAATCCCCGCTGGGAGGCGGGCGCTGGACGTGCGCGAAGTCCGGCGGCGGACGCCGGTGACGAGCGCCGGCCCCCCGTGGGTCAGGCCGGCTCTCCGTTGTGGAACGAGCGGCGGTAGCTGTCGGGCGGGACCCCGACGATCCGCTTGAACTGGCGCCGAAGTGTCGTGGCGGTACCCATGCCGGTGGCGAGGGCGACCGCCTCGATGGTCTCGTCGGTGGTCTCGAGCAGCTCCTGGGCGCGACGTACGCGCTGGCTTATGAGCCACTGGATCGGCGTCTGCCCGATCACCGAGTGGAACTGCCGCCCGAGATTGCGCGGGCTCGTGTTCGCCTGCCGGGCCATGTCGGTCACGGTCAGCGGCTGGTCCAGCCGCTGCTGGACCCAGGCGAACAGGTGGGCCAGCGTGTGGTCGCCCGTGACCTGCATCGGCGTGGACACGAACTGGGCCTGACCGCCGGGCCGGTGCGGCGGCATGACGAGGCGGCGGGCGACGGAGTTGGCGATGGCGGCGCCGTGGTCGAGGTGGATCAGGTGGAGGCAGAGGTCCACGGCTGCGGCCTTGCCCGCGGCCGTGAGTACGCTGCCGTTGTCCGTGTACAGCACGTCCGGGTCGACCACGGCCCGCGGATGGCGTGCGCTCAGCTCCGCGGCGTGAGCCCAGTGGGTGGTGGCCCGCCGGCCGTCCAGCAGGCCCGCGGCACCGAGTACGAACGCTCCTGTGCAGAGGGATGCGACCCGGGCTCCCGACGCGTGGGCAGCGCGTACGGCTTCGATCACCTCCGCAGGCGGCGGATCGTCGATGTCGGCGCAGGCGGGCACGATCACGGTGTCGGCGCCGACCATGCGCTCCAGCCCGTGGTCGGGCTCGACCAAGAACGGGCCGACCTGCACCGGCCCGGGCCCGCAGAGCAGTACGTCGTACCAGCCCTGTGCGGCTTCGCGCGGGGGATTGCCGAAGATCTCGCAAGCCACCGCGAGCTCGAAGTGCAGCAGGTGACCGGCGGTCAGCAGGGCGACAGTGGGCATGTCCGAAAGTGTATGGGTGATGTCGTTCCGGACCATCACGGCCGGGTGGCGCCTGCGGCGAGACTGGACTCGTCAGCACATCGAGATACGGGGGAACCATGGGTACAGCAGCTGCAGTCGTGGTCTACGGGGCGACAGGACACACCGGTCGCTTCGTCGTCGCCGAGCTGCGAAGGCGCGGCTTCGCCACCGTCATCTCCGGCCGTGACGCGGCGCAGTTGGAGGCGCTGGCGGCCGAGTGGCCTGGTGCGGTGGTGCGGCCGGCCACCGTGGACGACGCGAGCTCACTGGACCGGGCCCTCGCCGGCGCGGCGGCTGTCGTCAACTGCGCCGGACCCTTCGCGGTGACGGGAGGCCCGATTGTCGAGGCAGCCTTGCGCGCGGGGATCCCGTACGTCGACGTCGCGGCAGAGATCGAGGCCAACGTCTCCATGTTCGCCGACTACGCGGACGCAGCCCGGAAGGCAGCCGTCCCCGTGGTGCCGGCGATGGCCTTCTACGGTGGACTGGGTGACCTGCTGGTGACCGCGGCGATGGGGGAGTGGACTGCTGCGGACGTGGCGCACGTTGCGTACGGGTTGACCAGCTGGCATCCCACGCCCGGCACCCGGGCGGCCGGTCAGGTCTCCCATGAGCGCCGCGCGGGCCGTCGGGTGCGGTTCACGGACGGTGCGCTGCAGTACCACGACGACAAGGCATCGGAGCAGGAGTGGGTCTTTCCGGAGCCACTGGGGCGGCGAGCGGTGATCGCGGAGTTCACCATGGCCGATGTCGTCACCGTTCCGAGCCACTTGGCCGTGCCTGAAGTCCGCACCCACATGGCCGTCGAAGCCGCGAGGGACTTGGCCGACGAGAACACACCGGCGCCGGAGCCGGTCGACGCCCTCGGACGGTCGGACCAGACGTTCGTCGTCGACGTCCTGGTCAGCGCGGGCGGCGTCGAGCGCCGTGCCACGGCGCGCGGTCAGGACATCTACGCGATCACCGCCCCCCTGGCGGTGGAGGCCGTCGCGCGCATCCTGGACGGGCACACGAGGACAACGGGCGTGGCCTCGGCCGGGGCCATGTTCGACGCGGCGGACTTCCTCCGCGCGCTGACCCCCCACCTGTCCGTCGAACTCCCGCACTGACGCCCGCGCTCTTGCGCAGCTGTCCCGGCACGTGCTCCTCCGGCTGTCCCGGTGTCCGTTCGGGTGTGCGGCCGGCCCGCCACACTTCGGCCCGGTGCGAGGATGCCTTTCAGACCCTGCCGCCGAAGTTCCAGGCTTCGATGTCGCGGTAGCGGATCGGCCCGGGTCCGCGGCTGTGGTTGCTGCCGACCAGGTGCAGGCGTTCGGCTCGCCAAGGGCGGCCGGTGAACGCGGCGAGTGCCGCGGCGGCTTCCACCGTGCTGGAGGGATCGCTGCGGCGTGAGCGGGCCAGTGTCAGGTGGGGCCGCAGCGGCCGGCCTTCATAGGCGACACCGCATTCCTTGACCATGGTGCGCACCTCCGTGGCGAGGAGGTGCAGTCCTTCGAGGTCTCCGTCGATCCCGCTCCACAGCACCCGCTCGTCGAAGTGTCCGCCACCGCGCAAGGCCAGTTGCAGGGGCCGGCGCGTGGCCGCCAGGTCGGCGAGGGGGGGCTGCAGCAGTGGCACGGTCGTCACCGGGAGTTCGCCGAGGAACGCCAGGGTGATGTGCCAGTCCTCGATGCGGTTCCATCGCATGCGCGGGTACGCGTCGTAGGCGGGCCCCAGCTCGCGTGCCAGCTCCTCCTTCGCGTCGTCGGGCGGGGCGAGGGCGATGAACACGCGCACGGTCGAGACCTGAATATGTTCGCTCACGAGGGACTTCGTACCGCTCTCGGGTCGTTCGGTCATGGTCTGTTCCGTGCGGGCAGTGGAGCGGGGGGCCAGTCCGGGGCGGGATCCTCGTCGAGAAGCGGCCGGATGGCGCCCAGCACGGCGCCGATGCACACGTCGCGCAGTTCGGCACGGGTGCAGGTCTCTTCGGTGAGCCAGTCCACGCACAGCACCTGGACGAACACCAGCCAGCTCTTCAGGACGCCCGACACGGCCTTCCGGGTGCCGTCGTCGGCGAGCGGAAGCACGCCGAGCAGCCGCTCGCGCAGGGCGTCCAGTTCGTCGGCGATGATCGTCTGGACCAGGCGGTCTCCGGCAAGTACCCGGTTCGCCGCCAGCACGGTGTGGCGGTTTTCCGCGAAGTATTCGATGTGCGCGTCCAAGCCCTGGACGAGCTGCTCGATCAGGGTGTCGGCGGGATCGAGCCGCGTCTTGGCGAGCAGTTGCTCGGCCACCTGCTGGTAGAGGGCGGCGAACAGGTCGCGCTTGCCCGGGAAATGCTGGTAGAGCAGCGCCCGGGAGACCCCGGCGCGCACGGCGACGTCCTCCATCAGCACGTCGTCGTAGGGGTGCGCGGCGAAGAGCTGCGCGGCGACGGCGAGGAGCTGGGCACGGCGTTCGGCGGGGCTGAGCCGCTGACGGGGAGACACGGGTGCATGTTACTTGACATGCGTCTACTAGTCGGCCGTACCCTGGTGTACGCGTGTCTACTAGCGGAGGGGTGGTGGCCGGACCATGACGAGGGCCAGTGTGCTTCGGGGGCTCGTGCTGACGATGGGGTACGCCTGCGTGGCGATCGGGCTTCTCCACGTGCTGCTCGGCAATGCTTCGATCCCGGGCGGCGGCTCGGCAGGGCCGACGGTCGACAGCCTGGGGCGGTTCTTCGGTGCGATCTTCGCCGGGTACGGCCTCGGCTGGATCTGGGCGGCCCGGCAGTCACCGGTCCCTGCGGGGGCGGTGCGGTGGCTGGCCGGGGTGTTCCTGCTGGGTGCGCTCGGACGGCTGCTGTCCCTCGCCGTGGCCGGGTGGCCGCACTGGTTCCAGGTGGTGCTGGCGGTCGTCGAACTGGCGCTGCCGCCGCTGTTCTTCTGGCTGGCGGACGCCGAGGAGAAGACGTTCAGGGCCCGGGTCCAGGTCGTTGACCCGTCCACGGGATAAGGGGTGCAGCGGGGTCCGAGGCGCTTGGCGCTGACCTGCACCGGCCTGGTCAGCGGATGGGGTGCCGGTCCTTGCGGAGACGGCGGCTAGCCTCGCGGCCATGGTGAACCAGGGGGAGAGCAGCCGCGCGGAGGGGGAGTTCTCCGCGCACTGGCGTGTCAGCGTGGTCAAGCACACGCGGAAGACCGGCCGTCCGCCGTACGAGCGGCACGAGGCCGGAGACCTCCGGCCGCTCGCCTCGCGGGACGGTCTGCGCATCCACGGCGGGGTGAGGACGGTCAGCTGCATCGATGCCTCGGGCCACACCCGGTGGACCCGCCACTGCGCCGGCCGCCCCAACGCCGCCCACATTTCCGGAGGCCGGGTCCTGGTCACCACGGACTCGCTGGAGTACACCGCCTGGGGCCACCTCGGCCCGGCCCTGCTGCTCGACCTGGCGGACGGCACCCAGATCGCCGAACTGCGCGGCGAGCGCGGCGCAGCCCTCCGCGGAGGCCGCTTCCTGCTCGGCCTGGAGGGCTACGACTCCTTCGACACCTGGGAGCACGACCGCGACGGCGTTCTGACCGATTCCTGGCGAAGCTACGGCCACTACGTCATCGGCACCGGCATCCGGGTCGTCGAGACCGACCGCAACGTTCCGACCAGCAGCCGCGTGGTCCGTCTGCTGCCCGGCGGCATCGTCCGACGCGGACCGCTTCTGAACAGCCCGACGGCCCCGCGTCCGCTGGTCCTGGAGGACGGCACCATCCTCGTCCTCGACGCGGGGGTGCTGCGCGCTGTCGACCGCGAACTCGGCGCCGTGGTCCTCGCACAACTCCTGCCCTCCGACCCCGACGAGGCCTCCGGCCGCACGGAAGGTCTGCGCCGCGACGGCCAGTACATCACCGCGGTCATTGCCGCGCCGCACCCCCGTCGCCCGACCCGGCACACCGTCCACACCTGGACCATGACCCTGACCCTCCATGCCCCGACGGACGTCTGAGGTCACGAGCCTGACGGGCGTGAGGACTCCGCTGCCGGGATGCCGAGGGCGGACAGGAACGCGGCGGCGGCGGGGGAGGGAGGGAAGCGGCTCCAGATGAGGTGCTCCACCCGGGCGGGAGCGTCGCGGAGCCGGACGACGGGCAGGTCGGGGAGTTCGCACACGAAGGCGGCGGGCAGCATCCCGATGCCCAGGCCCTGCCGGATCAGGCGAGCCATGAAGTCCACGTTCGTCACTTCGAAGGCGACGTCGCGCCGGACCCCGGCCGCTGCGAACGCCTCGTCCGACTGGACCCGCGCGGCGGTGCCCGGGGGGAAGTCCACGAACGGTTCGTCCGACAGCTGGTGCAGGTCCACGGGCTCCTCGTCCGCCAGCGGATGGCCGGGTGTCACCACGGCGACCAGTTCACCGCGCGCCAGTTCGCGGCCGCGGACGCCCTCGGGGCGTGCCCCCGGGGGGAGCCCCAGGAAGGCGGCGTCCAGAGTGCCCTGCCGCACCCGTTCGATCAGCTCCTCGCTCGCGCCCGCGCGCAGGCTGATCCGTACCTCCGGATGGCGCGAGTGGAACTGTTGCAGCGCGGACGGGAGGTCGACCGCCACGACGGTGGGTATGGCGCCGATGGCGAGCCGGCCCCGGATCTCACCTGCTGCGGCCGCCACCTCGGCGCGGGCTCGTTCGGCGGCGTCGAGAGCCTGACGGGCCGCGGGGAGGAACGCCTCGCCGGCGGGTGTCAGCCGGACGCGGCGGCTGGTGCGGTCGAACAGTTTGGCACCCAACTCGCGTTCCAGGCGGGCGATCTGGTGACTCAGGGCGGACTGGACGACCAGGCACTGCTCGGCGGCGCGGGTGAAGTTGCGCGTCTCCGCGACAGCGACGACGTAGCGCATCTGCTGAAGCTCCATGGATCAATCGTGATCCACGATCGGTTCGATGACAAACATGTGTTGGACTCATCGATGCCCTGTCCCGAGGCTGGGCGCATGACGATGACGAGACCTCGCACGGACGGTAGCCTGTCGCGCGGCCTGCTCCTGCTCATGTCCGTGGCGACAGGCCTGGCGGCCGCGGGCAACTACTTCGCGCAGCCCCTGCTCGACCTGATCAGCAGGGAGTTGGCGCTCGGACCCACCCTGGCGGCGCTGACGGTGACGGTCGCGCAGGGCGGGTACGCGCTGGGACTGATCCTGCTGGTGCCGCTCGGCGATCTGCTGGAGCGGCGGCGGCTGGCGGTGTCGCTCTACGCGGCGACCGCGGTGTTCCTGCTGGTGTCGGCCACCGCGGCCAGCGGTACGGTGCTGTTGGCCGGTACGGCCCTGACCGCGCTGACCTCGGTGGGAGCGCAGGTGGTGGTGCCGTTCGCGGCGACGCTGGCGGATCCGGCGGAACGCGGTCGGGTGGTCGGTACGGTGATGACCGGGCTGATGCTCGGCCTGTTGCTGGCGCGGACCGCGTCCGGAGCGTTGTCGGAGCTGGGCGGGTGGCGGACGGTCTACTGGGTGCATGCGGTCCTCATGGCTCTGATGGCCGTGCTGCTGCGTGTCTTCCTGCCCCGGCTCGGCGGAGACGGCCGACGCCTTTCCTACCCGGGGCTGCTGCGTTCGACGGTCGCGATGTTCCGGTACGAGCCGTTGCTGCGGTGGCGGGCGGGCATCGGCGCGTTGAGCCTGGCCTCGTTCAGCGTGCTGTGGACGGCACTGACCTTCCTGCTCGTACGGCCGCCGTACGGCTGGTCGGAGTCGGCCATCGGCCTGTTCGGCCTGGTCGGCGTCGCGGGCGCGCTGACCGCCACGGTGGCAGGACGCCTGGCCGACCGCGGGCACGTACAGATCGTGACCGGCGCCGGGACGGTCCTGCTGTTGGCGTCCTGGCTTGCGATCGCGGCGGGGGCGCGCTCGCTCGTCTGGCTGCTCGTCGGCGTGATCGTGCTGGACCTGGCACATCAGGCGGTGCTCAACAGCACGCAGAACGTCCTCTACGCGCTCAGTCCCGAGGCGCGCAACCGGATCAACTCCGCCTTCCTGACCGCCCTTTTCGCCGGGGGCGCCGCGGGCTCCGCGCTCACATCGGTGCTCTGGGTGAACGGCGGCTGGACCGGCGTGTGCGTCCTGGGCGCCGCCCTTTCCGCCGGGACCGTGGTGCTCCGGGTACTGGAGCGGTCTCAGGTGAAGGCTCCCGCGCGCGCCGCCGCCACGGCTGCTCGTACCGCCCGCTCGGCCGCGGCCTCGTCGAGGGGGGCGCCGGTGGTCAGGAACCTGTAGTACAGCGGGGCCGAGACTGCGCGGACCACTTCTTCGGCGTCGGTGCCCGTCGGCAACTCGCCCCGCTCGACGGCCTGTCGGACACAGGGCGCCCACTCCGTGACGCGTACCTCGTAGAACCGGTGCAGCGCCTCGGCGGTCCTCTCGTCGGTCGTGGCCGCGGCGATCACCGCCTTGAACAGCGCGCCCTGGCGGGAATCCGCCAGCGTGCGCCGTACGAGTTCGGCGTTGGCCCGGAGGTCGCCGAGCAGCGAGCCCGTCTCGGCGTGCGGCAGCGATTGCTCGGCCATGTCGGTCAGCAGGTCCGCGACGAGGGCGGCCACGGTTCCCCAGCGGCGGTACACGGTGGTCTTCCCGACCTCGGCGCGCCGGGCGACCTCGGCGAGATCCAGTCCGTGGAAGCCGAACTCGGCCAGGGTGTCCCCGGCCGCCTGCAGCACCGCCGCCCGGACCCGTGCCGTACGCCCACCGGGACGCACGGTCCCCGGATCGGGCTCTCTGGTCGCCATAACGGGTCTCCGGTTCCATTAGTCGTCGTTCGCTGTTACGTTGTACTCACCTTAAAGGGTCTGTGGTGCTGTTAATGCTCGCTGGAGGGGTTTCGTCATGGAATACAGGCAACTCGGTGCGTCCGGTCTCAAGGTCCCCGCTCTGAGCTTCGGAGCCGGCACGTTCGGTGGCCGGGGGCCGCTGTTCGGCGCCTGGGGCAGTACGGACGCGCAAGAGGCGCGCCGGCTCGTGGACATCTGCCTGGAAGCGGGCATCACGATGTTCGACACCGCGGACGTGTACTCGGCGGGAGCGTCGGAGGAGGTACTGGGGGAGGCGATCAGGGGCAGGCGTGACCGGGTGCTCCTGTCGACCAAGACCGGCCTGCCGACGGGGGACGGGCCGGGGGATGCCGGCTCGTCCCGTTCGCGCCTGATCAAGGCGACGGAGGACGCCCTGCGCCGGCTCGGCACCGACTACATCGATCTCTTCCAGATGCACGCCTTCGACGCCGGCACTCCGGTCGAGGAGGTGCTCTCCACGCTCGACCAGCTGGTGCGGGCCGGCAAGATCCGGTACGTCGGCGTGTCCAATTTCGCGGGCTGGCAGCTGATGAAGTCCCTCGCCGCGGCCGACGAGGGCGGCTACCCCCGGTACGTGGCGCACCAGGTCTACTACTCGCTCGTCGGCCGGGACTACGAATGGGAGTTGATGCCCCTCGGCCACGACCAAGGCGTTGGCGCGATGGTGTGGAGCCCGCTGGGCTGGGGGCGCCTGACGGGGAAGGTGCGCCGGGGCCTGGCGCTGCCCCCGGAGAGCCGGCTCCACCAGACCGCCGACTACGGGCCGCCGGTCGAGGACGCGCGCCTCTTCGACGTCGTCGATGCGCTCGACGAGGTGGCGAAGGACACCGGCAGGACGATTCCGCAGGTGGCCATCAACTGGCTGCTGCAGCGTCCCACGGTGTCCTCCGTCATCATCGGCGCGCGCAACGAGGAACAGCTCCGCCAGAACATCGGCGCGGTCGGCTGGAAGCTGACGGCCGAGCAGACGGCCCGGCTCGACGCGGCGAGTCACAAGCCGGCGCCGTACCCGTACTTCCCGTACGAGCGGCAGGAAGGCTTCGCGCGCCTCAACCCGCCGCTGATCTCTCCCGCGCTCCGGCAGGCGTCATGACGCGGCCGCGACCGGTGCCGCAGCCGTGCGCCGCGCGAGCGCGTCCGAGGTCCTGACCGTGATGTAGAGCGAAGCCGCGAGGGCGAGGACGAGGACGGCGCCCATCGCGAAGACGCTGCCGCTCGACACGGCCGGGGGGCTGCCCGCCTCGGAACGGGCCGAGCCACCGAGGAAGGGGACGACAGCCAGGACGGCGATCCCGAGGGCGACCTCGGCCCAGACCACCTTCGGGAAGTGCCCCAGCGTCAGGTGCAGGAGGGAGGACGTGGCATCGTCGCGGCGGGCCTGGGCGATACGGGGCATCAGCCAGAACTGGTTGATGCCGCCGGCCGTGACCATGCCGAGGACCAGGAGGATCTTGACGAGGAGGAAGAGCCCGTAGGTCGTCGTCCAGAGCTGGCTGATGGAGCCGACGTGCTTCCAGCTCATCCACAGACCGGAGGTGAACACCGCGCCGACACAGATCAGGGCGACGAATGCGAAGCGGCGCCAGATGTCGGCCCACAGTGCGCCCGCGTTCTCACTCATACGGCTGCGCCCGCCGGCGAGGGCGGCGAGCAGGGCCAGACCGCCGACCCAGACCACGCCGCTGACGATGTGGGTCTGTGCGAACACGAGGTCCAGCCACTTGTCCGCGTCTTTCGGCTTGGTGGCCGGAACCGCTGCGACGAGCGTCACCGCGAGGCTCAGGGGCAGGGCGGTCATCGCGAGGGCATTCACGTGCCGGCGCGCCCGGGGAAGGAAGAGCGAGATCAAGGCGACGGACGCAAGGACCAGTACGAGGTTCTGGACCAGGTAGATCGTGCCTTGCGCGACCCAGGCCCCCTTCGCCGCAGGCGCGAGCAGGAAGTCCCAGATCCGTCCCGGCGCGAGGGCGTCACCGAACGGCATGCCCTTGCCGGCCCGGGCCAGGCGGGCGGCGAGCTGGAAGTAGCCCGCGACCAACAGAACCACCCCCGCCCAGGCCAGGTACCCGGCCGTTCTTCGTCTCACGACGTCGATGTCACCGCTGCTGTTATCCGGTGCGCGCAGTGCGGGCCGGATGGACGCGGCGTAGGTCACCGTGGCGCCGATGGCTCCGGACAGGCCGATGAAGTAGCCGGACTTGGTGAGGATGCGCCACAGCGGAGGCACCGTGTAGCCGGCCTCGGCGGCCAGAGGTATGGAAATCATAAGGGCAGGCTAACCTAAGTCTGACCGCATCCGTCGAGGCCCCCTGTGCATGACCAAGCCGTTACCTCTGGCCGCCGGTTGACCGCCGGGCCCCGGCCCTCGGGTGTGCGCGCTCGGGGTGGACGGCCGGGGGGCCGTCCGCGGAGCGTTGTTGAGGGGGAGGGATTGTGAAGACCCCGCGAGAGCTCTGTGAGGAGTTCGGGCGGCCCCGCGAGTTCATCTTCGGCGCATCCCTCATAACTGCGTGGCGAGCGGCTTGTGGCTTCGGTCCAACTCGGTGGTAACTTTCCCGCCGCTCCGAGTTCCTGCCCCATAAGGCGTCCTGACCAGCAAGAATCCGCCTCCGTGCTGGTGGTCGAGGGGCGCGTTCGTGAATTCGCGGAGGCGGGGTATGGTCGAGCCCGTTCGCCCGCCCGGATGCCCGTCGAGCATCAAGTGCGGCATGTATCAGCAGCTTTGAAGAGATGGGTGTGAATCGCCGGGAATTCCGATAGGGCGAGGGAAATCGGGGCACACGCGGACTCCACGTCCGAAGACCGACCGAGAGACGTTTGAGGCGAGGCAAACCGATGGATGCTCCGACCAACACGTCGGCTGATGACCACGGCTCCGGCGGAACGAGTCGGGACGGGGGCTGGTTCGGCCGAAGCCCGAGCAGGGGAACGACGGGGACGGACCGGCAGCGCCGGGACGTGGAGGACCGGATACCCAGCCGTCCGGTCACGCCGGTACGCCCTGTGGGCAGCGGTGCCGACAGGAGCCGTACGGCACCCGGGACGCCCGCGCCGGCGCCGGCTCCGCCGCCCCGGCCGACCGCGCACCCGGAGCCTGCCCGCGAGTCCGTACCGACGGCAAACGAGTCCGTACCGGCAGCCCATCGGTCCGTACCGGCAGACCGCGACTCCGTACCGCCGGCCCGTGACTCCGCACCAACTGCGCAGGACAGACGGGCCACGGCGCCCGAGGACACCTCGGACGCCGCGCTGCTGCGCCGCACCCTGGCCGAGATCGATCCGATCGCCGACAAGGTCACGTCGCATTTCTACGCCCTGCTCTTCCTCCGGCACCCCGACCTGCGGGCCCTCTTCCCCGCAGCGATGGACACCCAGCGCGACCGCCTCTTCAAAGCGCTGCTCACCGCCGCGACACATGTGGACGACCCCGCCACCCTGACCGCGTACCTGTCCCATCTCGGCCGGGGGCACCGGAAGTACGGCACCCTTCCCGAGCACTACCCGGCCGTCGGGGAGTGCCTCCTCGGCGCTCTCTCCCAGTACGCCGAACGGAGCTGGGGTCCACGAACCGAGGCCGCCTGGGTGGGCGCCTACACCGCGATCTCCCAGATCATGATTGACGCCGCGGCCCAGGACGAGCTGCGCGCACCCGCCTGGTGGCAGGCGGAAGTGGTCGCCCACGAGATGCGGACGCCGGACATCGCGGTCGTGACGGTCCGGCCCGACGCGCCCTACCCCTTCCTCGCCGGGCAGTACGCGGCCCTGGAGACGCCCTGGTGGCCGCGGGTCTGGCGGCACTACTCCTTCGCCTCGGCCCCCCGTTCCGACGGGCTGCTCTCCTTCCACGTCAAGGCCGTGCCGGCGGGCTGGGTCTCCAGTGCCCTCGTGCGCCGCGCCCGCCCGGGGGACGTGATCCGTCTCGGTCCCCCCGCCGGATCCATGACCGTGGACCACAGCACCGACAACGGGCTGCTCTGCCTCGGCGGCGGCACCGGCATCGCGCCCATCAAAGCCCTGATCGAGGACGTGGCCCAGCACGGCCGGCGACGTTCCGTCCAGGTGTTCTACGGAGCCCGCCACGACCACGACCTGTACGACATCGACACCATGCTCCGCATGCAGCAGTCGCACCCCTGGCTCCTGGTCCGTCCGGTCGTCGACGACGGCCTCGACGGCAACCTGTGCGGCCAACTCCCGGACGCGGTCTGCCAGTACGGACCGTGGCACACCTACGACGCGTACCTGTCCGGCCCGCCGGGCATGATCCGCCGCGGCGTCGACACCCTGGTGGGCATCGGCATGCCCACGCACCGCATACGGCACGACTCCATCGAGGAACTGGTCGGGGCAAGGAATTGAGCACATCCGAACATGCCGGTCGCCAGCACGTGGCGCCGGTACGCACCACACGCCCGGGCAGCGACGGCGAACACCTGGTCCAGCAGCGCGCGGGCACTGCCGAGCGTGCCGACACGTTCTATGCCGAACAGGTCCTCGACCGGCTCAACACCCGGATGCGGGAGTTCGTGGCACGACAGGAGATGTTCTTCCTGGCGACCTCGGACCGGCACGGCGAGTGCGACAACACCTTCCGCGCCGGCCCGCCCGGCTTCCTCCACGTCTTGGACGACGTGACGCTCGCCTACCCCGAGTACCGGGGCAACGGCGTACAGGCCAGCCTCGGCAACATCGAGGAGAACCCCCACGTCGGCATCCTCATGGTGGACTTCCTCCGGGACCGCATCGGGCTCCATGTCAACGGCAGGGCACGGGTCGTGGCGGACGACGACATGCGCCGGGCCCACTTCGGGCTCGCTGTCGATACCGTGCCCGGCCGCCGTGCCCAGGTGTGGGTGGAGATCGCCGTCGATGAGGCGTACATCCACTGTGCCAAGCACATTCCCCATCTGCAGAAAGTGCCCGCGCACGCCCGCGGCCGGGCGTGGGGAACGGACGACTTCAAGCGCAAGGGCGGCGATTTCTTCGGAGCCGCCGCCGAAGCCCCGGAGCGAGGCCCGTTCATGCCCCCGCCCCGTGCGGACTCGGCGACATGGCGCGCGGAGGCCGAACGGGCCCTGGAGAGGGCCGCGCAGCGGTCCGCCGGGGCCGAGGAGCAGCAGGTGTTCAGCGGCTGGTTCAGACGTCGGCTGCTCCGCTGACCGGGCCCGTGGCGCCCAGTCGCTCACGCCACCAGCCCACCGTCGCCCCGACCTGCTCGTCGACGGGGGTGGCCCGGACGGTGAATTCAGCTTCGTACGCGCTCGAATCCACGACGAACGGACGGTCGAACTGGTAGCGGATCTCTTTCAGTTCGCGGATCAGCGGGGAGAAGACGGACACGACACCCAGCACGGCCGGCGAGAGTCTGCGTACCGCGACCGGCCCGGCGCCGGCCTCGGCGGCAAGGCGGTCGACCATCTCCCGGGTCGTCAGCGCAGGTTGCGTGGGGACGTGCCAGGCCCGCCCCCAGGCCCGTTCCTCGCCCGCGACCTCGACCAGGGCCCTGGCCACATCGGGGAGGTAGGTCCAACTGTGCGGGGCGTCCGGATCCCCGAGCGTGGTGACCGGCTTGCCGCGCAGGACCCGTGGCACGACCCGCGCGGCCAGGTGCCCGCCGTCGGTCACGCCGGGCCCGAAGAAGTCCGAGGCGCGCACCTCGACCGCCTTGATGCGACCCTGCTCGTGCAGGCTCCGCGCCTGCTCCCACATGGCGGCGCGCACCCTGCCCTTGGGGCCGGTAGCCGCGAGCGGCAGTTTCTCGGTCATGGGACCGTCCACCGGCCCGTAGCCGTACAGGTTGCCCAGCACGACCAGGACGGCCCCGGTCGCCTCGGCCGCGGCGCGGGCCGACGAAGCCAGCGGCGGCCACTGGCTGGTCCAGCGAGGGTAGGGCGGCGCGGCACAGCTGTAGATCGCGTCGGCGCCCTGCGCCGCCTCGATCAGCCGCCGGCTGTCCGTCGCGTCCAGCGCGATGTGTTCGATGCCGGGCTCGGGGCGCCGGCCGGATGTGGTGACGACCCGTACGGAACGCCCCTGCTCGGCCAGCAGCCGAGCGGTGGCCGCCCCGGCGGGCCCGAATCCCATCACGACATGAAGGCTCACGCACGAACACTAGCGCGAGGGCGTGCAGCGCTCATCCGGCACCCGCGCCGTGAGTCAGTGGACGACGCTGAAGCTGCGCCACGGCAAACTGCCGGAGGCGGTCACGTTCGAGGTGGAAGTCGGGACGTAGATTCCGGGAGCTTCGTCGTTCTTCTGGCACTTCGGTGTCCGGTACAGGACGACGTCGAGCTCGGTGAAGTTCTCCACGTGGGTCGCGCCGTGCGGCAGACGGATCTCGTGGCAGCCCTGGACGGGGGTGTTCGTGTACGTGAGCTCGATCGGGGAGTCGTGGCCGCGGAAGCTGAGTTCGCCCAGGGTGGTCTTGCCGGCCGAGCAGGCCGTGGCCGTGAGCAGCAGCAGCGCCGCCCCGGTGATGACGCCGATATGCCGGATGTGGGACATGGTTCGGTCCTCGTCTGTCCAGTGATGGCTGCCCTTGACCGCAGCCTGGCGTGCCGCGCGCCGGGAGGCATCCGGTGCGCACCCGGTGGGATGACGGCCGAAGGAGGGAGGGCGTCCCGCGGCGATCGCACCGGACCCCACGCACTGGTCCCCCGCACCGGTCCCACCGCCCACCTGGCGATCACCGGAGGGGGCCGCGAGAATGAGATTGCCGGAAAGGCAGCGCCCGGTCGGCGGGCCCGGACCGGGTGCGCAGCGCTGCGGGACGAAGCGACGAGCCCCGAACGCTTGACGGCCCCGCATACGGGCCGAGCGGGACCAGGCGGAAATTCCGCAGTTAGCAGTTGGGAACACAGGTGATCGCACATGTGTCGATGGCTCGCCTACTCGGGGACACCCATGTTGCTCGACACCATCCTGTACAAACCCGCGCACTCGCTGATCGACCAGAGCTTGCATTCCAAGCTGGGTGTTGAGACGACGAACGGCGACGGCTTCGGCATCGGCTGGTTCACGGAGGACAACACCACGCCTGCGCTCCTCAGGGACGTCGGCCCGGCCTGGAACAATCGCAACCTACGGGAGATGGCGGATCATGTCCGCTCCCCGTTGTTCTTCGCCCACATCCGGGCGTCGACCGGGACCGCCGTGCAGCAATCGAATTGCCACCCGTTCCGTCACGGCCGTTGGATGTTCATGCACAACGGGTCCGTCGCCGGTTTTCACCTCATGCGCCGGGACCTCACCCTGCTCGTCGACCCTGCCCTGTACTCCGACATCGAAGGGACGACGGACTCCGAGGTGATGTTCTACCTGGCCCTCACCTTCGGCCTGGACCAGGACCCGCCGGCCGCCGTGGCCCGGATGGCGGGCGTGGTGGAGCGCGCCGGGCGCGAGCACGGAGTGCAGTTCCCGCTCCAGATGACGCTCGCCATCACCGACGGCGAATCCGTCTGGGCCTTCCGCTACTCCAGCGAGCACAAGTCCCGGTCGTTGTTCTACAGCAGCCGAGTGGACGCACTGCGCAGGCTGCACCCCGATGTGGCGTTCCTGCAAGACATTTCCGATGAGACCCGACTCATCGTGTCCGAGCCCCTCGGTGACCTGCCGGGTGCCTGGAACGAGGTACCCGAAAGCACCTACGGCGTCGTACAGCCCGGCGCGGACGAGATGTTTCGCTTCACACCGGAACCGGCATGACGCCTTCGGCTGACGCTCGTCCGGCCACTCCGGGCGAACGCGAGCTGAAGCCCGGCGAGCTCCCTCCCCACGTGGAGGGGTGATGCGGCCGTACCCGCCGATTGCCGAGCACGGCCTGATCGGGGACCTGCAGACCTGCGCGCTCGTTTCGTCCGAGGGCGTTCTCAACTGGTTCTGCTCGCCGCGCGTCGACTCGCCCAGCATCTTCGCAGCCCTCCTCGACCACGGCCGCGGCGGCCACTTCGCCATCACCGCGGGCGCGCCCTCCGGCGCCGACGAGGGGCCGGAGGGCAGAGCCGGCGTCGTCACCCGCCAGCTCTACCTTGCCGACACCGCGGTGCTCATCACTCGATTCCTCACCGCCGAGGGCGTCGGCGAGGTCGTCGACTTCATGCCCGTCCACGAGGAGCACACGGCCACCGACCGCCACCAGGTGGTGCGGGTCATGCGGGTGGTACGCGGGACCGTGCGCTTCATGCTGGAGTGCCGTCCCCGCTTCGACTACGGCCGGGCGCGGCACGGACTTGCTCTGGACGGTTCCACCGCGCGCTTCGAAGGGCCGGGAGTCACCGCGTACCTGCAGGCCGTCGGCCCCGTGCCGCTGGAGGCCGACGAGAAGGACGTGCGCGCAACCGTCACCCTGCACGCCGGCGAGCGTGCGGCCGTCTCCCTGACCGTGTGCGACGCCCGGAGCGGGCCCCCGCCGCCCGTCGCCGCGGCCGACATGGCGGAACAGTTCACCGCCGTACGCCGCTTCTGGCACGAATGGATCGGCCGGTGCACCTACCGCGGACGCTGGCAGCAGATGGTCAACCGCTCCGCCATCACCCTCAAGCTCCTCACCTACGCCCCCACGGGCGCGCCGATCGCCGCCGCCACCACGGGCCTGCCCGAGCAGGAGGGCGGCGAACGCAACTGGGACTACCGCTACACCTGGGTCCGCGACGCCTCCCTCTCGGTCCGCGCCATGCGCGACCTCGGCTTCACGGACGAAGCCGACGCCTTCCGCAGGTGGCTGTGGCAGCGGCTGGAGGATGGCGCCCCCAACGGAGAACCCCTCCAGATCATGTACCGCGTCGACGGGGACCCGTACCTGAGCGAAGAGGTCCTCGACCACCTGGAAGGGTGGCGTGGCTCCGCCCCGGTACGCGCGGGCAACGGCGCCGCCGATCAACTGCAGCTGGACATCTACGGCGAGGCCGTCTACGCCCTCGCCCAATCCGGCCAGGTCAACGAAGTCGTCGGCTACGACGCCTGGAAACGCTCCGCCGGTGTGCTCGACTGGCTGTGCGGCAACTGGGACCGCCCGGACGAGGGCATCTGGGAGACCCGCGGCGGCCGGCAGGACTTCACCTACAGCCGCCTGATGTGCTGGGTCGCCTTCGACCGAGGCATCCGTCAGGCGGTGGCCAACGCCCGTCCGGCGGACCTGACCCGCTGGATGGCGGTACGCGACGCCATCATGGAGCAGATCATGACCCGCGGGTGGAGCACCGATCGGCAGGCGTTCGTCCAGCACTACGGCACGACCGTCCTGGACGCCTCCCTGCTGCTGATGCCGCTCGTCGGCTTCATCGCCCCCAGGGATCCGCGCTGGCTCGCCACCCTCGACGCAATGGACACCGAGCTCGTCTCCGACAGCCTCGTCCACCGCTATGACCCGGAGGCCTCCCCGGACGGCCTCGAAGGCACCGAAGGCACCTTCTCGCTGTGCAGCTTCCTCTACGTGTACGCACTCGCGAGGGCGGGACGGCTCGAACAGGCCCGCTACGCCTTCGACAAGATGCTCACCTACGCCAACCACGTCGGCCTCTTCGCCGAAGAGATCGGCCCGACGGGCGAACAGCTCGGCAACTTCCCCCAAGCCTTCACCCACCTCGCCCTCATCACCGCCGCCCTGGCACTCGACGACGAACTCGACAGGGCCGCACGGCGCGCAGAGGACCCGGGACGCCCCCCGCGGGGCGCGTCCCGGGGGTGATCTTCTCTGCCGACCGGGTGAGGGAGCGTGTCGGCCGTGGCCGGTCTCCTCGGGTTCCGGCACCGTGGTCGCGGCCGTCCGCAGGCGGCGGCCTGAGGACGGAACGTACGTGTGAGGGGCTGTGCATGGCCGAGAACGAAATCTCCCCCACCACCCGCCGTGCGGTGCTGCTGGCCGCCGGGTCGGCTGCGGTCGGCGCGCTGACCGCAGCCTGCGGTACGTCCACCGTGGCGTTGCGCACGGCGCCGCAGCAGACGTCGGAGCCCGCGTCCCCACCTCGCGGAACCTCCACTCCTGGCTGTGTCCTCACCACGGAGTGGGGTACCGGACCGTACTACCTGGACCTCGACCGGGTCCGGTCGGACATCACGGACGGCCGGGAAGGCGTGCCGTTGCGCCTGGACCTGACGGTGGTCCGCGTCTCCGAAGGGTGCCGCCCCGTCAAGGGCGTCGCCGTCGACGTGTGGCATGCCGATGCCCAAGGCACCTACTCGAGCGGCCAGGACGTGTTCTTGCGCGGTACGCAGGTCAGCGACGGTGCGGGCAGGTGCGTGTT
The DNA here is from genome assembly GCF_040652395.1 of Streptomyces sp. NPDC048269. Lineage (NCBI taxonomy): Bacteria > Bacillati > Actinomycetota > Actinomycetes > Kitasatosporales > Streptomycetaceae > Streptomyces > Streptomyces sp. NPDC048269. The sequence continues at coordinate 72,658 of NZ_JBEZLW010000024.1, forward strand.
CCGCACGATCGTGCCCGGCTGGTACGCGGGCCTGGCCCCGCACATCCACTTCAAGGTGCGTCGCCCCGACACCCGTACCGAGACCTCGTCGCAGCTCTTCTTCCCCGAGGACCTGCTGCGGCGGCTGTACGCCAAGCAGCCCTACGCGCGCCGTCCGGTGCCGGAGCACCCCAACGCCCGGGACAGCCGGTACCGGGACTCCGGAAACGCCCTGACCCTGGCCCCCGCAGCCGATGGCGCCGGCTACCGCGCCGCGTACACCGTGGGGATCGACTGAGCCGTGAGGCCCCTGCCCCGCGCGGGGGTGACGCGGTGGCGCCCGGTGCATCCTCCGGCCGAAGTGCCGGGAAGGGATGCCCCAGGACCCACCACCCCGGGCGCGCGGCCCGCGCGGCCACGGACCCGAAGGACGCAGCCATGGACACCGATTCGCTGACGCGGTTCCTCAAAGCCCTCGCCCCGGCCAGACGAGAGGAGGTGCAGCAGCTGCCCCGCGAGCGGCAGGAGGACATGGCCGCCGCATGGGAGAAGCGTCTCGCCGACGACGTGTCCCTCCTGACGCTGAGCGAACTCGACCCGCACACCGCGGAGAGCCGCGCGGCCGAGGACGTCGCCGAGGAATCCCTCTGAGAGGGAGTTCCGCCCCGCTGTTCATCCCGGGTGCCGGGTTGCCGGATGTCAGGTGCCGGATTCCGGGGATGGTCAAATCATCGACTATCGGCCATCCGTTCGACTTTCAATCAATCTCCTCGTAAGTCAGACAATCGCCTGGTTCTGGTGGGAAGCTCTGCCGACGAGGGCGAGATGCGCGATGGTGCGCAGCCGCGTAGGGGAGGTTCCATGCCTGGATCGTTGTTGCGAAAGGCTCGTGGAGTGCTGGCGGGCTCACTGATGGCAGCCGGGATCGTCGGACTCAGCGCCGCACCGGCGAGCGCTTGGACAGGGGGGAACGTCTGGGTGAACTTCGGCAACTGGAACTGCCCGGCCGGCGGCTCGGTGGTCGGCGTCTACTGGGCGGTGGACGCCTATTCGACCGGTCCGGCGACCGGCGACTGGGGTGACAACGTCGTCTACCCGCGCGTGCGCGTGGGGTCCGGCGCGTACAACACCCTCAGCTACCAGACCATGTGCAAGAAGTGGGGCTGGTACACCTACCGCGGCGTCGTGGGACAGCGGAGCCTGACGCCGTACAAGTCGGGGCTCAGCTACTGGTACTAGTCCAGGCCCGTTGTCGGCGGCGGACCCGGCAAGGCGCCGGACGCCGCCGCCGACCGTCGAGCGCGGCCGACGGAGATCGACCGCCCTGTTCGCCCTGGGCGGCAGCGCCCGGGCGAACAGCTGCGGTGGGCTCAGTTGTTGACGAAGGTGAGGCTGGTCGCGTCATAGCGCGTACCCGCGATCTGCTCGGCGGGGCGGCGGCCTCGATGGCGGCGAGGTCCTCGGGGACAGCTCCACGGCAAGGGCCGCGAGGTTCTCCTCCAGGTAGCGCCGCCGCCGGGTTCCGGGGATCGGCACCACGTCGTCGCCCCGGCACTGCACCCAGGCCAGGGCGAGCTGGCCGGTAGTGACTCCCTTCGCCGCGGCCAGCTCGGTCAGCTTCGCGACGATCGCCAGGTTTCGTACGAGGTTGCCGTCGGCGAAGCGCGGCTGGGTGCGCCGCACGTCGGTCTCGGCCAGCCCTTCGACCGAGCTGTACCGACCGGTCAGGAAGCCGCGCCCGAGCGGGGAGAAGGGGACCATGCCGATGCCCAGTTCGCGGCAGACCGGTGCGATCTCCGCCTCCAGGTCGCGGGTCCACAGCGACCACTCGCTCTGCAGGGCGGCGATCGGGTGTACCGCGTGCGCCCGCCGGATGGTGTGCGCGCCGGCCTCGGACAGTCCGAGGTGGCGGACCTTCCCGGCCCGCACCAGCTCGGCCATGGCGCCGACGGTCTCCTCGATCGGCACCCGCGGATCGACCCGGTGCTGGTAGTAGAGGTCGATGTGGTCGACCCCGAGCCGGCGTAGCGACGCCTCGCACGCCTGCCGCACGTAGGCGGCGTCGCCGCGGACCCGGGTGGGCTCGCCCAGGCGGTTGGCGAAGCCGAACTTCGTGGCCAGCACCACCTCGGCGCGGCGCCCGGCGACGGCCCGTCCGAGTCAACTGACCGCCGTTCACCACCGGCAGGGGATGCGCACCGCCCGGGGCGGGCCCGGGTGGATCAGCGGCGGGGCACGGTCCCCCGTCGCGGCCATGGTGGCCAGGACCGCACCCCGCACCTTTAACCTACCCAGCCAGGAGCGAAATGTGCGTTTCACGTGCGTTTATCCTGCTCAGGGCAGTTTCCGCAGCCTGGTGTGCCCCCTTCCCCGGGATCGGCAAGCACTCCTGTCGACCTGGTTACGGAACGTAGCGGCCCGTACGCACGTCCCTCGGGCTGCCCGCAGATTTCGGCGGAGAGCTGGGCGAGGCCGGCCCCGGTCGACGCCTGCGGACGGTGGGCACACGATGGAATGGACGCAGACCTCTCTCCTCCTGGGAGGAAGAACAATGAACCGCCCCACACGTCTGTCCGCATTCGCTCCCTTCGTCGCCGCCGCCTTCCTCGTCTCGCCGGCCGCCCTCGCATGGGCTCCGGCAGCCGTTGCCGTCCCCGCCGCCACTTGCTCCATCTCCGGCGTCCTGGACAACGGAAAGGTGCACCTGTCCGGCGGCGGCTTCACGCCGGGGCCCGCGTTCCTCTCCTCGCCCACCGCCGCGGGCGGGCAGTTCAACATCGGTGAGGACGGCGGCTTCCAGATGCTGAACGTGGAGAACGCCAAGTACTCCGTGTCGCAGGGCAACCAGCACACCGAGTGCAGCGGCTTCGTGGGATGAGGTGACTCCACCGAGCGGTGGCCGGCGACCGAGGGGGCGGGGGCGGTCCCCTGCCCCTCGGCTACCGGCCCGCGAGGCCCGAGGGCCTGGTTCCGCTCGGCTGGATCGTCGTCCTGGCCGGCGTCAGGAACTCGTCAGGATGACGAGTTGCCGGGTCGCCCGGGTCATCGCGACATAGCGGTCGACCGCCCCTTCGACGCCCTTGCCGAATTCCTCCGGGTCGAGCAGGACGACCAGGTCGAACTCAAGCCCCTTCGAGAGCTCCGGGGTCAGCGACCGGACGCGCGACCTCGTCCGGAACGCCCCCTCGCCGGTGAAGGCGCCCTCGACTGTGTCACCAGTGCCGATGACACAGGCGATCCCCTCCGCATGCGCGGCGAGCCAGGTGTCGAGCATCGCGTCCAGATCCGCAACCGAGCCGTGGACGACGGGGATGCCGCTGCTGCGGATGGAGGTGGGCACGTTGGCGTCCGGGAGCTCGGCTCGGATGACCGACTCGGCTTCCGCCATGACCTCCTCCGGCGTGCGGTAGTTGATGCTCAGGGATGCCACGCTGATCCGGTCGAGCCCGACCCGCTCCAGCCGTTCCTGCCACGACTCCGTGAACCCGTGCCTGGCCTGGGCGCGGTCCCCGACGATGGTGAAGCTCCGGGACGGGCAGCGGAGCAGCAGCATCTGCCATTCGGCGTCGTTCAGTTCCTGGGCCTCGTCCACGATGACGTGTGCGAACGGGCCGACGAGGCGGTCAGGTTCGGTGCCGGGCAGTGCGCTCTCGTCGATCAGGGTGTCCTGCAGGTCCCGTCCGCGCAGCATGGTCACCGCGCCCTCGCCGTCGTCGTCGGCCTCCAGCAGGCCGTCGATGACGTCGGCCCTGCGCGCCCGTTCGGCGGCGACGGAGTCTTCGTGCCGGCGCTTGCGTACGGACGCATCCGGGTCGCCGAGCCGCTGCCGCGCCGCGTCCAGGAGCGGCAGGTCGGACACCGTCCAGGCCTGGGCGTCCTCGCGCTGCAGTGTGCGAACGTCATCGGGGCCGAGCCAGGGAGCGCACTTGCGCAGGTAGGCGGGCACCGACCACAGGTCTCCGACGATGTCACCGGCTTCGAGCATCGGCCACGCACGGTTGAGGGTCCTGATCAGGTCCCGGTCCTGCAGCAGCGACTTCCGGAGCAGCTCGGGCGCGACGTCACTGTCGTCCTTGTCCATCAGGATCGTGAGCAGCTCCTCCCGGATCTGGTCACGCGCCTCGTTGTGCGGAGTGCCCGGCTCCACCGCCTCGAACGCCGCCGCCCAGTCCTCGGCGCTCAGCCAGATGTCGGACCAGTGGCTGGAGACCGTCATCCCCTCGGTGGGCGGCTCCTCGTAGATCCGGACGGCCGCCTCGATCGCCTTCACCATGTTCGCGGACGACTTCAGGAGGGCCACGCTCGGGTCGGTCTCGATCGCTGCTCCGGCCCCCTCCGTGACGAGGTCGCGCAGGGTGCAGGTCTGTACGCCCTCCTCGCCGAGGCTGGGCAGGACATCGGCGACGTAGGCCAGGTAGGGCTGGTGCGGACCGACGAACAGCACGCCGCCCCGACGGTGACCGAGGCGGGGGTCGGAGTAGAGCAGGTGGGCTGCGCGGTGCAGAGCGACGACGGTCTTGCCCGTACCCGGACCACCGTCGACGACGAGAGCGCCGCGGGATCCTGCCCGGATGACGGCGTCCTGGTCGGCCTGGATGGTGGCGAGCACGTCGCGCATCCGGGCCGACCGGTTGCCGCCCAGGCTGGCGATGAAAGCGGACTGGTCGTCGAGGGCGGCGTGTCCCTCCAGCCCGTCGGCGGTGAACACTTCGTCCCAGTAGTCGCTGATCCGGCCGCGGGTCCAGCGGTACCTGCGGCGGCTCGCCAGACCCATCGGGTTGGCGTGGGTCGCCGCGAAGAACGGCTCGGCCGCGGGGGAGCGCCAGTCGAGCAGCAGCCGACGCCCCGCGCTGTCGGTGAGGCCAAGGCGTCCGATGTACACGGGCTCGGGATCGTCCGTACTGACGATGTGTCCCAGGCACAGGTCCAATCCGAAGCGACGCAGGGCGCGCAGACGACCTGTCAGCCGGTGGATCTCCATGTCCCGCTCCATCGCCTCCCGGCCGATGCCGCCGGGAGCCCGGCGCTCGGTCTCGAGGCGGTCGGACAGTTCGGAGATCGCTTGTTCGAGGCTCTCCGCGATGTCCGCGAAGTGCCGCTCGTCGGCGCCGATCAGAGCCGGGTCGGCCTTGGGGGAGAGGCCGTCGGGAAGCGCGAACGCGCTGGTGGTCAACGGGTTCACGTCATCAGCTCCGGTTCGCGGTTGCTGCCACGACGTCCAGCGGGGCGCACACCCGCACGCCGGTGTCGGGTGCCCGCAACCTCAGCCCGCGTCCCACGATCGGGTCGGTGGCACCGCGAGACCCGTAAACCGACAACAAAAAACACACTTCGTGAATCTCCTCATGTGGCAAGTCCTGACCTCGGTCCGCGATTCTGCCCGACGAGGTGGATCTTGCCGCAAGCCCCCTGGTGCGCTATAAGTTGAGAGTGGCAAGGAGTGGGCAATCCTCTTTGTCTTCGTCAGATCCCATCGCTCAGCCACCGCGTGCCGGTCGTCGTCTCACCGGATCACGACAGGCGGGCGAGTTCGGCGCGGATCTCCTCCTCGCGGCTCGGGGCGTCAAGGCTGCGTACGAGGGCGAGTGCCTCTTGGAGCGCCTCGCGAGCGAGGTCAGGTCGGCCGCTGTGCTCGTGGACGCGGCCGAGAGCGGCGAGCATGGTGGCGAGAGCGCCGCGATCCCGCTCGGTCCGGTGGAAGGCGATCGCAGTGCCGATCGCGTTCTCGGCCTCCGGGTAGCGGCCCGCCGCGTCGTAAGCGAGGGCGAGGTGCCACGCGCACCAGGCCTCCTCACCGCGATCGTCCCGGTCCCGGCTCAGCCGCAGTGCCTCCTCCTGAGTACGCACGGCGTCGTCGGGACGCCCACTCTGCAACTGGGCGTCCGAGATGTGGGCGGCGAGCCAGATCCGTGCCGCGGTGTCGCCCTGAGCGTCGTAGATACGGCCTGCCTCCGCGTACCGGAGCATGGCTTGCTCCGGGCGGCCCAGCTGGCACGCGAAGTCGCCGTAGTGCGTGAGGACCCAGCCACGGCGGCCGTCGTCCCCCCGCTCGGTGGTGATCTCCAGGGCGCGCTCGTACAGGGGGGCGATCCCGTCGGTCCGGCCGAGCAGGCGGCGAGCCTCGGCCAGATGGATGAGCGAGCCCAGTTCGGCGGGGAGGTCGTGCTGTTCCCGTGCTGCCTCCACTGCCCACGTCTTGGCGGCTTCGAGGTCCTCCCACCTGCCGCGGTACGCGAGCAGCCCGTACAGCGACGTGCTCAGCGCGGTCACCAGGTCCCATTCGCCGCTCTCGTGGGCGGCGCGCAGGCCTGCTTGTACGTTGGTGTGCTCCTGGGCGTACCAGACGAGCGCGTCCTCGGGCGGCCGTTCGTGCGCGCCGGGCAAGGACATCCACGCGGCCAGCGAGCGCTCGTACCACTGGACCGCACCGCGCAGGGTGGCCCTCCGGTGCGCTTCGGGGTCCTCGTTCTCCGCCCGTTCGCGAGCGTAGAGCCGCAGCATGTCGTGGAGCTGGTACCGGGCGGCAGTCTCGCCCCGGACCTCCACCAGGTGCTGGTCGGCGAGTTCGGCGAGGAGTTCCTCCGCGTGCGGCGCGGACAGCGCGGTGGCCCCGGCGGCGGCCTCGGCGCTGAAGTCGGCGCCCGGCAGGAGGCCGAGGCAGCGGAAGAAGCCCTGGGTCTCCTCCCGCAGGAGCTGGTAGCTGAGGTCGAAACTGCTGCGCAATCCAGTGTCTCCGCTCCGTAGGCCGAGCAATGACGCACTGTTGCCGGCGAGTCGGTCAGCCAGGACCGACAGGGGACGACGGCGCAGCGTCGGCGAAGCGGCGGCCGCCGCCGTGACCCGGATCGCCAGTGGCAGTCCGCCCACCAGCGAGACGATGGAACGGGAGGCCTCGCGGTCGCGGGGGACCGCACGGCTGCCCACCATCCGTTCGAACAGGCGCAGGCCCTCGTCAGCGGGCAGCGGGTCGAGCAGCAGGAGGTCGGCTCCGTCGAGCGCCGTGAGCGCCGAACGGCTCGTCACGAGCGCTGCGCTGCCCGGCGCGTCGGGGAGCAGCGGTTCGACCTGCCGGGCGCTCACCGCGTTGTCGATGACGACGAGGCTGGGCCCCTGGCGCAAGATGTTCTTCAACTCACGGCGCCGTTCGTCCGGTTGGTGAGGCATCCGGTCGGGCTTCACCCCGAGGTGGCCGAGGAGCTGGACGATGGCGGCGTCGGTGGAGACGGCCGCTTCGCAGGCTCCGCCGAGGTCGACCAGGACTCGTGCGTGCGGGAACACGGACCCCAGCCGGTGGCCGAGCTGCCGGGCGAGCGTGGTCTTGCCGACGCCGCCCATGCCGTACAGGACGACGACCGGGACCGACTCGCTGAGGTCCCGGGTGAGCAGGGCCGTGGCTTCGGCGGCTTCCTGCTCGCGGTCGGTGAAATGAGCGCTGGGTCGCCCCAGCGCCAGCCGCCCGCCGGTGAGGGTGGCCGGGCCCGAAGGGCCGGACGGGGAACGCGGGCGGATCGTGACCCATGCCCCGAGGCCCAGTTGCCGCCACCACCGGCTGCTGCGGCTTTCGTCGAGGGCGGCGAGTTCGGTCACCGGCACGACGGTCAGCGACGAAGGGCCCGCCGGGCCGTGGTGCCCGGAGATCACTCCCACAGCGAGCGGACCTCGCACGGGATCCTGCACGAACACCACCGCTCCCGACATGCCCTGCCACTGCGATCTGCGCGCCGACCCGGCAGGCGGGACCGGTGGGGTGGCCCCGGTCTCCAGGTGCAGCAGTCCGCGCCGGATGTGGAAGCCCGGCAGGACGCTGCCGTACACCTCGACGCTGTCCCGCAGCCGAGGCAGGTCCGGAGCGTGAGCCGGGTGCGTGTTGAACCCGGGAAAGCCCATCGCCCAGCAGTCCGGTACCGGGCCGATCCCGCTCCGGTCGATCCGGGCGAACGCCACCGTGAACGGGGGCCGGGGGAAGTCCTCGGCCGCGACGTCGAGCACGGCGATGTCGGGGCCGCCCGGCGGCCCGGCGGCAACCACGGTCGCCCTGTACTCGCGGTGATCGAGTCGGCGTACCAGCACCTCCTCGTCCGGGGTGGGGCCGGTCGTCACGTTGTGCGCCGCGGTGAGCACGTACGACGCGCCGACCGCGTAGCCCGAGCCCACGGTCCACACCGACGCACCGACCCCGCCCGAGCGCCGGCGCAGTACCTCCACGGCGTGATCAGTCAGGTTCACCGTTCATCGTCCCGTCTGTCGGCACGGGTCAGGGCTTGTGGTGACTCTCGTCGAACACCTTGACGGTTTCCCCTTGGCTGTTCACGGGAGGCTGAAGGGTGAGCGTGATCCGTTGCACCTGTTCCCTGGCGTACGAACCCTCGGCCTCCATTTCCACCACCCAGAAGCGCACCCCTGTCCTGCCTCCGCCCTGACGGGTCACTCCGACGTGGAACTCGAGCTCGATGGGCCCTACTTCGAACCGGATGCCGGCGTCGTCGGCCGCTGCGACCGCCTCGTTCAGCTCGGTACGCAACGCCGCGATGGTTTCCGCGAGTCCCAGCTTCACCGTGGTTCCCCCTCCGGATGCCCTGCCCTTGCACGGACGCGCAGCAAGTCTTCCCGCTCCGGAAGCAAAAGCCACTCGTCCGGCCGTGGCAGCTACAGGTCGCCGGGCGGGACCCCTCCCGCTCCACCGTTGTGTTCTTCAGGGTGGGGTGCGCGGATCTCCGTGAGCAGCAGGGCGATGTCGTCAGCCCGGTAGGCGGAGCCGCGGGCGTTGTGCAGGAGCCGGTCGGCGAGTTCTTCCAGTGAGCCGGCGCGGGTGTGGGCCAGGGATGCTCGCAGCCGGTCGATCCCCACGTCGATGTCGGCTCCGGGTTCCTCCACCAGGCCGTCGGTGTAGAGGGCGAGGACGGACCCCGGCGGAAGGGTGATCCCGGTTTCGGAATACACGCTCGTGCGCTCCACACCGAGGATGGGGCCGACGTTCAGGCCGAGGACGTCGGTCGTCCCGTCGGGGTGGCGGAGCAGGGGTGGGGGGTGGCCGGCGGTAACGGCGTACGCGTGGTGGCCGTGGGGTTCGAGGTAGATGTAGCAGCAGCTGGCCAGCAGCCCGGGGTCCAGGTCGATGAGGGTTCGGTTGACGCCCGCCATCACATCGGCGGGCGTATGTCCCACGGCCGCGAAGGCGCGTACCGCACTGCGCAATTGGGCCATGGTGGCCGCGGCGGCGATGCTGTGGCCCTCCACGTCTCCGATGACGAGACAGACCCCGCTGTCGGTGGGGATGACGTCGTACCAGTCACCGCCGATCTCCATCCCCCTGGTGCCGGGCAGATAGCGCACGACGGTACGGATGCCCGGGAGTACGGGGAGCCGGTGCGGCAGGAGCGCCTGCTGCAGGCCGCGGGCGAGGTTGAACTCCGAGTCGTAGAGCCGCGCTCGTTCCAGAGCCTGCGCGATCAAACCGGCGAGGGCGGTCAGGACGCCGCGGTCCTTCTCGGTGAACTGATGGATCTCGTCGAAGCCGAGGACGCAGGTGCCGACGGGGTGACTGGAGGCGATCAGCGGCAGGTACGCCCAGGAGCTCACCCCACCCGTGGGAATGTCCGGGTAGCTCCGGGCAAGGTCCTGCTGGGACTCGATGAACAGCGGGGCGCCGGACGTCAGGGCTTCCGTGCCCGGCAGGTGGGCGTGCAGGGGTTCGCCCTCCAGCCAGTCGAGGAAGTCCTCGTGGCGGCCGGTGTGGAAGAGCAGGTGCAGCGATTCGCCGCGCACCACGTAGATCGCCAGCTGCTGGCCTCCGAAGGCCGGAAGGAGCTGGTCGGAGACGACTTCGCAGACTTCGCGGGCCGTGACCGCCTCGGTCAGCGCGCTGCCGAGCTGCAACACGTGGTACATGACGCCCATGCGCGCCGGGGCGGGGACCGGCGCTGCCGGGGCCGAGACCGAGACCGGGGCGGCGGGTGGCGTCGAGGCGCGAGGTGGCTGACGGACGGGCACGACCCGGCCGGTCACTCCTTCCGGGGCCGGGTGGAGGGAGAAGGCGAGCCACTGGTCGGGCGGGCGGCAGGCCAGGAAGGAGACCGGCGTCTGAGAGATCATCGCCGAGCGGTGCCGGTACTCGATGTCGGGATCGGACAGCCACGGCAGCGCCTCCCAGAGGCACCGGCCCAGCAGCGCGTCGCCGGGAACGTCCAATAGCTGCAGCGCGCCGGCGTTGGCGTACGTGACCCGCCCCTCGGGGGCGAGGGAGAACAGCCCGTCCCGCAGCCGCTCGACCGCTGCGACGGCCTCGTGGCCGGCCCGTGCGTCCACGACCGCGCCGACCAGATGGGTGCGTGCCCGCGCGTCGTCGACCTCCGGCAGGCGGCCCCACAGCTCGACCGTGCGGTAGCTCCCGTCGCTGTCCGTGTCATCCCGCACGCGCAGCCGCCGCGCCCTGAGCCGGCCCGTGTCGGCCGCCGCCCGAGCGGAAGCCCGGAAGGAGGCGAGATCGCCGGGATGCAGGCAGGAAGCGACCGTTTCGGCTCGTCCGTCGAAAGCACGGGGGTCAAGACCGAAGATCGCGCAGCTCTGATCGTCCAAGGTCAGGGTGCCGGAGTCCAGGTCCCAGTCGAACAGGCCGACCCGCACGGCCGCCGCCGAGGGAGCCGGAACCTCGACGGGAACCGTTTCCGGGTCACATTCCACAGGATCGCCGGTCCGCGCCCGCAGGGCGGCGAGGGAAGCACCGAGCCGTCTGGCGATGGTCCGCACGCGGCGGCGCTCCGCCTTGGGAAGCCCTTTCCTGCCGGGGGACACCGCCCAGACGATCGCCAGCGTTCCGAACGTCTCTCCTCCCGCGCTCACCGGCACGGAGCACGAGCCGAAGGAGTGTGGCAGGGCCACCGCGAGCTGGGGGTAGCGGCGCATGGTCTCCTCTGCGTCGGCGAGGTGGACCGTACGCCCCGCGCTGTACGCCACGGCGACCGGGATGGGGCTGCTCACCGGAATCAGGCGCCAGCCACCGAGCAGGGACGGCGGCACCCCGCACGCGGCGGCGAGCGTGATCGACCGGCGGTCGCGGGAACGCAGGAAGACACTCCCGGCGTAGGCGCTGGTTCGTTCGACGGCTTCGACAGCAGCGGCAGCGAGCAGCTCCTCACGCGCCGCCGTACCGCCGAAAGTCATCCCGGGCATGTTTCCAGTGTGCGCAGACCTGCGGGGGTCAGCCCGGCCACGGTGATGACTCAGAGTGATGATGTGATTACACGTAGCCCGTCTGGCCGGGCAAGTCGGCCGGGGCAAGATCACTGCATCGAGGTAATGCCAATGGTTCTCAGGGTCGGACGGGCATACCGGCCGCTACTGTTCCCGGGTCCGGATGCATTCCCGGATATTCACCCTCTTTTCCCTCTTTCACCGGTGACGTGCACGTACGCCGATCACCGCGCCCGCACGAAGGAGCGTTCGCCCGATGACGCGCAGACCGTGCTGCGGATCCACACGAGGGTCGCCGACCTCTACAACGGGCCGATGAACCAGACAGAGGAGCAACTCAGGCTCACGATCGAGGCGCTGCGCGAACGCCAGGAGCACGAACTGGTCAACAACCGGGAGTTCGGTCTGCTCCACAACGCCGCCTTCAAGCAGCGGATCCAGACCCACTCCGGGCCGCCCACCCCGGACGACCTCGATGAGCTGCTCTGCCGCCGCCGTGGCACCAAGCTCTTCCTCGCCCACCCCCGGACGATCGCGGCGATCGGGCGTGAGTTCAACGCGCGCGGTCTCTACCCGGACCACGTCGACGTCGGCGGGCAGCAGGTTCCGGCCTGGCGCGGGGTCCCGATCCTGCCCTGCAACAAGATCCCGATCAGCAAGGAGAACACCAGCTCGATCCTCGCCATGCGAACGGGCGAGGACAACCAGGGCGTCATCGGTCTGCGCCAGACCGGTCTGCCGGAAGAGTACGAGCCGGGCCTGTCGGTGCGCTTCATGGGCATCGACGAAAGGTCGATCATCTCCTACCTGGTCACCACCTACTACTCCGCCGCCATCCTGGTGCCCGACGCGCTCGGCGTGCTGGAGAACGTGCAGATCGCCCGCAGGCGCGACTAGAGGACCTGCCCGACGGCCATGACAGCCCGGACCTTCCCGGGCCGACCGAGCATGCCCGGGACCCGGGACAGCCCACCCACCTCACCAAGGAGCTACGGATGCCCGATCCTGGGCCTTCCCCTCTGCAGTCGAGCCTGCCGGCCGCTGCGGCCCGCTTCGGGGCCCACGTCCTCACCCACACCCACGTCCTCGCCCCCGCCTCCGGCGTCGAACCCGTCGCCGGCGCCCGGTACGCCCTCCCTTGCCCGCCCGCCCTGCCCTTCGTCCCCGTCCCCGACGGCGGCCCGGGTGGCGACGCGGTCGCTCAGCCCGCGCAGGAGGGCGCAGCCGCGGTGAGGCGGTCGAGCGCTGCGCTGGAGCGGATCCTGCGCGGCCCCAGTGGTCTGGGCACGGCGAGCCTGCACCCGGCCCGGCGTGCGGAGACTCCGGTGCCTCCGGCCCCCGAGGCACCGGCGGCGGGCCATCCGATCCCGGGCCTCTACCACCACCCGGTGCCGGAGCCCGATCCGGCGCGGGTGGAGGAGGTCAGCCGCCGGATCAAGGCCTGGGCGCTTGACGAGGTCGAGCTGTACCCCGAGGAATGGGCGGACCAGTTCGACGGCTTCCACGTCGGGCGCTACATGGTCGCCTGCCATCCGGACGCTCCCAGCATCGAGCACCTGATGCTCGCGACGCGGCTGATGGTCGCGGAGAACGCGGTCGACGACTGCTACTGCGAGGACCACGGCGGCTCGCCCATCGGACTCGGCGGACGCCTTCTGCTGGCGCACACCGCCCTCGACCCCCTCCACACGACGAAGGAGTACCAGCCGGACTGGGCGCAGTCGCTCCACGCGGACGCGCCCCGGCGGGCCTACCGCTCCGCCATGGAGTACTTCCTCCAGGAGGCCAGCCCCTCCCAGGCCGACCGGTACCGGCACGACATGGCCCGTCTGCACCTGGGGTACCTCGCCGAGGCCGCGTGGGCGCAGACGGATCACGTCCCCGAGGTGTGGGAGTACCTGGCGATGCGGCAGTTCAACAACTTCCGCCCCTGCCCCACCATCACCGACACCGTCGGCGGCTATGAACTGCCGGCGGACCTCCATGCCCTGCCCCCCATGCAGCGGGTCATCGCGCTCGCCGGGAACGCCACCACCATCGTCAACGACCTGTACTCCTACACCAAGGAACTCGCCAGCCCCGGCCGGCACCTGAACCTGCCCGTGGTGATCGCCGAACGCGAGGGCGTCTCCGACCGGGAGGCCTACCTCAAGGCGGTCGAGGTCCACAACGAGCTCATGCACGACTTCGAAGCCGAAGCCGCCGCCCTGGCCGCCGCCTGCCCCGTCCCGAGCGTGCTGCGCTTCCTGCGGGGAGTGGCCGCGTGGGTCGACGGCAACCACTACTGGCACCAGACCAACACCTACCGCTACAGCCTGCCCGACTTCTGGTAAGGATGGACTTATCCGTGACTAGCACCGATCTCACCACCACCAACGGCACCTCCGCCGGACCCTCCGTGATCATCCCTGGCCCGGTGACGCCCTACCAGGGGGACATCGCCCGCTACTGGGACCACGAGGCACGGCCCGTGAACCTGCGTCTCGGCGATGTCGACGGCCTTTACCACCACCACTACGGCATCGGCGACGTCGACCAGGCCGCCCTCGGCGACGCCGACGACAGCCGATACGAGAAGAGGCTGATCGCCGAGCTCCACCGGCTGGAGTCCGCGCAGGCCGAACTCCTCCTGGACCACCTCGGCGCCATCGGGCGCGACGACACGCTCGTGGACGCCGGCTGCGGCCGCGGCGGCTCGATGGTCATGGCCCACCAGCGCTTCGGATGCAAGGTCGAGGGCGTCACCCTGTCGGCCAAGCAGGCCGACTTCGCCAACCAGCGCGCCCGCGAACTCGGCATCGAGGACCACGTCCACGCCCGCGTCTGCAACATGCTCGGCACGCCCTTCGACACCGGGCAAACAGCGGCCTCGTGGAACAACGAGTCGAGCATGTACGTCGACCTGCACGACCTCTTCGCCGAGCACTCCCGCATCCTCGCGGTCGGCGGCCGTTACGTGACCATCACCGGCTGCTGGAACCCGCGGTACGGCCAGCCCTCGAAGTGGGTCTCCCAGATCAACGCGCACTTCGAATGCAACATCCACTCCCGCCGGGAGTACATGCGCGCCATGGTCGACAACCGTCTCGTACCGCAGGCCGTCATCGACCTGACTCCCGCGACCCTGCCCTACTGGGAGCTGCGGGCCACGTCTCCTCTGGTCACCGGTATCGAAGAGGCGTTCATCAACTCGTACAAGGACGGGTCCTTCCAGTACCTCCTGATCGCAGCCGACCGGATCTGACGGACCGCCCACTGAAAGGGCCGGCGGCGGCACCCGACGGGCCCGGCCCTTCGGGGCGGCGGCCGGGGTGCACCCGGGCCGGGGCCCCCACCCTGCCCGGGTCAGCCGTCGGCCGCGCCGCCGGTGAGCAGCAGCTCCGCCAACGGGGTACGCGTGTGGTGCACCGACCGGCCCGTGCGGGTGGTGGTGAGGAGACCGGCGGCGCGAAGCGCCGAGGCGTGGGCGGAGGCCGTGGCGTTGCTGACGCCGATACGACGGGCCAGGCCCGTGGTCGTACGGGCTTCGTCCAAGGAGCGCAGCAGGGCGAGCCGGGTGTGCCCGAGGACTCCCGCGAGGGGCTCGGCCGCCCGGCCGCCCCCGCTCGGGACGGGCGGCAGCCCCACGCCCGCCGGGTAGGCGAGCGCCACCGGACGATCGGGCTGGTCCTGGAGGAGGAGGCCGCGCCGCCAGTGGAAGGTCGGTCGCAGGATCAGCCCGCGCCCGCCGAGCCGCACCTCCCGCACACCCGGGACACCCGGCAGGGGCCATTCCCAGACCTCGTCGCGCACCCGTGACCCCGGGGCCAGGCCGGTCAGGGTGGCGCCGAGGCCCTGTTCGGCGAGGGTCAGGGCATGACGGGTGAACTCGGTCCGGTGCAGGTCCTGGACCAGCGGCCAGACCGGCGCGAGTACCGTCTCGTAGGCCGCCCGCTGGGCTCGGCCGAGTGTCCGCCAGGCGTGGTCGTCCCCACTGTGCAGGGCGCGGATCCACGGCGGGGCCGGCCGTCTCGCGTACACCTGCTCGATCCCGGCCCGTACCACCTCCGGGCGGGACGCTCTGATCAGCGCGAACCCCTCGTGCGGCGTGTCGCCGAGGACGTCGAGGAATCCGGGAGCCACCCCGTCCGGTACCAGGTCCGCGAGCGGCTCGGCCGCGCGCGGCAAGGACCGTAACAGCCTGTTCCGCCAGCGACCGAAGAGCAGTTCCTCGTGCCGGGCGCCCAGCATCATCAAGGCGGCGTGCATCTCGGCAACGGGCGAGGGGTGCCGCGCGAACCTCACCCGGGCGAAATCGTCCGCCGTGAAATGGATCCGGATCATGCACATCTCCCCGTTCTGTGCCAGCCTTTCGGGCCAGGCCGCACACTTCGCCCCGACACGGCGCACGCCCCCATGCTGCCGTCCATGACCAACTCCTCCACACCCGGCCGCCGTTCCCTCGCCAAGGGCGTCCTCGCCGGGGCCGCCGCCACGCTGCTCGGCGCCCTGCCGGCCTCCGCCGCCTCTGCCGCCTCCGCCGCCTCTGCCGCCTCCGCCGCCTCCGCCGCCGGGCCGCCGGTCCTGCGGCTGCCGGCGCCCACCGGACCGTACGCCGTCGGTGCCCGGATCCTCCACCTCGTCGACCCCTCCCGCAACGACCCGTGGGAGCCCGGGATCGGCGTGCGCGAGCTCATGGTCACCGTCCTGCGCCCGGCCGTGCCCGGCCTGGGCTTCCCACGCGTTCCGCAGCTCACGCCCGGCGCCGCCGGAGAGTTCGCCTCCATCGCCCACCTGGTCCGTCCGCACCTGCCTGAGGCGGGAGTCGACTGGGCGGCCACCCTCACCCATGCCCGGGCCGGGGCCCCGCCGCTGCCCGGCCGGCGCCCCGTGTTGCTCTACAGCCCCGGCGGCGGCGACGCCCGCACGATGGGCAGCTCCCTGGCGATCGACCTCGCCTCGCACGGCTGGATCGTCGTCACCGTCGATCACCCCGGGGACGCGAGCGAGGTGGAGTTCCCCGACGAGCGGCCGGGCCGCGAGCGGATCCGGACGACCGTGCTGCGTCCGGACATGGACGCGGCGACCTTCCACACCGTGATCGACACGCGGGTCGCCGACCTCCGCTTCGTCCTCGACGCCCTCGGTCTGGACCGGGTGGGCGTGTACGGGCACTCCGCGGGCGGCACCGCGGCCGCGCAGGCGCTGCACGAGGACCGGCGGATCACCGCCGCCGTCAACCTGGAGGGCTACCTCGACCAGATGGACGGCGAACTCCTGCCGGTGGCCCGGCAGGGGACGGACCGGCCGTTGCTCCTGGCCGGCACCGACGGCTTCCGCGACGCCCGGCTGGACCGGTCCTGGGCGGCGCTCCTGGCTCACGGAGGACCGGTCGCCCGGCGGCAGCTCGACGACGCCGGGCACTGGGTCTTCACCGATTACGCGGCCCTGGTCCCCCAGCTCCACCAGGCCGGCCTGATGACGGCCGCGGGACGCGCCGCCATGGTGGGGCGGGCCGACCCGCGCGTCACCGTGCGGGCCGTGCGCGATCTCGTGCGGTCGTTCTTCGCCCGTCACCTGCGGAGGTGATCCGCCCGGGAGACAGAGGCGCGCCGCAGGCGCCGGTCACCCGGGCTGGGGCCGGTTTCCAGGGACCGGGGTGTGGTCGGCCGGTACCGTTTCCTGGGGAAGGACCGGATCGGGCGGGGTGCCGTTGCCGAAGGGTCGTCCGCCCAGGGCGGCGCGGTGGTGCGGCGCGAGCCAGCCGGAGAGGTCGGGGCCCGCCGGCACGATCCCGTTGGGGTTGATATCCGAATGCACCAGGTAGTAGTGCTGCTTGATGTGGTCGAAGTCGACGGTGTCGCCGAAGCCCGGTGTCTGGAACAGGTCCCGCGCGTACGCCCATAGCACCGGCATCTCCGCGAGCTTGTTCCGGTTGCATTTGAAGTGGCCGTGGTACACGGTGTCGAATCGCACGAGCGTGGTGAACAGCCGCACGTCCGCTTCGGTGATCGTGTCGCCTACGAGGTAGCGGGACCGCGAGAGCCGGGCGGAAAGCCAGTCGAGTCGGCTGAACAGCCGCTCGTACGCGTCGGCGTACGCCTCCTGGGACCCGGCGAACCCGGCTCGGTAGACGCCGTTGTTCACGTCCCGGTAGACGACCTCGTTGACGGCGTCGATCTCCGGCCGCAGCGCCGGCGGGTAGAGCGCGGGTGCCCCGTCCCGGTGGTGGGCGGTCCACTCCAGTGACATGTCGAGCGTGATCTGCGGGAAGTCGTTGGTCACCACCTCGCCGGTCGGGACATCCACGATCGCCGGCACCGTGATGCCCCGGTCGTAGCCGGGTTCGCGCGCGAGGTAGGCCTCCTGGAGCCGCTCGATGCCGAGGACGGGATCGCGTCCGCCCGGATCGAGGTCGAAGGTCCAGCTGCGCTCGTCGTGCACGGGTCCGGCGATGGCCATCGGCAGCGCCTGCTCCAGCCCGAGCAGCCGCCGTACGGTAACCGCGCGGCTCGCCCACGGACAGGCCCGGCTGACCACCAGTCGGTAGCGGTGCGGCTCCACACGGTAGCCGTCACGTCCGTCAACGGTGATCCGCGTGGTGATGTACCGGCTGTCGCGGGAGTATTCCTTGCCCGGAGTCACGTAGCTCACCCCTTGCGCCTACCCGCAAAGGGGTGCGGAGAACGTCGTGGACGGCCGTGCGGGCCCAGAGAGCCCGTCCGGGTCCACCGGGCGGGGCCGGGACGGGCTCGCGGTGCGGTGGGCCGCATCTAGCGGGACCACTCGTGTGTGTCAAGCCACGGGAATCAGGGGCGTGACCGGGTGGGGCGGGCGGGGGCTTACTGGACGCATCCCCCTTCACCGCCTCGAGCCCCAGGAGATTCCCATGACCCACCCTTTCCGGAAGCCGCGATTCCTCATGTTGGCCGCCTCTGCCGCCGTGGTCGTGGGAGGCGTGCTGGTGCCGAGCGGCGCGTTCGCGGCCGTCCCTACGGCACCGCACACGGTCGTGGCCGATGACGGCGTCGCGGCCACCGAGGATCAAGGCAGCAGCGACAACAGGTCCACCCTCCTCCTCGTCCTCCCCAACGGGGAGGGAGGCATCCGCATCGGGTCCGGCCAGGGCGAGGACGCATCCGGCGACAAGGTCAACCCCATCGGCCGAGGCGGTCCCCGTAGCGGCGAGAAGCACGGCCACAAGGGCGGCCCCGGCTCGGACACGCGCATCAAGCTGCCCAAGAGCGGCACCTGGGTCTGTATCACCGCGCCCTGCGGCCCCCAGGACACGACCGGCCCCCACGGGTGACACCGACGCGTCCGTTGCCGCCGGCCGGGGCCGCCACCACATCGGGTGGCGGCCCCGGCTGCTGTGGCAGGAGTCGGGCAGAGGGCGGACAAGCCGCCTGTCAGGCGGTGCCGTGCTTCGGCGGGGCGAGGATGCTCCACCAGCCCGAGCCGAGGAGGAGGGCGCCCGGGGCGATGCCCGCAACCGCCGCGATGACGGTGGGCGAGGAGCCGTAGGCGGCCAGGATCAGGCCGGCAGCGCCGCAGGCGGACATCGCTGCCGCCAGCCAGTGAAGTGAGGGCAGGCGCCAGACGGCCGCTAGGCCGAGGTCCCGGGTACTGTGCCCGCGGTGCCAACCGGTACTCGACCGATATGACGGCCAGCTCCAGCGGGCGGGCCCACTCGCGAAGAATCCGGGGCAGCACGGACCACGCGTTGCCCATGACCATTGCGCCTCCGTGCATGTAGTACAGCAGGGGCAGTGGCCCGGCGAGCCCGGACGGCCGCGCGCTCACGAGCGAGACGTCCGGTCCGTCCGGCGGTCCCTGTACACAGAGTTCCGTCACCTCGAAGCGGCCGTCGGCACGAAGGTCCTCGGCTGTCGGCCTGGGTCTGGCAGCGGCATCCCGCTCTTGCCGGGCTTCGAGATTGTCCGGGGTGATCGGCTCCCTCGACTCCTTCGGCAAGGCCGCCAGCGCGACGCTCAATTCGGGGTCGAAAGGAGGCACTGCCACCGGCGCCGGGGCACGGCCGGGCTCCGACGGCGCGCGGCGGTCACTCACGCCCCACTCCCCGGTCGGACGGCCGGATGCCTCCCGCATCCCCGCTGCGACAGCTCGGCTCACGCGTGCGTGCACCCGGGGAACACTCGCCTGAGACCCATACGGCGTAGCCAATCACACCGCCGGGGCGACACCGCCGGTCCGGCAGCGCCGCGTATCCCATCTGCCTTTCGCTTCATAAGTCGAAGTGCTGTCGCCGGGTCAATTCAGTGGAAAAGAGATATGAAATGCTGGATTGTCCGACTGCGGACGGTGATGGCAACGTTGCCATCTCGTTAATAGTTCACTTCTTGACGGTGGTGTCGGGGCCGAGTTGACTGCGTCTACCTCGGCCGCAAGGACACGGCCTCGTCAGGGAGGTTTACATCGTGAACGCACATCTGGGTCGTGCCGCCGTTGCTGTCGCCGCTTCCGCGATCACTGTTTCGCTGGCCGCCTGCGGCAGCGGGGAGGAGACCGACGGGAGACCGGGCTCAGCCAACGGTGACGCGATCAAGGTCGGTCTCCTGCTTCCGGAGAACCAGACCGCGCGCTACGAGAAGTTCGACAAGCCGCTGATCGAGAAGCAGGTTGCCGGACTCACGCGCAGCAAGGGCGAAGTGATCTACGCCAACGCGAAGCAGGACGCGGCCGTCCAGAACTCGCAGGTCGACATGATGATCACCAAGAAGGTGAACGTCCTGATCATCGACGCGGTGGACTCCAAGGCGATCGCCGGCTCGGTCAAGAAGGCCAAGGAGGCCGGCATCCCGGTCGTGGCCTACGACCGTCTCGCGGAGGGCCCGATCGACGCCTACACCTCCTTCGACAACGAGGACGTCGGCAAGGTCCAGGGCAATGCGTTGCTGGATGCCCTGGGCGACAAGCCCAAGGACGGCCAGATCGTCATGATGAACGGTTCGGTCACCGACCCGAACGCGAAGCTCTTCAAGTCCGGTGCGCACTTCGTCCTCGACGGCAAGGTGAACGTCGGCAAGGAGTACGACACGGTCGAGTGGAAGCCGGAGAACGCCAACACCAACATGGCGGCCGCGCTCTCGGCGCTCGGCAAGGGCAAGGTCATCGGCGTCTACTCGGCCAACGACGGCATGGCCGGCGGCATCATCACCGCCCTCAAGGCGGCCGGCGTGACCCCGCTGCCCCCGGTCACCGGCCAGGACGCCGAGCTCGCCGGTGTGCAGCGGATCGTCGCGGGCGAGCAGTACATGACCGTCTACAAGCGGTACGCCCCCGAGGCCACGGCCGCCGCGGAGATGGCCGTCGCCCTCGCCAAGGGGGAGAGGATCGACGGAATCATCAACCAGATGGTCGACAGCCCGACCACCAAGCGCGTGCCGTCGGTGCTCGTCCCGGGCATCGCGCTGACCAAGAGCAACGTCAAGAGCACCGTGGTCGATGACGGCGTCTACACGGTCGCCGAAATCTGCACCGACAAGCTCAAGTCCGCGTGTGAAGAGATCGGCCTGAAGTAGCGAGGCGCCGGGGGCGACGGGAGAGGGCGGGCGGGACGGTTTGCCCCGGGGACCCACGGGCACGCGCCACACATGACGAAGAAGCGGGTGGCCGCGCCGGCGGTCACCACGCTCTGATTCCGTACGAGCACGCCGGGTGCGCGGGCGCCTCCGGGAGCATCCCCTCGCCGGCGCACCGACACGTCTGGGGGACGTCATGGAACTCGGTTTTCTCAAGCCTCTCTTCGCCCGGCCGGGCCCTTGGGCCTCCGTGTACATCGAGACCACGCGCGCGACCGAGGACGGGGCGAAGGTGCAGGAACTTCGTGAGCGCGCCATCGCGGGTCAGCTCATCGACGCGGGCGCCGACGCGTACACCACGAGGGCGGTGATGGATCGACTGGCGAACGAGCCCGTCTCCGGGACACCGCCGGGCCGGGCCGTCTTCGCCACGGGTGCCGAGGTGGTCCTCGACCTCCCGCTCGCCGTTCCGCCGCCGGCGGGTCAGGCGACGTGGTCCGTCCTTCCCCGTGTGGCTCCGCTGGCAGGGCTGCGGGGCGATGCCCCGACGTGCCTGGTGGCTTACATCGACCGCACGGGCGCCGACCTGGAGCTCCGGGAGGGGACCCGCCGGGCTGCCCTGGGCCAGGCGAACGGCAAGGAGGGGCAGGGCCGCGGACACCGCAGCATTCCCGCGGACCGGCACGAATGGCACTACCGGAACAAGGTCGAGAACACCCGGAACGAAACCGCCGACATCATCGTGGACGAGCTGGTCCGGCAATGGCCCGAGAGCGGCGCCGAGCTGCTGATCCTGACCGGTGACCCGCGTGAGCGCCGAGCCGTTCACCACCGGTTGCCGGAGCGCATCCTGGCCGTCACCGTCGAGGCGGAGAGCGGCAGCCGCTCCGCCGGCGCCTCGACCGCGGGGCTGGACCGGGAGATCGCCCAGGCGTGCGAGAGGTTCGGCCAGGAACGGCTCCACAGGACGCTCGAGCGTTTCCACATCGGACGGGGCAAGCCCGGCCAGCACCGCGAGTCCTCCGTCGACACCGGCCCCGGGGACGCGGCGGAAGGGGTTCCGGCCGTCGTGGACGCGGCGCGCAAGCACCAGGTAGCCACCCTGCTGCTTGCCCCGGACGCGTCCGACGGAGGGCGTCAGGTCTGGATCGGCCCTGGGGTCGACGAGGTCGCCGTGCAACGCGGAGAGGCGCGGGCAATGGGTGTCCCCAGGCCCGAGCAGGCGCGTGCGGACGATGCCCTGCTGCGCGCCGCCGCAGCGGCCGACTGCGACGTCCTCCTGGTTCCCGAGGGGATGCGCGGCCCGGCGGGCGGACTGGGGGCAGTGCTGCGCTGGACCCTGTGAGCAGCCGCAGAGCAGGCAGGAACCGCTGACCGGTCGACCGGCGGCGATTCGGCCCGCGCGCCCGGAGGGCCTCAGAGCGGGGCCCACGGGTGGGTGTACCGAAGCAGCGCCCCCACGCCCTCATCGAGCTTCAGCGCGCTCTCCGGTACGACGACCAGTTCTGCGGCGGTGCCGACCAGCGCCCTCACCAGGGCATCATCGGCGCGCTCCTCGCGGGGCGCCCGCACTCCGAAGGAGACCAGTTCCTCTTCGCTCAGGGCGAGCTGGGTGGGCTGCGGGCCGGTCCACAGCCGCAGCGAGGAGCCGGGCGGGTTGTTCAGCAGCAGTGCCGCGACCTGACTGCGCTGCAGGGCTGCGACGGTGGCGGCCAGCCCCTCGGTGACGGGCCCGCCCAGGGCCCGCCGGCCGATGAAGATGTTCACCAGGTCCTGGTCGTGCGCGGCCAGCCGGCCGAGGAAGACGGCGTCGAGCTGCGGCTCCAGCAGGGCCCGTCGGGTGTCCGTCGGGGTGGGACCACCGACCCGTACGACCTTGTCGCGCAGGGCGTGCGGCAGCCGACGGACCAGGACGTTGCCCGCCCACTCATCCCCGGCGACCACGACGGCATCGCCGTGGCTGCGCCGCATCCAGGCGTCCAGCTGGTGGCCCAGCCGCACGGCGCTCTGGTGCCAGCTCGCCACCGGCACCCTGTGGTGCAGCCGCTCACCCGGGGTGACGTTGGAAGCCGGCCAGGTGCCGGACTCCGCCTCCACCGTCACCCAACCGTGAGCCGTGGCCGTCGGCAGCCCGCCGTAGTGCACCACCACGGCGAGGTAGGGGATCTCCGGCAGATGCTGGCTGACCAGCGGCATCGCGTCCGGGAGGGTGCTGTAGCGGGCCGAGTCCCGGGCGGGCGGCCGGGCCAGCTCCCCCTCCATGACGAGCGAACCGTTGGCCGCGAAGATCGCTTGCCCGTGCACCCCGGGCAGCTCCACATCTGCGCCGACCGCCTCCTCCAGAACGCCCAGTACCGCCCGGTCCGCGCCCTGCCTGGTCAGGTCCGCACGCAGCCGGCGCCAGCGCAGTGCGATGGCCCGGTCGGGATGCTCGGTGTCCCGCGAGGTGTCCAGGTACACCGAGGCGAACGGGCCGGACTCCGTGTACAGGGGTTCCAGGAACGACAGCCTCATCACCACTCCTAGGTGTCCCACTCCCGATGATGCGCGCGCGGGCGGTCGGGCGGGAGGGTCCCGGACGAGCCGGGGGTGCTACGAGGCCGTGCAGCGGGCCGGGACGGCAGCCCGGGGTGCGATGCGTATCCGCGTCCCGTCCCACATCACGATCTCCGCGGGCAGGATCAGCAGGCCCGATTCCCCGTCCGCCCAGACCGCGTCGATGCGCCGTACCTGGACGGCCGCACCTCCCGCGCCGGCCATGTAGACCGTGGGGTCGACCTCCCAGCCGTGCCGGGCCAGCCACGTCTCCAACCGGTGCATGTCCGACTGGGTCGCCCCTCGCGGCCACTCGTACGCATTCTCGCTGTCCATGTCCGTCCCCCCGTTGTGGCCGGAAACCCGACGCACGTCGATCCTCCCATTCGGCACTGACAGGGGCTGCGTATTTTGTGCTCGCCCACGCGTCGTGCCCGCATGCCGGACGGCGCGGCGCTCGGCTCGCCCGCGCCGGCGACGGCCCCGTCGGGGACCCAGGGGCGTGGCCGGGGCGGCCGGTCCCTCGTGGATCACATCCGCCGGTGCCCGGGGCACCTGGTGGACACCGGCCGCCTCGACTGCACTACGGCTGGCGGGTGGCGGGGGCCGCTTCGGTGTCGAAGGCGTAGAACTTGCGGTGGTCCAGCAGGTCGGCGGGGGTCACGTACTCGGGCATGGCGAGGACGGCGTTCACCTCGGCCTTGGTCGGCAGCTCGGGGACGCCCGTATCGAGGGTGCGCCGCAGGTACTGGCACTGGTCCACCCCCACGGTGATGGCCCACTTGCCCGCCGCGTGGGCGAAGGGCCCGTCGAGTACCTGCCCGTCCCGGGCCCGGCTGGTGCCGCCCATGAAGTCCGCGGCCCAGAGGGAGGAGCCGGCGGTCCGGTCGACGGTCCAGTCCCAGTAGGGGAGCGAGACCTTCGGATCCACCTTCTGCAACGCCGCTTCGAAGTCCAGCAGGAAGCGGCGGTGCCAGGGCGGGCCGCCCGTGGAACACGGTGATGTGCCCGGCCGCGATTCAGGCCAGGAGCGCCGCTGCCTGCCGACGGGCGTCGTCCAGCCTGGCCTCGCGTTCTTCGTCGGCTGAGCCGGCGACGGTCCGGAAGGCTACCCGGCGTACGTCGCAGACCCCGACGTACGGCAGGACGCACGCCGCCCAGATTCTCTGCATCGGGTCGCCGAACTCGTTCTCTTCCCGGTCGGCGGGAGTGTCGGAGGTGTTCAGCACGAGCGCCCTGCCTGCCTTGAGGAGCCCGTCGGGTTCGCCCTCCGCGGTACCCAGCTTGTAGGCGACGCCAGGCGCGAGTACGCGCTGATCCAGCCCGTGAGGACCGCGGGTGGCATACCCCACCAGTTCGGGTGGACGAACACCATGGCATCCAGCGTGCCCACCTCTGTTCGGTGCCGCGCCACCTGCGCGTCATGGGCGAGCGCCGCTGACTCGACCGTCCCCGTCTCATCGGCGGAGAGCAGCGGTGCGAACCCCTCGGCGTAGAGGTCGTGCGCCGCTACCTCGGACCCCCGCCCGCGCAGCTCCTCCACGACGGCGTCTCGGCCATGGGTAAGGGCGGGCACCCTTGCGGGTGCCCGCCCTTGTGATGCTGCCGTGGATCTCGCGGTCAGCCTCGGGCCCTCGTTTCAGCGATCAGAAGGGCAGCGGGAACGGCAGCGGGAACGGCAGCGGGGGCAGCGGGATCGGGAGCGGAGGCAGGGGGATCGGGAGCGGGGGCAGGGGGATCGGGATCTTGGGCGGTGTGGGGATCTTGGGCAGGGGGATCGGGATCTTGGGCGGTGCCGGGATGGGCGGCAGGGGGAGCGGGAACTTGGGCAGGGGGATCGGGCCCTTCGGGGGTGCCGGGATCGGGGGCAGGGGGAGCGGGAACTTGGGCAGGGGGATCGGGCCCTTCGGGGGTGCCGGAATCGGGATCTTGGGTACCGGGATCGGGACCTTCGGGGGCGCCGGGATGGGGGGCAGGGGGATCGGGATCTTGGGCGGCGCCGGGACGGGCGGCAGCGGGATCGGGATCTTGGGCGGTACCGGGAGCGGAGGCAGCGGGATCGGGATCTGCGGCGGTACCGGGGGCAGCGGAAGCTTCGGCTTGGGGGCGGGATGCTTGCCGTGACGGCCCTTCTCCCCCTTCTTGTGGTTTTGCTTCCCCTTGTGGTTCTTGTTTCGGTTCTCCTTGCCGTTTCGGTGATGGCCGGCGTTTTCACCGTGATTGTCGTTGACGAGATTGACGTGACTGGCTGCTGTAGTCGTGTCGGGCGTCGCGGCGAATGCGCTCGTGGGCAGCACAGCGCCACCAGCCACCAGGGCGGTCGAAGTCGCCAGCATCACGAAACGCCGGGTCAGGGGTGTCTTGGGCATGCGAGTCTCCTTGTGTGGGATGGGGCGATTCACGGCGCCGGCGCGGTGCCGGCTGGTGCCGGTGAGTTTTCACGGACCGCTTCGGCCGTAATTCACGTAAACACGGGCCGACCGGCGCGGACACGTCCCGGCATGTCGGGGCTTGACGTTTTGGTTTTACGCATGCCATGCCTCTGGACGGCGGGCCGAGGCCGCTCTCCACGTCCCGACGCCTCCGCGGTGCCCCTCCTGATAACCCTGGCGGGGAGGGGGGCGACTTGCTGTCGAGTCCCGGGTCCACCTTGTACAGAGAGGAGGACTGCGGGTAGGCCGTGCAGCTCGTCGCCGGGTATGGCGGCAGCTTTTACCAAGATCGGTTTTCGGTGTCAAGCCACGTATTCGAGTGGCGTGACGCACATCCGATCGCAGGGTTTATTTGAAGTACGCCCTCACCGGGAAACCCCGGAGGAAATGAGGACGGAAAACTAATCCCCCGGCCTGTTCTGCGGGACGGTATTCAACCCCTTTTCTTTACATCGAATGGAGAATTCCCATGAGCAAGCTGTTCTCGACCCGTCGTGTTGTTCTGGCCGGTGCTTC
>NZ_JBEZLW010000025.1:0-97318 GCF_040652395.1 Streptomyces sp. NPDC048269
GCTCCTCGTCCGTCAGCACCAACTCGGCCTTCGGCCGCCCCATCGCCATACCGAAAGCCTACAACTGAACAGAACTCCAGACTCAGAACACTAGGACGGGGCCGTGCAGAAGCCGTCGGTCTCGACCCAGAAGCGGTAGAGGTCGCGGCCGCAGTACGTCTCCAGGTCCGACACGCCGAGCCCGGACAGCACATCGCGCACCACCTCGAAGAAGAACGCGTTGACCTCCGGGATCCACAGCAGCGCGAAGACCGCGATCAGGCCGAACGGCGCCAGCGGCGCCATTTCGCGGCGCACCTTGTACGACAGCCACGGCTCGATCACCCCGTAGCCGTCGAGCCCCGGCACCGGCAGGAAGTTCAGGATCGCCGCCGACACCTGGAGCAGGGCGAGGAACGCGAGTGCGAAACGGAAGGCCGGCGGGACGCCGTCGAGGGCGTCGAGCCAGAACGGGGCCGTGCACACCACGGCGAAGGCCACGTTGGTCAGCGGGCCCGCCGCCGAGATCAGGCTGTGCTTCCAGCGGCCCTGGATGCGGTCGTGCTCGATGTACACCGCGCCGCCGGGCAGGCCCAGGCCGCCCAGGATCACGAAGAGCACCGGCAGGACGATGCTGAGCAGCGCGTGCGTGTACTTCAGCGGATTCAGCGTCAGGTAGCCCTTGGCACCGACCGAGAGGTCGCCGCCGTGCAGGGCGGTCCGGGCGTGCGCGTACTCGTGCAGGCAGAGGGAGACGATCCACGCCGAGGTCACGAAGAGGAACACGGCGAGCCCGGTGCTCGTCGAGTACCCCGTCCACACGGCCCAGCCGGTGACCGCCATGACGGCGACGATGCCGAGGAACACGGAACTGATGCGCCGCTCGCCGCGGCTGCCCTGATGACCCATGCGGCGAAACCTATCCCGGCGCCCGGACACAAATGGGGTCGGGTCCGGGCCCGGCTCCGGCGACAATGGGCCGGTGCGTTACGCGATTCTCGGCACCACCCAGGTCATACGCGACGACGGGACCCCCGTCGCCGTCGGCGGAGCACGCCTGCGGGCGCTGCTGACCGGGCTCGCGCTGCGCCCCGGGCGGGCGGTCCCGGCGGACCTGCTGGTCGCCGAGGTGTGGGACGGCGATCCGCCGGCCGACGCGGTGGCCGCCCTGCAGGCGCTGGTCGCGCGGCTGCGGCGGGCGCTGGGACACGAGGCCGTACGGTCCGCCGAGGGTGGCTACCTGCTGGCCGCCGACCGCGAGGACATCGACCTGTACCGCTTCGAGCGGCTGGCCCGCGCCGGCGGCGCGGCCCTGGAGCAAGGCGACCCGGCCAAGGCCGCGGCCCTGTACGAGGAGGCCCTCGCCCTGTGGCGCGGGCCCGCCCTGACGGACCTCCCCGACCCGGCCGCGGAGTCCGCGCGCTGGGAGGCCGTACGGGGGGACGCGCGGCGGGGCCGGCTCGCCGCGGCCCTGGCCCTGGGCGGGGCGGAACAAGTACTGCCCGAGCTGACCGCGCTGTGCGCCCGGCAGCCGCTGGACGAGCCCCTCCAGGCCCTCCGCGTCCGGGCCCTGCGCGACGCGGGCCGCCCGGCGGAGGCCCTGGCGGCGTACGACGGCGTCCGCCGGGACCTCGCCGCCCGCCTGGGCACGGACCCGGGCCCGGCCCTGCGCGCCCTGCACGCCGAACTCCTGAACCCCGTGCCGGAACCGGAACCCGCACCCGCACTCGCTTCCGAACCCACCGCCGCCCCCCGGCCGGCTGCCCAGCCCCAGCTCCCGGGCGCCCGGACCCAGCCTGCGCACCCCGGCCGGCCATCGGCGCAGCCGGACCGGCAGCCGGGGCCGGGCGGAGGGAACCTGCGGGCTCGCCTCACCACCTTCGTCGGGCGCGAGGACGACATTCGCGCCATCGGCGACGACCTCGCCCGGGCCAGGCTCGTCACGCTGCTCGGACCGGGCGGGGCCGGCAAGACCCGGCTGTCCCAGGAGGCCGCCGAGGCACAGGACGAGGACGGCTGGCCCGACGGGGTGTGGCTCGTCGAGCTGGCCCCCGTCGACGGACCCGCCGACCCCGAGGACGTCGCCGAGGCCGCGCTCGCCGCGCTCGGCGCGCGCGAGACCAAGCTGCGCGGCGCCGCCGCCGAGGAGATGCGCGCCCTCACCGACCGCGCCGGGGACGCCCCCCTCGACCGCCTGGCCGAACACTGCGCACGACGGCGGCTCCTGCTGCTGCTCGACAACTGCGAGCACGTCATCGCCGCCGCCGCCGAACTCGCCGAACGGCTCCTCACCCACTGCCCCGGCGTCCGGATCCTGGCCACCAGCCGCGAACCCCTCGGCGTACCGGGAGAGACGCTGCGCCCGGTGGAACCGCTGCCCGACCCGGTCGCGCTGCGGCTGCTCGCCGACCGCGGCGCCGCCGCCCGCGCAGGGTTCACCGTGGCCGAGGACCCGGCCGCGGCTGCCGAGATCTGCCGCCGGCTGGACGGGATGCCGCTGGCCATCGAGCTGGCCGCCGCCCGGCTGCGCCTGCTCACCCTCCGCCAGATCGCCGACCGGCTCGACGACCGCTTCCGGCTCCTGACCGGCGGCAGCCGCACCCTGCTGCCGCGCCAGCAGACCCTGCGGGCCGTCGTCGACTGGTCCTGGGACCTGCTCGACGACCCCGAACGCGTCGTCCTGCGCCGCCTGTCCGTCTTCGCGGGCGGCTGCGACCTCGCCGCCGTCGAGACGGTGTGCGCCGAAGGAGGCCTCGACGTCGCCGACACGCTCGGCTCCCTCGTCGACAAGTCCCTCGTCGTGGCCGCCCCCGGACCCGACGGCTCCGGCATGCGCTACCGCCTCCTGGAGACGGTCGGCGAGTACGCCGCCGAACGCCTCGCCGAGGCCGGCGGGGACCGTGAGGCCACCGAGCGCCGCCATCTCGTCCACTACCGCGAACTCGCCCGCACCAGCGAACCCCTGCTCCGCGGCCACGGCCAGCGCGCGGCCGCCGACCGGCTCGCCACCGAGTACGAGAACCTCCGTACCGCCCTGCGCCGGGCCGTCGCCGCCGGCGACGCCGACGAAGTGCTGTGCCTCACCCACTCCTTGGGCTGGTACTGGCACATGCACGACCTGCGCTCCGAGTCCCGGCACTGGTCCGACGCGGCCGCCGCGCTCGGTCCCGACCCGTTCGCGCTGCCCGTCGTCCCCGCGGAGCCCGTGTACCAGCGGCTCGTCGACACGCCCCCGCCCTACAGCGGCGAACTGCTCACCGAGGCCTGGCGCGCCGTCCACCTGCTCCGGCTGGCATCCCGGGACCAGACCAACGACAGCTGGAACAGCCCGGCCGTCCGCGCCCGGGTCGACAGGGTGATCGCCACCTATCGCCCCGGACTCCCGCAGACCTGCCGGACGCCCTCCTCCCTCTGGATCTACGCCGTCATGATCGCGGGCGATCCGGGACTGCTCCGGCGGGTCATCGAGGCGACCGTCGATACCGCCCGCGAGCTCGGCTACCGCTGGGAGCTCGCCTCCGCCCTCCAGCTGCGCGCCAACATCCTTGCCAACAGGGCCGACTGGGCGGGCGACGCGTCGCGCGACGCCGACGAGAGCCTGGCCCTCTTCCGTGAACTCGGCGACGCCTGGGGCTGCGCCGAGGCGCTCTCCGCCCGCGCCGAGTCCCTGGAGAAGCGGGGTGAATACGGCCTGGCCGCCGCCGACTTCCGCGAGGCGATCGCGTACGCGGAACGCCTGGGCGCCAAGGCGCAGGTGACGGTCCTGCGCGTACGGATGGCCGGGACCCTCACCGAGTGCGGCCGGATGGAGGAGGCCGAGGAGATCCTCGCCGAGATCGTCGCCACGGTGCAGCAGTACGGCAACGAGGCCATGCCCGCCGCCCGGATGTTCCTCGCGGGGATCCTCGGCCGCACCGGCCGGATCGCGGAGGCTCGCGCCCAGTTGCAGGCACTGCGGGACGAGTTCGCCCTCGGCGCGTTCGCCATCTTCGACGGCTACCTGCTCGGCACGCTGGCCTGGCTGGCGAACCAGGAGGGCAACTACGAGGAGGCGCTCTCCCTGCTGCGCCAGGCCATGGGGACCGCCCAGGATCCGCTCGCCCGGATGGTGGCCCCGCAGATGCCCGCGGTCTACCTGTTGACCGCGGCGCTCTCCCTGGTCTCGCTCGGCGGCCCGCGGCGGGAGTACGACGCGGCCAGGCTGCTCGGCGCCCACCGGGCGCTGCTGCCGCCCGGGCACTTCCCCGTCACCACGGAACGCGAGGACTCCGCCCGGGCCGAGGAGCTGGCGCGGGCGGCGATGGGCGACGCCGTGTACGAGGCGGCGTACGCCGAAGGCGGCGGCCTCACCCTGGAGGAGGCCACCGCCCTCATCTGACCCGGCCCCCGGCCGGAGCCCGTCCGGGACGCGATCCGGAACGGACCGGTCCGCGGATCAGGTCTTCTGGCGGAACTTGCGGACCGCGATCGGCATGGTGATCGCCGTGATGCCGACCGACCAGGCCAGGGTGATCCACACCGAGTTGCCGAGCGGGGTGCCGTTGATCAGGGCGCGGGCCGCGTCGGCCA
The DNA here is from genome assembly GCF_040652395.1 of Streptomyces sp. NPDC048269. NCBI lineage: Bacteria > Bacillati > Actinomycetota > Actinomycetes > Kitasatosporales > Streptomycetaceae > Streptomyces > Streptomyces sp. NPDC048269. Next base: position 4,549 of record NZ_JBEZLW010000025.1, read on the forward strand.
GGTTGGACAGCGGGTTGTAGTCCGTGAAGGCCTGGAGCCAGCCCGGCATCGTGATCGGCGGGGCGAAGATCGAGCTGCCGAACTGGAGCGGCATCAGGACGATCATCGCCATGCCTTGCACCGCCTGCGCGGTCTGCAGGGTGAGGCCGAGCAGGATGAAGATCCACATCAGCGAGGCGCCGAAGACCGCCGACAGCCCGATGGAGAGGAGCAGGTCCAGCACCGAGCCCTTGATCGACAGGCCGAGCAGGAAGCCCATGCCGAGCAGGATCGTGATGGCGACCATCATCCGGCCGAGCTCGACGACGATCTTGGCGATGAGCACCGAGGACCGGGCGATCGGCATGGACCGGAAGCGGTCCATCACTCCCTTCTTGAAGTCGTCGTTGACTCCGGTGCCCACCCCCATCGCGATGTTCATGCCCATCATGGCCATCAGGCCGGGGACCACGTAGTTGACGTAGTCACCCTGGTTGCCCTTGCCGGAGATCGCGCCGCCGAAGACGAACACGAACAGCAGCGTGAAGATGATCGGCATGAACAGGACGTCGAACATCGACTCCGGGTCCTGCTTGATCTGCAGGGCGTTGCGGCGCACGAGGGCGCCGATGTGCCGCAGGTTGGCCCGCAGGCCGATCCGGCCCTCGCCGGACAGGGTGTCCGCGGGGCCCGGGGAGGCAGCGGTACGGGTGGGCTTCGTGGTGGTTACGGTGCTCATGCCGCGACCTCCTCGGTCTTCTCGGTGGGAACGGAGTCCTCGGGGGAGGCCGGCTCCTTTCCGGTGATGGACAGGAACACCTCGTCGAGGCTGGGCAGGTACGTGCCGAGGTCGGCGATCGCGTACCCGCGGGCGGCCAGCAGACCGACCACGGCGGTCAGTTGCTCGTCGGTCAGGATCGGGACGAGCAGCACGCCCTCGTCCGGCACGGCCTGGGAGCCTGCCACACCGTCGAGCCCGGCCTCGGCCAGCGAGCGGGCCATGCCCGGCAGGTCCGAGGAGTCCACGGGGCGGATCTTCAGGGTCCGGCCGCCGACCCGGGCCTTGAGTTCGTCGACCTTGCCGTTGGCGATGACCTTGCCGTGGTCGATGACCGTCAGCTCGCTGGCGAGCTGCTCGGCCTCCTCCATGTACTGGGTGGTGAGCAGAACGGTGGCCCCCTCGGCGACCAGCCGCTGGACCTCGTCCCAGACCTCGTTGCGGGTACGGGGGTCCAGGCCGGTCGTCGGCTCGTCCAGGTAGAGCACGGCCGGGTTGCCGATCAGCGAGGCGGCGAGGTCGAGCCGCCGCCGCATGCCGCCGGAGTAGTTCATGGCGGCCTTCTTGGCCGCATCGGTCAGGGAGAACCGCTCCAGCATCTCGTCGGCGCGGCGGCGGGCGTCCTTGCGGGACAGGTCGAGCAGCCGCCCGATCATGTAGAGGTTCTCCCAGCCGGAGAGCTTCTCGTCGACCGAGGCGTACTGGCCGGTCAGGCCGATGGTGCGGCGCAGCTGCCGCGGCTGGCGGACCACGTCGTAGCCCGCGACGGTCGCGGTCCCGGAGTCCGGGACGATCAGGGTGGACAGGCAGCGCACCAGGGTGGTCTTGCCCGCGCCGTTGGGCCCGAGGACCCCGAGGACGGTGCCCTCGCGGACCTCCAGGTCGACGCCGTCGAGGGCCTTGGTCTCGCCGTAGTGCTTGACCAGCCCCCGTACTTCTACGGCGTTGGGATTCTTGTCGTTTCGCGTCATGTCCACCATGGGACCAGCCGGCACTGACAAACCACCGACAGCCGACCGACAGCCGACCGACAGGCAGCCGGCGGAGAAGCCGACAGCCCGCCGACTCCGTGTCGGCGGGCTGTCGGATCTGTCGATCACATACGCACGTCCGTGTCCGTGTCCGCGTCCGTGTCCACGTCACGGTCCGCGTCACACGTCCGGTCACACGTCCGCGTCAGTGGAAGGCGTGCTCCGGCTGCGGGAACGCTCCGCCGACCACGTCCTCGGCGAAGGCCTTCGCCGCGTCTCCCATGGTCTGGCGCAGGTTCGCGTACTGCTTCACGAACCGCGGCAGCTTCCCGCTGGTCAGCCCCATCATGTCGGTCCACACCAGTACCTGCGCGTCGCACTCCGAGCCCGCGCCGATGCCGACCGTCGGGATGTGCAGGGACCGGGTGACCTCGGCGGCCAGCTCGGCCGGGACCAGCTCCAGCACCACCGCGAAGGCGCCCGCGTCCTGCGCGGCCTTGGCGTCGCGGAGCAGCTGGTGCGCGGCCTCGTCACCGCGGCCCTGGACCCGGTAGCCCATGGCATTGACGGACTGCGGGGTCAGGCCCAGGTGGGACATGACCGGGATGCCGGACTGGACGATCAGCTCGGTCTGGTGCAGCGAGCGCTCGCCGCCTTCCAGCTTCACCGCTCCCACGCCGGCCTCCTTGACGAGGCGGGTGGCGCTGCGCAGGGCCTGCACGGCGCCTTCCTGGTACGACCCGAACGGCATGTCGCCGATGACGAGCGCGCGGCTCGTGCCCCGGACGACGGCCGCCGACAGCATGGTCATCTGGTCCATCGTCACCGGGACGGTGGAGTCGTAGCCGAGGTGGCAGTTGCCCATCGAGTCGCCGACGAGGATGACCGGGATGCCGGCCTCGTCGAAGACGGACGCGGTCATCGCGTCGTAGGCGGTGAGCATGGGCCACTTCTCGCCGCGTTCCTTGGCGAGGGTGAGGTCGCGGACGGTGATGCGCCGGGTGCCCGTGCCTCCGTACAGAGTGGGGGAGGCCGTCGAAGCGGGTTCGCGGGCAGGCGAAACGGCATGCGTCATTGCAACTGCTCCTTGTGTCATCTCGAGGCGCCCTCACGGCGTCCCCGGACTCACCCACCATGGTGGCATCCGCGTGGCCCGCGGCGGAAGTGGTGGAGGGCGCGCGCCCGGCCCGCGCGAGCGAATATGCGCGTTTCGTGACAACCGGAACCCCTGGCGTACGGCCGTTCGTCCTCCCGGACGTACGACCGCCACAGGAGGCGGTCGTGACGGAGAACACGTAAGGCTTCGTACATCGCCTAGGGTCAAGGGGCGGAGACGGAGCGCGAGCACGGCAGTGAGGGCAGTGGCATGGCACAGGCGTACATGACGGAAATGGGGAACGGCGGCTCGGAGCCCGAGCCCTCCGGATCCCGCTTCCGGCGCCGGCTGGCCGATCTGCGCGGTGACCGGGGCATCTGGCGGCGCGGGCTGGTGCTGACCGGGATCGCCGTGCTGATCGCGCTGGTCATGATCTTCCACGCGGAGCTGCCCAACGACGTGGGCAACCTCGGAAGCCTCACGGAGACCTTCCTGCCCTGGCTGGGCCTGGCCGTGCCGGTCCTGATGGCCGCCGCCGTGTACCGCCGCTCCGCGACCGCGCTCATCGCGATACTGCTGACGGCCGCGGTCTGGGTGAACCTGTTCGGCGGCCTGGTCACCGACAAGTCCGGCTCCGGCGGCAACCTCATGGTCGCCACCCACAACGTGGACGCCGACAACGCCGACCCGCGCGGCACCGCCGAGTCCGTGGCGAAGTCCGGGGCCGACGTGCTGGCCCTGACCGAGCTCAAGGGCAGCGCCGTCCCCGTCTACGAGAAGGCCCTGGCGGGCACGTACAAGTACCACGCGGTCGAGGGCACGGTCGGGGTGTGGAGCAAGTTCCCGCTGAGCGCCGCCCGGCCGGTCGACATCAGGATGGGCTGGACCCGGGCCATGCGCGCCACGGTGGACACCCCCTACGGCCAGGTCGCCGCGTACGTCGCCCACCTGCCCTCGGTCCGGGTCAAGCTGAACGCCGGTTTCACCGCCAACCAGCGCGACAACAGCGCCGACGCGCTGGGCGCCGCGCTGGCCGCCGAACCGCTGAAGAAGGTCATCCTGCTCGGCGACCTCAACGGCACCATGAACGACCGCGCCCTGTCCGAGGTCACCTCGCAGATGCGCTCCACGCAGGGCGCGGCCGGCGACGGCTTCGGCTTCAGCTGGCCGGCCCAGTTCCCGATGGCCCGGATCGACCAGATCATGGTCCGCGGGATCAGGCCGGAGGCCTCCTGGACCCTCCCGCGCACCGCCAGCGACCACCTCCCGGTCGCGGCCCGGGTCACCGTCAAGCCGTAGGACGCGCAGGTTCCGCAGGTCCCGCAGGTCCGTACGTGCCGCCGGGGGCCGGGCCACGGCCCCCGGCGCACGTACACGGGCGCGCTACGCCTGCTCGCGCCAGCCGTTCGTGATGGGCAGCCGGCGGTCCTTGCCGAAGCCCTTCGCGGAGATCTTCGTGCCCGGCGGGTACTGGCGGCGCTTGTACTCCGCCGTGTCCACCATCCGCAGGGTCCTGGCCACCAGCTCGCGGTCGAAGCCGGCCCCGACGATGGCCTCCATGCCCTGGTCGCGGTCCACGTACAGCGCGAGGATCGCGTCGAGCACCGGGTAGTCCGGCAGTGAGTCCGTGTCCACCTGGCCGGGGCGCAGCTCGGCGCTCGGCGGCTTCACGATCGAATTCTCCGGGATCGGCGGGGTCTCACCGCGCTCGGCCGCGGCCCGGTTGCGGTACTCGGCGAGCCGGAAGACGTCCGACTTGTAGACGTCCTTGATCGGGCCGTACGCGCCGACCGAGTCGCCGTACAGGGTGGAGTAGCCGACGGCCAGCTCCGACTTGTTGCCCGGGGCCAGCACGATGTGGCCCTCCTGGTTGGAGACCGCCATCAGCATGGTGCCGCGCAGCCGGGACTGGAGGTTCTCCTCGGCGAGGCCGGTGAGGCCCAGCGAGCCCATGTACGCGTCGAACATCGGCGCGATCGGCACGGTCCGGAAGTTCAGGCCGGTCCGCTCGGCCAGATCGGCCGCGTCGTCCTTGGAGTGGTCCGAGGAGTACTTCGAGGGCATCGAGATGCCGTGGACGTTCTGCGCGCCGATCGCGTCGCAGGCGATCGCGGCGACCAGCGCGGAGTCGATGCCGCCGGAGAGCCCGATCAGGACGGAGCGGAATCCGTTCTTCTTCACGTACGCGCGCAGGCCCACGACCAGCGCGTCGTAGACCTCCTCGTCGTCGTCGAGGCGGTCGGCGTAGCCACCGGTGACGACCGGCTCGTACGGCTCCACGGGCTCCTCGGAGAGGATGACGCGGTCGATGCGCAGCCCGTCGTCCACCACGCCCTCCGGGGCGTCGGCCCGCGCGGCGGGCAGGTCCAGGTCGACGAGGACACAGCCCTCGGAGAACTGCGGCGCGCGGGCGATGACCTCGCCGCCGGCGTCGACGACGATCGAGTCGCCGTCGAAGACCAGTTCGTCCTGGCCGCCGATCATGGCCACGTAGGCGAGGGTGCAGCCGGCCTCCTGGGCCCGCTTCCGGACCAGTTCGAGTCGCACGTCGTCCTTGTTGCGCTCGTACGGGGAGGCGTTGACCGAGATCAGCAGCCCGGCCCCGGCGGAGCGGGTGGCCGGGACCCGGCCGCCCTCCTGCCAGAGGTCCTCGCAGATGGCCAGGGCCACGTCGATGCCGCGCACCCGGATCACCGGCTGGGTGTTGCCCGGCACGAAGTACCGGAACTCGTCGAACACCCCGTAGTTGGGGAGGTGGTGCTTGGCGAAGCGCAGCACCACCTCACCGCGGTACAGAACGGCGGCCGCGTTCTCCGGCGAGCCGGCCGGCTTGCCGAGCCGGGGAATGGCCTTCTCGGTGCGGTCGAGGTAGCCGACGACGACCGGCAGCTCGCCGAAGCCCTCGGCCGCCAGCCGCTCCGCGAGCTCGCGCAGCGCGGTGCGGGAGGCTTCGACGAAGGAACCGCGCAGGGCGAGGTCCTCGACGGGATACCCGGTCAGCACCATCTCCGGGAACGCCACCAGGTGGGCGCCCTGCTCGGCGGAGTGCCGGGTCCAGTGGACGACCGAGTCGGCGTTGGCGGCGATGTTGCCGACGTGCGAGTCGATCTGATTCAGAGCGAGACGAAGTTGAGGCACGGGCCCAGTCTAATCGTCTTTCTGACGCGATGTCCTGGCGATGTCCTGGATCCGGCCTGATTCCGGGCCCGGCGGCTGCGCCTCACGGGCCTACAGCTGGTAGCCGAGGACCGTCATCATCCCGGACTCCGAGTGGTAGACGTTGTGGCAGTGCGTCATCCACAGGCCCGGGTTGTCCGCGTCGAAATCGGCCGTCAGCCTCCCGCCCGGCAGCAGGATGGCGGTGTCCTTGCGGGCCCCGCCGGCCTCGCCGCCGAGGGCGAAGGTGTGCCCGTGGAGGTGCAGCGGGTGCCACATCGGCGTCGCGTTCCTGAACTCCAGCCGGACCCGCTCGCCCGCCTTCACCGGATGCCGCTGGTCGGGTGTGTAGGGCGTGCCGTCGAAGGCCCAGTTGTACCGCCTCATGGAACCGGTCAGCCTGAGCCGGACCGTACGGTCCGGCTCGCGCGGCGCCAGCGCGGCCGATTCGGCGGGCCTGAGAGCGTCCGCCATCAGCGGGGGCCCGTCCAGCTCGGCCGGCCGGGTCGCGGCGGTGGGCGCCGCACCGCTGCCGGTGCGCAGGACCGCGAGCGCCGACCGGCCCTTGCCCTCGGCCAGCGCGGTGAGCGGGAACACCCCGTCCTTGGCGGTGACCAGGACGTCGTACCGCTCGCCCATGGCCAGCAGGAGCGAGCCCGTCGTCGCGTGCTCGACCGGGAAGCCGTCCGTGTGGGTGACCGTCAGTTCGTGGCCGCCGAGGGCGATCCGGAACGCGGTGTCCCCGCCGGCGTTGATGACGCGGAGCCGGATCCGGTCGCCGGGGCGGGCGGTGAAGACCGACGGGTCGTCCGCTGCCCTGCCGTTGACCAGGTAGTACGGGTAGGCGACGTCGCCCGCTTCCCTGCCGAGGACGTCGCTGTCGGCGCCCACGAGCAGGTGCGGCGGCCGGCCGGGGGCGCCCGGAGCGGCCGCGGGGCCGAGCGTGGCGGCGGGGGTGCCCGGGGCGCGCTCCGTGCCGTGGGCGTGGCCTCCGCCGGTCTGGCTCCTGCGGAGTCCGGCGAGGACGGCGTCCGGGGTGACGCCGTCGACCCCGTCGATCCAGTCGTCCAGCACCACCACCCACTCCTTGTCGTACGCGAGGGGCTCCTTGGGGTCCTCGACGATGAGCGGGGCGTACAGCCCGCGGTCCTGCTGCACACCGGAATGGGGGTGGAACCAGTACGTCCCCGGGTGCGTGACGGCGAACCGGTACGCGAAGGAGCCGCCCGGGGCGATGTCCCGCTGGGTCAGCCCGGGGACGCCGTCCATGTCGTTGCGCAGCGCGAGGCCGTGCCAGTGCAGGGAGGTGGCCTCGGGGAGGTTGTTGGCCAGCGTGAGGGCGAGGGTGCCGCCCGCGGTGACCCGTACCTCCTTGCCCGGCAGCCGGCCCTCGTACGCCCAGGAGCGGACGGTGTGGCCGCCGCCGAGGTCGAGCGTGGCGGCGGTGGCCGTGAGCTTGACCTCGGTGACCGGCCCGGTGGCCTTGCGGGCGGTCTCGGCGGCCTTGACCTCCGGTCCGGCCGGATCCACGTACCCCGGGGGCCCGTCGGCGGCGGAGCCACCGTGGGGCGCGGCGCCCTTTCCGGAGCCCGGGCCCGAGCCCCGTCCGGCGGAGCCCGCGCAGCCGGTGAGCAGCCCCGAACCGGCGACGGCGACGGCTGCGGCGGATGCGCCGAGCACGGCGCGACGGGTGGGAAGTGAACGCATGGGAGCACCTAACGGGTGGGGGAGGGCAGGCCGATGGCGAGGGCGGGGCCCGTCCGTTGCCCGCGCCGCCACCGGCGGAACGCGGGCCGCGCCCCCGAGCGGCGCGGCTCGCCGGTCACTGCCCGTCATGGCTCCGGACGCTACCCGGGGCGGGTATCCGATCCCAGGAGCGACGCCCCGGTCCGCATAGGATTAGTCACACCATGTCCACGAATGGCCGCTCTCTGCGCTCTCCGCGCTCCCGGAGCTCTCGGCGCCCGCGGCGCTCCCCGTGGGCGGCCCGGCCGGTCGCCGCGCTCCTCGGCCTGGGCGCCGCCGCCTACACCGCGTGGGTGCTCGAAGTCGTCCTCTCCACCGGCCTCAACCCCATCGAGACGTACGTCAGCGAGCTCGCCGCCCAGGACCAGCCGCTCGGCGGCCTGTTCCGGGCCACGGACTTCACCGCCGGGCTGCTCGCCTTCACCGGCGGGCTGCTCGCCCTGCTCCGGCTGGTGCGGCACGCCGAGTCCCGCCGCCCCTGGGCGGTCACGGGCTGGACCGGGGTCACCCTGTTCGGCGCGGCCACGGCCGCCGACGCCTGGCTGCCGCTGAGCTGCGCGCCCACCGTGGACCCCGTGTGCGCCGCCCGGGAGACCGCCGGACTGGTGCCCGCCACCCATCAGGCCCATGCCGTCAGCAGCAGTCTGGCCATGACGGGCGCCCTCGTCGGGCTGGTGGCCCTGACGGTCGCCGCCCGCCGCTACGGCTGGTTCGCCCCCCTCGCCCGCCACGGTCCGGCGCTCGTCGTCCTCGAACTGCTCGCCACCGTCTGGACCCTGTCCGCCATCGCCCTGTTCACCGCCGGCCGCGGGACCTGGGCCCTGGGCGCGGGGCAGCGGCTGCAGGTCCTCTTCGTCGCGCTGTGGCTGGGCGTGCTCGCGTACTCCGTCCACAAGGCGGGCCGCACGTGAGCATCCGGTACGGGGGAGGCGCCGGCCGGTTCGTCCGGGTGGACGGGGTCCCGCTGCACGTGGTCGTCGAGGGCCGCGGGCCCGTTGCCTTGCTCGATGCCGGGCTCGCCATGGCCTGGTTCGACTGGGACGCGGTCGCCGCGCTGCTGGTCGCGCAGGGCCGTACCGTCGTCCGCTTCGACCGCCCCGGGCACGGCCTCAGCGCCTCGGCCGCCGCGCCGCCGACCGCCGCCGGGGAGGCCCACCGGATCGCCGGACTGCTGGACGCCCTCGGCCTCACCGACTCCCCCACCCACCCCGTCGGCGGCCCCGTCACGGGCCCCGTTACCGGCCCCGTCACGGGCCCCGTCACCGTCGTCGGGCACTCGATCGCCGGGTTCCACGCCGAGGCCTTCGCCCGCCTGTACCCGCAGCGCACCGCCGCCCTGGTGCTGCTCGACTCCAGCGTGGAGGAGGCACCCCGTACGGTGCTGCCCGCCGCGCTGCGCACCGGGGCCGCCCGCGCGGTGGGCCGGGCGCTGACGGCCGCCGGACTGCCCGCCGCGCTGGGTCCGCTCGCCCGGCGGCTGACCGTACGGGCCTCACGCACCGGCGGCGGCGACCCGGCCGCGCGGGAACTCGTACGCCGCTGCTACCGAACCGGCCGCGTCTGGCGCGGCGCCCTGCTGGAGAACTCCCGCTACCCGGACATGGCCGCCGAGGTCCTCGCCCTGCGCGAGACGCACCCCCTGACCGCGCCCGCCACCGTCCTCGCGTGCCACGACGGCTCGTCCGGCCGCGGCGCCCTCCGCTGGCTCGCCCGCCAGGCGGACCTCGCCGCCCGGCTCGGCGCCCGCTTCGAGGTCGCCGAGCCCGCCGGGCACCTGGTCATGCTGGACCGCCCGGCCCAGGTGGCCCGGGCGGTCCGCACCGCCGCCGGTCAGCCGCGCGCGTAGACCATCTCCGCCCAGCCGGCCATCTGCTCCTCCGAGAGGTGCTTCGCGAGATCGGCCTCGCTGATCATGCCGACGAGCTTCTTGTTCCTGATCACCGGAAGCCGGCGGATCTGGTGGCTCTGCATCTCCTCCAGTACCTCGGAGACGTCCGCGCCCGCGTCGATCCAGCGCGGCGTGCCCTGGGCCATGTCGCCGGCCGTCACCCTCGACGGGTTGTGGCCCTTGGCCACACAGCCCACCACGATGTCGCGGTCGGTGAGGATCCCACAGAGCCGTTCCGTCTTGTCGCTGATGGGCAGCGCGCCCACGTTCAGCCGCGCCATCATCTGGGCGGCCCGGTCGAGGGTCTCGGTGGCGGGGATCCACTGGGCCCCGGCGTGCATGATCTCTCCGGCGGTGGTCATTGCGTAAACCTCCTGAGCGCCGTCCTCGGCGGGTGCGGATGCGCCCGCCTCGGCGTCCTCGTCCTCATTCGGCCGCTCGGCCCGCCGCGACCGCTCGCGGAGGCGTACACGCCCGTACGGGTGAGAGGGCGTCCACCCACCACCGTACGGGCGTGTCGCGTCACCCGCGCGGCGCGGCTCCGCGCTTGCCCAGCATGTCCGCCATCAGGGTGAGCTCGGAGCTCTGCGCGTCGGCCATGCCCTGCGCCAGGTCCCGCTCGACCGGGGTGCCGCACTGGCGCGCACAGCCCTCGGCCATCTCGACGCCGCCCTTGTGGTGGTCGGTCATCAGCTGGAGGTAGAGCACCTCCGCGTCCCGGCCGCTGGCCGCGGTGAGCTGTGCGAGCTCCTCCTTGGTGGCCATGCCGGGCATGAGCGCGCCGGGCTTGGCGGCCGCGGCGTGGCCGGAGTGGCCGCCGTTCTGGCCGTGGTCGCCGTGTCCGTCGTGGCCGGTGTGGCCACCGTGCTCGCCGTGCCCGCCGTCCTCGCCGGAGGTGCCCATCCAGGACATCGGCGGCTCGCCGGCCACCACCTTCGGCAGCCCCCACAGGTCCAGCCAGCCGAGCATCATGCCCCGCTGGTTGGCCTGGGTGTTGGCGATGTCGTACGCGAGGCTGCGCACCGCCTCGTCCTGGGTGCGGTCCCGCACGATGAACGACATCTCCACCGCCTGCTGGTGGTGCACCGCCATGTCGCGCGCGAAGCCCGCGTCCGGCGAGTGCAGCCCCGGCGTGCGGGCCGGCGTACCGGAGTCACCGCTCGCGGCGGCGACCGTGGCGGCCGCCGCGCACAGCAGCGCCAGCAGCACGGCCGTGCCGGCGGCCCAGTACGTACGAGGGGTACGGCTCACTTGCCTGTCACCCCGTTCGCGCAGGCCGCGCCCGGCTCGGGGGTCTGCGGGCCCTGCACGTACCGGGTGAAGAACTGCGCCACGCGCGGGTCGTCCGCCTTCTCCACCGTCAACTGCTTGCCCCACGCGCTGAGCATGATCGTGCCGGCTTGCTCCTTGACCGGGCTCATCAGCGTGTACGGGGTCTTGCCGACCGTGTCGGCGAGCTTGTCCAGCTCGGCCTTGCCGGCCTTCTCGTTGTACGTCACCCAGACCGCGCCGTGCTCCAGCGAGTGCACGGCGTTCACCTCGGGCACCGGATTGTCGTAGACGTCGCCGTTGCAGTTCATCCAGCGGGGGTGGTGGTCACCGCCGACCGGGGGGTTCATCTCGTACTTCACCGGGGTCTCGACGTGGTTGCGGCCGAACTTCGCCGCGTCCCAGGTCTGCTCGCCGTCGACCGGCGTCTTGCGGGCCAGTTCCGCGGCATCCTGCTTGCGCTGCTCGGTCTGCCTCTGGTCGATCATCACCCACGCGCCGAAACCGGCCAGACCGGCGACGACGACCACCGAGGCCGTGATCGCGATGGCCTTGTTGCGCCGGTCGCGCGCCTTGTCGGCCCGGCGCATCTGGGCTATGCGCGCCTGGCGTGAGTGCTGGTCGGTGGTGTTTCCGGACTTGCTGGCCATGGTGCCCTGGTTCCTTCTGCTGAGGGGGGTGGATGGACGCGAAACCGGACCCGTCAGGTCCGCAGCACCTGGAGGACATACGGGCCGGGGGCGCGGGCGAGCGGCTCGGGAGGCCGGATCCGGCCCGCCCCGCCGGTCACGGCGACGGGCGGCGGATCCCCGCCGGCCACGGTCACGGCGGGAGGCGGCACGGGCAGCACGCCCGGGATCACGTGCGCGAGCGGCGAGCAGCCCGGCTGGTGGTCCGGGGACACGCAGACGGCTTGCGCGGCGCCGTGCGCCCCGCTGTGCGCCCCCCTGTGTACCCCTGTTTGCGCCCCGCCCTGCGCCGCCGTGTACTCCGTCGGGACGTGGTGTTCACCCGGCCGCGCGCAGAGCAGGAGCACCCCGGCCAGCACACCGGAGGCCGCGAGGAGGACGGCGCGCAGCAGCCCGGGACGTGTCTGACGCCCCCGTCGCGTGTACTGCCGGCCCCCCATGGGCGCAGATGGTAATGCTCATGACGGGTCCGAGGTCAGTGCGGGGGTGCCGCGAGCTTTGCCAGGTGCGTAATCTGGCGGAAACCACCGCTGGCGATACTGGGTCCGCCCGACTGTGCCCGAGCCCTCGCGGCGGTGGTGCACAGGCCGTCTGAACTGCGAGGATGAAGGCATGGACAAGCAGCAGGAATTCGTCCTCCGGACGCTTGAGGAGCGCGACATCCGCTTCGTGCGCCTCTGGTTCACCGACGTACTGGGCTTCCTCAAGTCCGTCGCGGTCGCCCCCGCGGAGCTGGAGCAGGCCTTCGACGAGGGCATCGGCTTCGACGGCTCCGCGATCGAGGGCTTCGCGCGGGTCTACGAGTCCGACATGATCGCCAGGCCGGACCCGAGCACCTTCCAGATACTGCCGTGGCGCGCCGAGGCCCCCGGTACCGCCCGGATGTTCTGCGACATCCTGATGCCGGACGGCTCCCCGTCCTTCGCGGACCCGCGCTACGTCCTCAAGCGCATCCTCGCCAAGACCTCCGACCTGGGCTTCACCTTCTACACCCACCCGGAGATCGAGTTCTTCCTGCTGAAGGACAAGCCGCTCGACGGCACCCGGCCCACCCCCGCCGACAACTCCGGCTACTTCGACCACACCCCGCAGAACGTGGGCATGGATTTCCGCCGCCAGGCGATCACCATGCTCGAATCGATGGGCATCTCCGTCGAGTTCAGCCACCACGAGGGCGCCCCGGGCCAGCAGGAGATCGACCTCCGCTACGCCGACGCGCTCTCCACGGCCGACAACATCATGACCTTCCGCCTGGTGATGAAGCAGGTCGCCCTGGAGCAGGGCGTGCAGGCCACCTTCATGCCGAAGCCCTTCTCGGAGTTCCCCGGCTCGGGCATGCACACCCACCTCTCCCTCTTCGAGGGCGACCGCAACGCCTTCTACGAGTCGGGCGCCGAGTACCAGCTCTCCAAGGTCGGCCGCTCCTTCATCGCGGGCCTGCTGAAGCACGCGGCGGAGACCGCGGCCGTCACCAACCAGTGGGTCAACTCGTACAAGCGCATCTGGGGCGGCTCCTCCCGCAGCGCCGGCGCGGGCGGCGAGGCCCCCTCGTACATCTGCTGGGGCCACAACAACCGCTCGGCCCTGATCCGCGTCCCGATGTACAAGCCGGGCAAGACCGGCTCCTCGCGCGTCGAGGTCCGCTCGATCGACTCGGGCGCCAACCCGTACCTCACGTACGCCGTCCTCCTGGCCGCCGGCCTGAAGGGCATCGAGGAGGGCTACGAACTCCCGGCGGGCGCCGACGACGACGTCTGGGCCCTCTCCGACGCCGAACGCCGCGCGATGGGCATCGAACCCCTCCCGCAGAACCTCGGCGAGGCCATCTCCCTGATGGAACGCAGCGAACTGGTCGCCGAGACCCTCGGCGAACACGTCTTCGACTTCTTCCTGCGCAACAAGAAGCAGGAGTGGGAGGAGTACCGCTCGGAGGTCACGGCCTTCGAACTCCGCAAGAACCTCCCGGTCCTGTAAGAGCAGGTCAAAGCCCCTGCGGTCCGCGCGACACTCCGGGCCGGTGGTCACCGACCACCGGCCCGGAGTCGTCTCATTCCCCCTGGGCCGTCTGTGGGCCGTCGGCCGCAGATGTCGGCGGCGGGTGCGGCCCGCCGCTGGTCAGGGCGTCGTGGTGATCTTCTTGACGGTACGAGGGGAACCCCCTTCACCCCCCGGAACCTCCCCTGGCGAGCAGGCCAGCACCCCCGTCACCCCCGGAACCTCCCCAGGCGAGCAGGCCAGCACCCCCGTCACCCCCGGAACCTCCCCGTCCCCCGACGAGCACGCCAGAACCTCCCTTACCTCCGTCACCTCCACCTCCACCGATGAGGCCGGTGGGCTCGTCGGTGGACTGCTCGTTCTTGTGGATCGTCTTCACGGTCCTGGGCGTCTTGGTGATGGTCTTGACGGTGCGCGGGCTGTCGGTGTCGGTGGTGACGCCCGAAGGTGCCGAGGTGGGGGCGGCGAAGGCGGTGGAGGTGAGTGAGGCTGCTCCGCCGGCCAGGAGGGTGGCGATCAGGATGGAGGCGAGGCGTCGGGGCCGGGTGACGGTCATGGGGAGGGGCTCCTCGGGCCGGGGAATGTGGGGGTGGGATGTGGTGGGCCGGAGTTGCCCGTCCGCCGTTCTTCGGCGTCATCCGTCACTCCATTGCGCCCCACCCACGTTCCTGGGTCACGGCCCGGAAAGTCGGGACTTGACAAACCCGGAGGGCGGTCCTTCATGCCCTTCGCCGTGACGGTCAGCCGCCGGGCACCACCGGGCCGTCTGTGGGCCGTCGAAGGCTTGCCAATGGCTACAAATGGCGACCGCTGATGACCACTCGATCTCTGCTTCTCCGCAGTCATCGAGAGTCATCCCTGGTCCGGACGGAAGTCAGTGAGATCCTCCGCAACAAGAAGCAGGAGTGGGAGGAGTACCGGAGCGAGGTAACGGCCTTCGAGCTCCGCAAGAACCTTCCGGTCCTCTAACCGCAGGTCACAGCCCCTTGCGGGCCGCACACGACACTCCGGGCCGGTGGTCACCGACCACCGGCCCGGAGTCGTCTTGCGTCAGCTGCCGGGGAGCTGTTCCTGCAGCCAGTCGGAGACGACATCGCAGTGCTGCCCCGCTTTTCCTGCGAATGGCGCGACGCAGTGCCTGGTCAGCGGACCGCGCGGTGCCAGGGCGGGGTCGCGGGGGTGCGGGGGGTCGACGTGATGTGGAGCTGCGCGTCCAGGCCGAGGACCGCCGTGGTGGCGCCGGAGAGTTCGAGGACGGCCGCCGGCGCGCCCGCGTAGAGCATCGCGGACTCCGTCCAGGCGGGCGGCCCGCCCAGGCTCGTCGTGCTGATCGTGCCGCTGTCCGCGCGGCCCGAGATGAGCCGGCCCGCGACGCCGACCGCGCCGTAGCCGGCCCTGCCGCCCGCCTCCGCGACGCTGGACACCTGGAGCTTGCCGGAGCCTGCCGTGACCAGGGCGGTGCGGACGACCCCCGAGTCCGGGCGGCGGAAGTACAGGCGGACGCCCGCGCCGTCCGGGGCCGCCGAGAGGGGGACCGTCGTGGCGGGCAGGCCGGTCTCCGACGGCCCGGTCAGCGGGGCGCCCGGGGCGGACTGGGTCCAGGCCAGGACCGACGTGGTGGTGGTGGCGTACACGTGGCGGCGTCCGGCCGAGTCGACCGCCGTCACCGGATCGCCCTGCAGGTCCTCGCCGCCCAGGCGCCGCCAGGCGGAGAAGCGGCCGTCCGGCTGGCGGGTGGTGGCGCGCAGCGTGCGGCGGGCGTCGCGGATGTAGACGGTGAGCCGGCCGTCCGCGTCCACGCCCGCCGAGGGTGCGCTGATCGCCGAAGTCCCGTCCTCGTCCGTCACCTCGGGGGTGCCGAGCGACTGCCACGGGCCGAACGGGCCGTCGGGCGCGGACTGTACGGCGTACACGACCTCGCGCAGGTAGCCGGTCGGCACCGGGCCGAAGGTCGTACGGGTGGCGAGGACCGCGATCCGCCCGTCCGGGAAGCGGGCGGTGGCCGCCCCCGGGTCGATGCCCGTGCCCGGGAGGAGGGCCGGGCCCGCCCAGTCGCCGCCGGGGGCGCGGGTCCAGTACGCGGTCTGCCCGTCCAGCGTGGCGAACGCCCAGAGCCGGCCGGGCGTGCCCTCCACCAGCCAGGAGCTGTGGTCGGCGCGGGTGTAGCGCAGCGACTGGGCCCAGTTGTGGCCGGTCGGGTTGCCCGCGACCTTCCGGTCGCCGCAGCCCGAGGGGGAGCCGCAGTAGTCCTGGTGGTCGTGCCAGGCGTACGTCTTCAGGTAGCCGGTCTTCGTCTCGGCCGTCTGCGGGTCCAGCGCGTGCGGGAGGGTGCTGTTGTGGTAGCCGAGGTAGTTCTGGACCGAGAAGTGCGGGCGGTCCGTGACCTGGGCGGCGTACGCGGTGGTGGCGGCCTGCACGAAGCGGGCCCCGTACATGTGGTCCTGGTGGTCGGTGTACTTGCCGGTGCCGGCGTCCCCGTACCGGCCCGGTGTCGGGTCCTGCATCCGTATCGTCGTCGGGCGGTAACGGGCCAGGACCCCGGCTATCGCCTGTATCAGCTGGTCCTTCGTGTACGTGAACTGCTGCTTGACCGGGGTGCCGGAGGTCAGCTGGGCGCCCAGCGCGGCTATCTTGCCGTTCCACAGGCCGCGCAAGCTGTCGGGGGTGTCCCCGCCGGTGCTGCGCGCCTCGCGCAGCTGCAGCCACACCAGGCTGACCTGCGGCTTCGCTATGAGGACGTCGAGCTCGGCCTGGCCGCCGCCCGCGGTGGGCATGACGGAGCGCTTCCACGCGCTGGTCCGGTCACCGGTCGCCATCTGGGCGTAGGCGGAGCGGATGCCGTTCTGCCGGGCCTCCGCGTAGTGGGTGCGGTCGGCGGGCTGCTCAGGGTCCTTGACGCCGGCGCCGTTCGCCTCGTTGCGGCCGTCGGCCTCGCCGGAGGTGAGGTAGGCGGTGGTGACCGGGATGCCGGACACCAGCGACCGGCTGAGGTCCGGGTTCATGAAGAACAGGTCGTCGTCGGGGTGGGCGACGATCTGGACGACCGACCCGGCGGTGACGCTCGCGGGCAGGGCGGCCGTGGCCGGGTTCTTCTCCGGGGTGGCCTCGGCCGGCGTCTGCTGGCCGGAGGCCACGGCGAGCACGCCGGTGGTACCGGCCGTCAGCACGGTCAGCAGGGCCGCGAAGCGGCGACGGGTCAAAGGCATCGGTCACGCCTTGGGTTCGTTCGGGGTGCGGGGAAAACCGCTGAGCAGTCAGAGAGAGGCCAAATCGGGGAACTTGGTTCACCGATTTCGCCGAAGATGCCTGCTTTCCGAAAACGACCGGACGTGAATGTGCCGTGGGGAGCTTTTGGTCCGGGTATGTGACCTAAAAGTGGACTCTGTTCGTCCGCGACCGGGGTCAACCGGCTTACGGCTAGGGGGCGTCGGGGAGGAGCGTCGCTACGGAGCCGAGTTGCGCGGGCCCACCGGCTGCCACGGGGCCAGGTGCGCGTCCGGGGCGTCCGCCGACGAGGTCACGTACAGCCGCGCGTCGAGCCCCATCACGGCCAGACTGACCAGGTTCCTCCCGGTCATCGTCGAGGACGGTGCGCCGACGAACATCAGCGGCGACCGCTCCCACGGCCGCCCCCACCCGACGTCCGAGCCCAGCTGCCCGCCCGCTGTCCGGCCCGCCAGCACGTGCCCGCTCGCCGCCAGCGAGCCGAAGCCCTGGAGGCCGCCGAGGTCGGTCAGGTTGTTCAGCTTGAGCCCGCCGTCGGCCGTCATCAGGGCGGTACGGACGTTGCCGGACCCCGGCTTGCGGAACCACAGCCGCACCCCGCCCTCGCGGCCCTCCGCGGTGAGGGGGAGCGTGGTGTCGGGCAGCCCGGTGGCGGTGGCCGGTCCCAGCGCGGCGCCCGGCTTCGGCTGGACCCAGCCCACCACCGTCTTCGAGGTCGAGGCGAACACCATCCGCTGCCCGGCGCCGTCGGTCGCGGTGGCCGGGGTGCCGTGCAGGTCGGCCCCGCCGTACTTCTCCCACGGTCCCCAGCCGCCGCCCGGCTGCTGCACCCGACCGCGCAGGGTGCACGCGCCGTCGCGGACGTACACCGCCGGCTGCCCGCTGCCGTCGACCGAGACGGCGGGCGCGCTGATGTCGGAGGTCCAGTTCTCGTCCGCCGTCTCCGGGGTGCCCAGCGACTGCCACTCCCCGAACTCCTCGGCGCCCGGGCGCTGCTGGACCGCGTACACGACCTCGCGCCTGTAGTCGGCGGGCTTCGCGCCGAAGGAGGTACGGGTGCCGAAGGCGGCTATCCGGCCGTCCTTCAGGGTGACGGTGGAGATGCCCGGGTCCATGCCGGTGCCGGGGAGCAGGACCGGCCCGCTCCAGCGGCCGATCAGGCCGGTCCGGTGCCAGACGGCGACCTGGCCGTCGAGCACCTTGAAGGCCCACAGCCCGTGCTCCTTGTCGGACGTCAGCCAGGAGGTGCTGGTGCCGCGGGCGTAGTTGATGGAATCCGACCACCGGTTGCCCGCCGGATGGTCGGCGACCTTGAGGTCGCCGCAGCCGGCGTCGCTGCCGCAGTGGTTCTGTTTGTCGAGCCAGGCGTACGTGTCGAGGATGTCCAGCTTCTCCTTGGCCTCGTCCGGGTCCAGGGCGCTGGGCAGGGAGCCGTTGAAGTAGCCGACGTAGTTCTGCACCGCGAAGTGCGGGCGGTCCGTGACGTCCTTCGCGTACGCGGCGGTGGCCAGCTGCACGAAGCGGGCGCCGTAGAAGTGGTCCTGGTGGTCGGTGTACCGCTTGGTGTCGGGGTGCCGGCCGGGGGTCGGGTCCTGGGAGCGGACCGTGGTCGGCCGGTACTGCTCCAGGACACCGACCAGGGTCTGGACGACCTGGTCCTTCGTGTACTTGAACCTCTGCTTGACCGGGGTGCCGGAGGCGAGCATCGACTCCAGGCGGGGGACCTTGCCGTCCCACAGGCCGTGCAGGCTGTCAGGGGCGTCGTCGTACACGTTGCCGGCCTCGCGGAGCTGCAGCCAGACCAGGTTGACCTGGGGCTTGGCGACGAGGACGTCGACTTCGGCGTGGCCGCCGCCCTTGGTCGGAACGACGGTGCGCTTCCAGGCGCTGCTGCGGTCGCCGGTGGCCATCTTGGCGTAGGCGGCGCGGATGCCGTTCTGGCGGGCCTCGGCGTACGCGGGCTTGTTGGGCGGGGTGGTGGCCTCTTTGGCGGCGCCGGCGTTGATGCCGTCGGCCTCACCGGAGGTCAGGTAGACCGAGGTGACGGGGTGGCCGGCGGATATGGAGTAGCGCAGGTCCGGATTCATGAAGTAGAGGTCGTCGTCCGGATGCGCGATGACCTGGAGCACCCGGCCGGGGTCGGGCGCGTCGGCGGGGGCCGCGGGGGCGGTGGCCCTGCTGTCGGGGGCGGTGGGGGACTCCAGGCGGTCAAGGGCCTCGTTGCCGCGGAGTACGAGCATGCTGCCGGCGGCGGTGGCCGCGCAGAAGGCGACGACCTTGACGAGCCGGGCCCACCGCTTCGGTTGCGGCGCGGGGGACGACTCGGGGGCGGCGCCCGCGGCGCGGCGGCGCCCGCGTTTCGCCTCCGGCGCGGTGGACGGCTCGGCGGGGTGACGCCCGGGCTTCGCCTCCGGCGGGGCGGGGGGTCCGGCCGTGACGGGGGTTCCGGCGCGGCGGCGCCCGGGCTTCGCCTCCGGTGCCACCGGGGTCTTCGCGCGGCCCGGCCGGCCGCCGGTGTGCTCGGCCTCGCGGCCCCGCCGCGCGGCCCTGCGCCTGCCGGACGGGACGTGGGGGAGGTGCGGTTCCAGGGCCTCGGCCGTGGCGGGCTGCCGGGCCGCCGCCGACGGGGCCTGCGGGGTCGGGGCTCCGGCCCGGGGGTTTTGATGGGCCGGGCTCGGCGGGGTTGCCTGTTCCCAGGCGGGGTTGGCCGTTGGGACGTGCGGGGCCCAGGCTTCGGCCCCGGGGTTTTGATGGGCCGGGCTTGGCGTAGTTGCCTGCTGCCAGGCGGCGTTGGCCGATGGGGCCTGCGGTGCCCAGGCTTCGGACCCGGGGTCCTGCCACGTCGGACCGGGCGGGGGCGCCTGTTCCCAGGCGGGGTTGGACGATGGGACGTGCGGCGCCCAGACTCCGGTCGGGCCGGTGGACCGCTGGTCCCAGGCTCCGACTTCGGGGTTCTGCTGAGTCGGACCGGGCGGGGTTTCCTGCGTCCAGGCGGGGTCGGCCGACGGGCCCTGCGGGGCCCACGCTCCGGCCTCGGAAGGCTGCGGGGCCCAGGCTCCGGTCGGGCCGGCGGACCGCTGGTCCCAGGCGGCTTCGGACGGGCCGGGTCGCCAGGCCGGCGCCGGCGGGGTCGCCTGGCCCCGGACGGGGTCCGCCGGGCCATGGGGTTCGAGGGGCTGCCACGCCGGGCCGGGGCCGGGGTGTCCGTCGGACATGGGGCTCCTCGTCACCGGGGGTGCGGGGAGCAGGCCCCAATCACGCCATAAGTCTTCGGATAATCCGATAAGCCTCGTCATGATACGTGGCGGTGAGTCGAACGCCTGCTCCGGATAGGCTCGTACCAGGCACGCCAGGGCAGTGGCAGCAACAACCGCGGGAGGCGGCGGGATGACAGTCCCGGGACGCAGGAGCAGCACCTTCATCCGGCTGCTCCGCAGCGGCTTCACCGACCCCTCCGCCGCGGCCCGGCTGCTCGACGCCGACGCGCTGGCCGCCGTACGCACCGATCCGGTGCTCCTCGACGCCCTCGGCGCGACCGCCGACCCCGACCTCGCCCTCCTTGGGCTCGTACGGCTCGCCGAGGCGCAGCCCGCCGACGAACTGCCCGGCCTCCTCGACACCCTCGTCAGCGCCAAGCCGCTCCGCGACCGCCTCCTCGGCGTGCTCGGCGCCTCCGAGGCACTCGGCGACCACCTCGCCCGCCACCCCCACGACTGGCAGGCCCTCGTCACCTACGAGGCCGCCGACCTGCACCCCGGGCTCGCGGAGTTCGAGCGCGGCCTCGCCGACGCCCGCGACCCCGTCGGGCTCCGCGTCGCCTACCGCCGCTGCCTGCTCTCCATCGCCGCCCGCGACGTCTGCGGGACCATAGACGTCGCCCAGACCGCCGCCGAGCTCGCCGACCTCGCCACCGCCACCCTCCGCGCGGCCCTGCGCATCGCCTCCGCCGCCGCCCCGGACGACGCCGCCCAATGCCGCCTCGCCGTCATCGCGATGGGCAAGTGCGGCGGCAACGAGCTGAACTACGTCTCCGACGTCGACGTCATCTTCGTCGGGGAGGCCGCGAACGGAGTCGACGAGGGCAAGGGCATCCAGGCCGCCACCCGCCTCGCCTCCCACCTCATGCGGATCTGTTCCGAGATCACCGTCGAAGGCACCATCTGGCCCGTCGACGCCAACCTCCGCCCCGAGGGCCGCAACGGCCCCCTCGTCCGGACGCTCGCCTCCCACCTCGCCTACTACCAGCGCTGGGCCAAGACCTGGGAGTTCCAGGCCCTCCTCAAGGCCCGCGCCGTCGCCGGGGACGCCGCCCTCGGCGCCGAGTACATCGAAGCCATAAGCCCCCTGGTCTGGCAGGCGGCCGAGCGCGAGAACTTCGTCGCCGACGTCCAGAAGATGCGCCGCCGCGTCGTCGACAACATTCCCGCCGCCCAGGTCGACCGCGAGCTCAAACTCGGCCCCGGCGGCCTGCGCGACGTCGAGTTCGCCGTCCAGCTGCTCCAGCTCGTGCACGGCCGCAGCGACGCCACCCTGCACTCCGGCTCCACCCTCGACGCCCTCCACGCCCTCGCCGCCGGCGGCTACGTCGGCCGCGCCGACGCCGCCCAGCTGCACGACGCGTACCGCTTCCTGCGCGCCATGGAGCACCGGATCCAGCTGTACCGGCTGCGCCGCACCCACCTCGTCCCCGAGGACGAAGCCGACCTGCGGCGCCTGGGCCGTTCGCTCGGCCTGCGCACCGAACCCGTCGCCGAGCTCAACAAGGCCTGGCGCCGGCACGCCTCCGTGGTCCGCCGCCTGCACGAGAAGCTCTTCTACCGGCCGCTCCTCGACGCCGTCGCCCAGCTCACCCCCGGCGAGACCCGGCTCTCCCCGCGCGCCGCGGGCCAGCGCCTCGAAGCCCTCGGGTACGCCGACCCGGCCGCGGCCCTGCGCCACCTCGAAGCCCTCGCGTCCGGCGTCACCCGCAAGGCCGCCATCCAGCGCACCCTGCTGCCGGTGCTCCTCGGCTGGTTCGCCGACTCCGCCGACCCGGACGCCGGACTGCTGAACTTCCGCAAGGTCTCCGACGCCCTCGGCAAGACCCCCTGGTACCTGCGGCTGCTGCGCGACGAGGGCGCCGCCGCCGAGAACCTCGCCCGCGTCCTGTCCGCCGGACGCCTCGCCCCCGACCTCCTCATGCGCGCCCCCGAGGCCGTCGCCCTGCTCGGCGACCCCGAAGGCCTCCAGCCCCGCACCCGCGAGGCCCTGGAACAGGAGGTCCTCGCCGCCGTCGGCCGCGCCGAGAACGCCGAAGCCGCCGTCGCCGCCGTCCGCGGGGTGCGCCGCCGCGAGCTCTTCCGTACCACCGCGGCCGACATCATCCGCTCCTACGGTACGGAGGACAGCCCCGCCGAGGAGGACCTGGGAGCCCTCGTCGACCGGGTCGGCGGAGCCGTCTCCGACCTCACCGGCGCCACCGTCGCCGGCGCCCTGCGCGCCGCCGTCCAGTCCCACTGGGGCGACACCCTGCCCACCCGCTTCGCGGTCATCGGCGTCGGCCGGTTCGGCGGCCACGAGCTGGGCTACGGCTCCGACGCCGACGTCCTGTTCGTCCACGAACCCCGCGAAGGCGTCGACGAACAGGAGGCCGCGAAGGCCGCCCAGGCCGTCATCGCCGAGATGCGCCGGCTGCTCCAGCTGCCCACCGCCGACCCGCCGCTGCTCATCGACACCGACCTGAGGCCCGAAGGCCGCTCCGGCCCTCTGGTGCGCACGCTGGCCTCGTACGCCGCGTACTACCGGCGCTGGTCCCTGACCTGGGAGAGCCAGGCCCTGCTGCGCGCCGAACCGGTCGCGGGCGACGAGGAGCTGGGCCGCCGCTTCATCGATCTGATCGACCCGCTGCGCTACCCGATGGAGGGCCTCGGCGAGGACGCCGCACGGGAGATCCGCAGGCTCAAGGCCCGTATGGAGTCCGAGCGGCTGCCGCGCGGCGCGGACCCGACCCTGCACACCAAACTCGGGCGCGGCGGCCTCAGCGACGTCGAGTGGACCGTCCAGCTGATCCAGATGCGGCACGCCTGGGCCGAACCGGGCCTGCGCACCACACGGACCCGCGAAGCGCTGGCCGCCGCCCACGCGGCCGGGCTGATCCCGACCGAGGAGGCGCAGATCCTGGACGAGGCCTGGGTACTGGCCACCCGGGTGCGCAACGCGGTGATGCTGGTCCGCGGCCGCGCCGGGGACACGTTCCCGTCCGAGGCCCGCGAACTGGCGGCGGTGGGCCGCTACCTCGGCTACGCGGAGGGCACGGTCGGCGAAATGCTGGACGACTACCGGCGCATCACCCGCCGGGCCCGGGCGGTCGTGGACGAGCTGTTCTACGGGGCCTGAGCGGTCCCGGGCCCGGCGGTGGCGTCAGCGCGCCGCGCCGAAGTCCTGCGTCCAGTAGTGGTTCGGCTCGGCCAGGCCGATGCCGATCTCCTTGAAGGAGCAGTTCAGGATGTTCTGCCGGTGGCCGGGGCTGTTCATCCAGCCCTCCATGACCTTCTCGGGAGTGCTGTAGCCGTAGGCGACGTTCTCGCCGTACGTGCTCCACGTGTATCCGGCGCGGGTGATGCGCCGGCCAGGATCGGAGCCGTCGGAGCCCGTGTGGGACATGTTGCCGTGGGCGGCCATGTCCGCGCTGTGGTCCTGAGCGGCCTTCGTGAGCTTCGCGTTGAGGCTGAGGGCCGGGCACCCGGCGGCGGCGCGCTCCTGGTTGACGAGCGAGAGGACCGCGGCGGCGGCGCCGGAAGCCGGCGGGGCCGAGGTCTTCGGGGGCTCGGGTGCCTGCGGCTTCTTGGTGACGGCCGGCGGCTTCGTCGGCTGCGGCTGCGGGGGCCTGGACGTCTGTACGACCGGCTGCGCGGGCGCCGCCGGGCTGCTGGGGGAGGCGGCCGGGGGGCTGCTCGGGGGCTGGACGTCCACGGGTGCCACGGGTGCCACGGGTGCCTCGGAGGTCGGGGCGGCCGTGGGCGCGTAGTGCCAGGGGCGCTTCTCCTGCTGGCTCGCGGCCCGCGTCCGACCGCTGTCCTGGGTGTCGAAGCAGGCCATGGCGGCAGTGGGAACAGCCACGATTCCCAGAGCGCCGACGGCTATGGCTACTTTCTTGAAGGGCTTCTTCTTCCGATGCTTCTGCATGCGTGACCTCATTCGGTGATCGCGAAGCTTCCGGCGCCCGAATCGCGAGGCGCCGGAGGAGCCGCCATTCTTAAAAGCCGCCAACGGCCTGGCAAGTTTCCGCTGCTCATCCGCTCAGGGGCGGCGAGGCACGGCTTGAAAAGGGTCCTTGATCGTGCATGGTCACGATTCGGTCACTGCCGCAACCGCCTGATGGGTATTCAGAAAAGGTTGTGACCAGGCGGGTCGGGGGCGGTTCCAGCGGTACCGCGGATTCCGTTCCCACCGGAGAGGGGAATGTCGATCCCAAAACAGACAAATATCGAAATGTCGAGGAAGTGACGCGCCGTCAGGGACGGGCCGCACCGACGTGCGTGCCGTGACGCATGTCACGCGCTCGCGGTCGGACGGACTCGCCGCCCGGAGCGTTGCCAGGTGCCACGGCTCGGGACCGTCCGGCCGGAAGCCGTCGGCGGTCGCGTCGGGGCTGCCCCCACGCCGGTCCGGGCCCCGCCGCCCCGACGTGTAGGCCCGCTTCGCCGAAGAGCCCGCCCACGAAGGAGAAGAACAGCCGTGCCCGCTGCCGACACCGTCCTCACCGGAGCCCGCGTCCGCACCCTCGTCCCCGGCCGCCCCGAGGCCCGCGCCGTAGCGGTCGGCGACGGCCAGATCGTGGCCGTCGGCGAGGAGTCCGACGTACGCGACTGGCGCGGCCCCGGCACCGAGGTGATCGACCTCGGCGGCGCCACCCTCACCCCGGCCTCACCGACGCCCACAGCCACCCCGTCCGGGGCATCGAGACGGCCACCGGCACCGACCTCTCCGCGGTCCGCGACCTCGACCAGCTGCGAACCGCCCTGCGCGCCGCGGAGCGCACCAGGGGCTGGGTGGTCGGCTTCGGCCTGGACCACAACGCCTTCGGCGGACGTCCCGTCGACCGGGCCCTGATCGAGGACGCGCCGGCCGGCGCCCCCGCCTTCCTGCGCCTCTACGACGGCCACTCCGCCCTAGCGAGCGGGCCGGCCCTGGCCGCCGCCGGCATCACCGGCCCCCGCGCCTTCGGCCAGCGCTCCGAGATCGTCTGCGACCCCCAGGGTCGTCCGACCGGCCACCGCGTCGAACACGCGGCGATGGGCCTCGTGGGCGCGCTGGTCCCCAAGGCCTCCTCCGCGGAGCGCCGCGCCCGTCTCGTCGAGCTGCTCGGCGCCATGGCAGCCACCGGCCTCACCGGCGCCCACGTCATGGACCTCGGCGACGGCGACGTACCGGCCCTCCTCGCCACCGTCGAGTACCAGGGCCGTCTGCCGCTACGGCTGAACCTCGCCCCCTGGTGCATGCCGGCGCGACTGACGGCCTTCACCCTCGACCCGGTCACGGCCCCGCCGGCCGAACTGGCCGAGGCCCCGGTCCGCCTCACGATTCGGGCGGCCGGATCACGTACCAGGAGGTCCAGCGCCCTAGCGGCGGAAGCGGCCCAGCAGCGCCGCAGCCGGGTGCGGGCCCGTGTACTCGGGGTGGCGGGGCAGCCGGTGCGGCAGCGAGCCGTACCAGCTGCGCGAGAGGGTGTAGCCGAAGGTCAGGCAGAGCATGCCGCCCACGGCGTCGAGCCAGAAGTGGTTGGCGGTGGCCACGATGACGACGAGGGTCGCCGCCGGGTAGAGCAGGCCCAGCATCCGGGCCCAGGGGGCGGAGGCGACCGCGAAGATCGTCAGCCCGCACCAGAGCGACCACCCTATGTGCATGGAGGGCATGGCGGCGTACTGGTTCGACATGTGCTTGAGGTTCCCCGACGCCATGGATCCCCAGGTGTGGTGGACCAGCACGGTGTCGACGAAGTGCTGCCCGTTCATCAGCCGGGGCGGCGCGAGCGGGTAGCAGTAGTAGCCGACCAGGGCCACGCCCGTGGTGGCGAAGAGGACGAGGCGCGTGGCGGCGTAACGTCCCGGATGGAAACGGTAGATCCACACCAGCACGCCGATGGTCACCACGAAGTGGAGCGTGGCGTAGTAGTAGTTCATGCCCACGACCAGCCACGTCACCGAGTTCACGGCGTGGTTGACGGACTGTTCCACGGCGATGCCGAGGGTGCGTTCGGCGGACCAGATCCAGTCGGCGTTCGCGAGGGCGGCCGTCTTCTGTTCGGGCACCGCGTTGCGGATCAGCGAGTAGGTCCAGTAGCTGACCGCGATGAGCACGATCTCGAACCAGATCCGCGGCCGGCGCGGGGACCGCAGCCGCGTCATCAGGGTGCGTTCGGACTCCGGGCGGGTCTCGCTCCCGGTCACAGGGGGTGACGAGACGTCCGTCCGGGTTTCCAGTGTCTTCACGCTCGCTTCACCCATGGGAAAAGAGTCTGCCAGATGCCATCTCGCCTTCGATCATCCCTCGGGACGGTCTTCGGCGCCTCCGCTCAACCCTACGGACGAGTCCGACCCCGAGCTTGCCCGGGGCCGGAGGCCGTGGAGCCGCGGACCACCAGCTCGGGCAGGAAGACGAACTCGCTGTGCGGGGCCGGCGTACCGCCGATCTCCTCCAGCAGGGTCCGCACCGCCGCCTGACCCATGGCCTGGACGGGCTGGCGGATGGTGGTGAGCGGCGGATCGGTGAACGCTATGAGAGGGGAGTCGTCGAAGCCGACCACCGACACGTCCTGCGGCACCCGCAGCCCCTGCTGCCGGGCGGCCCGGATCGCGCCGAGCGCCATCATGTCGCTCGCGCACACCACCGCCGTGCAGCCCCGCGCGATCAGCGCGGTCGCGGCCGCCTGGCCGCCCTCCAGGGTGTAGAGGGAGTGCTGGATCAGCTCCTCGGTCTCGGTCTCGTCGAGTCCGAGCCGTTCCTTCATCCCGAGCCGGAACCCCTCGATCTTGCGGACCACCGGTACGAAGCGCTTGGGCCCCACCGCGAGGCCGATCCGGGTGTGCCCCAGCGCGGCCAGGTGGGTCACGGCGAGCTGCATCGCGGCGCGGTCGTCGGGGGAGACGAAGGGGGCCTGCACCTTGTCGGAGAACCCGTTGATGAGGACGTACGGGACGCCCTGGCCGCGGAGTTGGTCGTACCGGCCCATGTCGGCCGTCGTGTCGGCGTGCAGACCGGAGACGAAGATGATGCCGGAGACCCCGCGGTCGACCAGCATCTCGGTCAGCTCGTCCTCGGTGGACCCGCCCGGTGTCTGGGTGGCCAGCACGGGCGTGTAGCCCTGCCGGGTCAGGGCCTGGCCGATGACCTGGGCGAGCGCGGGGAAGATGGGGTTGTCCAGCTCGGGGGTTATCAGCCCGACGAGCCCCGCGCTGCGCTGGCGCAGCCGCACGGGCCGTTCGTAGCCGAGCACGTCGAGCGCGGCCAGGACTGATTCACGGGTGCCGGCGGCCACACCGGGCTTGCCGTTGAGCACGCGGCTGACTGTGGCTTCGCTGACCCCCGCCTGGGCTGCGATGTCGGCTAGCCGTGCGGTCACGGGATTGGACTGTACCGGTCGCACGTTTAAATTGCCCACCACGTGCACGAATCCGCGGGAAGCCGGACCGTGCGGCCGTCCGTCTCCGCCGGGGCGCTGGAGAGTACGGGGCGGCCGGGCGCGGGGAGTTCGACCGCGGCGGGCCGGGTGTTGAGGCTGCAGGCGAAGCCGGGCCGGGTGAAGAGGAGCACGCCCTCGGGCGCCGGCAGCCAGGTCAGCGGGCCCGCGTCCGGGGAGCCCAGACCCGGCAGCGCGCGGCGCAGTTCCAGGGCCGCCCTGTAGAGCTCCAGGGTGGAGTGCGGGTCGCCGGTCTGGGCGGCGACGCTGAGGTCGCCCCAGCCGGCGGGCTGCGGCAGCCAGGTGCCGGCCGGCCCGAAGCCGTACGGCGGCTCCGCGCCGGACCAGGGGAGCGGCACCCGGCACCCGTCGCGCAGCCCCTCCTGTCCGGCGGTGCGGCGGAAGGCCGGGTCCTGGCGGGCCTCGTCCGGGAGGTCGGTCACCTCCGGCAGGCCCAGCTCCTCGCCCTGGTAGACGTACGCCGAGCCGGGCAGGGCCAGCATCAGCAGGGCGGCCGCCCGCGCCCGGTCCAGGCTGCCGAACCGGGTCCGGTGCCGGACGACGTCGTGGTTGGACAGCACCCACGTGGTCGGCGCGCCCACCGAGGAAGTGGCGGCCAGCGACTCGTCGATCACGGTCCGCAGGACGGCGGTGTCCCACCGGGAGTTCAGGAACCGGAAGTTGAAGGCCTGGTGCAGTTCATCGGGGCGGACGTAGAGGGCGAGCCGCTCGGAGGTCGGGGCCCAGGCCTCGGCGACGCCGATGCGCGGGCCCTCGTAGGAGTCGAGGAGCCGCCGCCAGGAGCGGAGGATCTCGTGGACCCCGTCCTGGTCGAAGAAGGGGAGCGGCTCGGTGCCGATGAGGGTGGCCTGCGCGCCGTGGCCGATGTCGGGGAGGCCGGGGGCCTTGACCATGCCGTGGGCGACGTCGACGCGGAAGCCGTCGACGCCGAGGTCGAGCCAGAAGCGCAGGACGGAGGCGAACTCCGCGGCGACCTCGGGGTGCTCCCAGTCCAGGTCGGGCTGCTGGGGGGCGAAGAGGTGCAGGTACCACGCGCCGTCCGCGACCCGGGTCCAGGCGGGGCCGCCGAACACGGACTCCCAGTCGTTGGGCGGCTCGGCGCCGCCGGCCCCGCGGCCGGGGCGGAAGTGGTAGCGCTCCCGCATCCCCGGGTCCCCGGCGAGGGCGCCGATGAACCAGGGGTGCCGCTCGGAGGTGTGGTTCGGGACCACGTCCACGATGACCCGCAGCCCCAGCGCGTGGGTGGCGCGGACGAGCTCGTCGGCGTCGGAGAGGTCGCCGAAGAGAGGGTCGACGGCCCGGTAGTCGGCGACGTCGTAGCCGCCGTCCGCCTGGGGGGACACGTAGAAGGGGGTGAGCCACACGGCATCGACCCCGAGCCGCGCCAGGTGGGGGAGCCGCTTGCGCACCCCGCGCAGGTCCCCCACGCCGTCTCCGTCGCTGTCCGCGAAGGACCGCACGTACACCTGATAGATGACGGCATCGCGCCACCAGCCGACGCTCGCGGTCGCGTTGCTGGAAGCGCTTGCAAGCCGGGACGCGGTCAGCTCATGGGTCATATCGGGGTCAACGCGAGCACACGCCCCCTGGTTGCGGGCCCGGACAGTCGAAGCTGACTCGAACTAACAGCAAGGTGCGGCAACCGTCCGGACACACGGATGTAACGATCCCCGCGTCTTGCAGAAAATTGCCGCAAGCTCTTTCGGTCGGCTTTCAGTCTTGTTACGTTCCTGGCAACTCGGGACCGCGAGGGCGCGGCCGGGATCATCGAAGGAGTTCATATGCGGCGTGGCATAGCGGCCACCGCGCTGGTCGCGGCCCTGGCGCTCGCGGCGACGGCTTGCGGTGGTGACACCAAGGACGACGGCGGCGAGACCAAGGCCGGCGGCGAGCTTTCCGGCACGGTCACCTGGTGGGACACCTCGAACGACGCCGAGAAGGCGAGCTTCCAGAAGATCGCCGAGGCGTTCACCGCGAAGCACCCGAAGGTGACCGTCAAGTACGTCAACGTCCCGTACGGCGACGCGCAGAACAAGGTCAAGAACGCCTTCAGCAGCGGCTCCGACGCCCCCGACGTGATCCGCGCCGACGTCGGCTGGGTCGCCGACTTCGCCTCGCTGGGCTACCTCGACGAGGTACCGGCCGAGACCGCGAAGAAGGTCGACACCGAGTTCCTGCCGCAGGCCGCGGCCAGCGGCAAGTTCGAGGGCAAGACCTACGCCGTGCCGCAGGTCATCGACACCCTCGGCCTCTTCTACAACAAGAAGATGCTCGCCGACGCCGGTGTCCAGCCCCCCAAGACCCTGGAGGAGCTGAAGACCGCCGCCGCGGCGATCAAGGCGAAGTCCGGCAAGGCCGCTCTCTACCTGCGCGGCGACGACTCCTACTGGTTCCTCCCGCTGATCTACGGCGAGGGCGGCGACCTGGTCGACGCGAAGAACAAGACGGTCACCGTCGACAACGCGGCGGGCGTCAAGGCCTTCAAGACCGCCCGTGACCTGGTCACCTCCGGCGCGGCGGTCACCAACGCCACCGACGGTTACACGAACATGCAGACGGCCTTCAAGTCCGGCGAGGCCGCCATGATGATCAACGGTCCGTGGGCCGTCGCCGACACCTACGCGGGTGACCAGTTCAAGGACAAGGCCAACCTCGGCGTCGCCGCGGTCCCGGCCGGCTCGGTCAAGGCGGGTGCCCCGCAGGGCGGCCACGACCTCGGCGTCTACGCCGGTTCCAAGAACCGCGCCGCCGCGCACGCCTTCGTCGAGTACATGACCTCGCAGGAGGTCCAGGTGCAGTCCGCCAAGGAACTGAGCCTGCTCCCCACCCGTACCGCCGCCTACGAGCAGCCGGACGTCAAGGGCAGCGAGATGGTGCAGTTCTTCAAGCCGGCCGTGGACAAGGCCGTCGAGCGCGCCTGGATCCCGGAGAACGGCTCCCTCTTCGAGCCGCTGAAGGTCGAATACACCAAGGCGATCACCGGGGTGTCGAGCCCCGAGGACGCCGCCAAGGCGACCGGTGCCGAGTTCCGCAAGATCCTCAAGGGCTGGAAGTAACGAAAACATGGCTGCTCACACCAGCCAGTCGGTGGCGAAGGCCGCGGGTGACGACGTCGAGAACGACGTCGCCGCCCGCGGCCGGAGCCGCAGGACTGACAGCGGGAACAACGGTGGACTGAGGCGTGCCCTCACCACCCACTGGTACGCCTGGGCCATGATCGCCCCGGTCGTGCTCGTCCTCGGCGTGATCATCGGCTGGCCGCTCGTCCGCGGCGTCTACCTGTCGCTGACCGACGCCAACGAGCGCAACGTCGCCCGGACCATCGGCGCGCGTCACATCGACGCCACGTACGAGTTCGTCGGACTCGACAACTACACGGCCGTGCTGGGCGACCCGGTGTTCCTGCAGCGGCTGGTGTGGACGGTGGTGTGGACCGTCGCCTGCGTGTCGATCACCTTCACCCTCGGCCTGGTGCTGGCCAACATGCTCAACCGGGACTTCCGCGGCCGCGCCGGCTACCGGATGGCGCTCATCCTGCCCTGGGCCGTCCCCGGCTTCGTCTCGGTCTTCGCCTGGCGATTCCTCTTCAACCGTGACAACGGCATCCTCAACAAGGTCCTCGACGGCGGCGGCATCGCGGCGATCCCGTGGCTCGACGACCCGACCTGGGCCAAGTTCTCGGTCGTCGCCGTCAACGTCTGGCTCGGCGTCCCCTTCATGATGGTCGCCCTGCTCGGCGGGCTGCAGTCCATCCCCGGCGAGCTGTACGAGGCAGCCGAGATGGACGGCGCCAGCGCCTGGCAGCGCTTCCGGCACATCACGCTGCCCGGGCTGCGCGCGGTGAGCATGACGGTGATCCTGCTCTCCACCATCTGGACCTTCAACATGTTCCCGGTGATCTTCCTGCTCACCCGCGGCGGACCCGGTGACTCCACCGAGATCCTGGTGACGCAGGCCTTCCGCGAGGCGTTCATCGCGAGCCCGCGCGACTTCGCCGGCTCCGCCACGTGGGGCGTACTGATCCTCGCCCTGCTCATGATCTTCGCGCTGGTCTACCGGCGCTCGCTGCGCAAGCAGGGAGAGGTGTGGTGACCATGTCCACTGCGAACACCGCCCGTACCCGGGGCAGCCGTTCCCCGCTCGCCTCCGTCGGCCTGCACCTCACCCTGCTCGTCGCGTCCGTCATCGCCGTCTTCCCGGTGCTGTGGATCCTGCTGACCTCGCTCAAGCCCGCCGAGTACGCGATCACCACCGACTTCGTCAAGGAACCGTCCCTCGGGAACTACGAGTACCTGCTGGAGTCGAGCCACTTCCTCAGCTGGTTCGGGAACTCCGTCCTGGTCGCCGGCGTCACCACCGTCCTCGGTGTGTTCATCGCCGCCACCACCGGATACGCGGTCAGCCGGTTCAAGTTCCCCGGTATGAAGCCGCTGATGTGGACCCTGCTCATCACGCAGATGTTCCCGATGGCGATCCTCATCGTCCCGCTCTACAACCTGATGGGCGACCTCGGCCTGCTCAACCAGCCGATCGGCCTGATCATCACCTACCTCACCATCGCCGTGCCGTTCTGCGCCTGGATGATGAAGGGCTTCTTCGACACCATCCCGGTGGAGATCGACGAATCCGGCCGCGTCGACGGGCTCAACCCCTTCGGCACCTTCTGGCGGCTCATCCTGCCGCTCGCCAAGCCCGGCCTCGCCGTCACCGGCTTCTACGCCTTCATCACCGCCTGGGGCGAAGTCGCGTACGCCTCGGCCTTCATGGTCGGCGAGGAGAACCTCACCCTGGCCGGCGGACTGCAGACCTTCGTCACGCAGTACACCTCCAACTGGGGTGCGATGAGCGCCGCCTCGGTCCTCATCGCCATCCCCGCGGCGATCTTCTTCGTTTTCGCCCAGCGTCACCTCGTCGCCGGAATGACGGCAGGCGCCACCAAGGGCTGACCACCCCTTGCCTGCCCCCTCTCACCCCCGGCCCGATCTTCCCAAGGACGACATGACCCAGCACCTCGCCGACGCACTTCCCACCTCCACCGGCACTCTGCCCGGCTGGTGGAGAGAAGCGGTGATCTACCAGGTCTATCCGCGCAGCTTCGCCGACTCCAACGGGGACGGCATGGGGGACCTCGAAGGCATCCGCAGCCGCCTGCCGTACCTCAAGGAACTGGGCGTCGACGCCGTCTGGCTGAGCCCCTTCTATGCCTCCCCGCAGGCCGACGCGGGCTACGACGTCGCCGACTACCGGGCCATCGACCCGATGTTCGGCACCCTGCACGACGCCGACGCCGTGATCCGCGAGGCCCACGCCCTGGACCTGCGGATCATCGTCGACCTCGTCCCGAACCACTGCTCGGACCAGCACGAATGGTTCAAGCAGGCGCTGCGCGAAGGCCCCGGCACCCCGCTGCGGGAGCGCTTCCACTTCCGCCCCGGACAGGGCGAGTCCGGCGAACTCCCGCCCAACGACTGGGAGTCCATCTTCGGCGGCCCGGCCTGGACCCGCGTCGCGGACGGCGAGTGGTACCTGCACCTCTTCGCCCCCGAGCAGCCCGACTTCAACTGGGAACACCCCGCCGTCCAGGACGAGTTCCGCTCCATCCTGCGCTTCTGGCTCGACCTCGGAGCCGACGGCTTCCGCATCGACGTCGCCCACGGCCTGGTCAAGGCCCCCGGCCTGCCCGACCTCGGCCGCGACGAGCAGCTCAAGCTGCTCGGCAACCAGGTGCTGCCGTTCTTCGACCAGGACGGGGTCCACGAGATCTACCGCTCCTGGCGCCGGGTCCTCGACGAGTACGCGGGCGACCGCATCGGCGTCGCCGAGGCGTGGACGCCGAGCGCGGACCGCACCGCGCTCTACCTTCGCCCCGACGAGCTGCACCAGGCCTTCAACTTCCACTACCTGAACACCGGCTGGGACGCCGAGGCGCTGCGCGGCGCCATCGACGACTCGCTCGACTCGATGCGCCCGGTGGGCGCGCCGACCACGTGGGTGCTGTCCAACCACGACGTCGTCCGGCACCGGACCCGGTTCGGCAGCCTGGACCGGGCGCGGGCGGCCGCCCTGCTGATGCTGGCCCTGCCCGGGTCGGCGTACGTCTACCAGGGCGAGGAGCTGGGCCTGCCGGAGGTGACCGACCTCCCGGACGAGGTCCGCCAGGACCCCTCGTTCTTCAAGGCGAACGGCCAGGACGGGCTGCGCGACGGCTGCCGGGTGCCCATTCCGTGGTCCGGCGACCAGGCCCCGTACGGCTTCGGCAGCGGGGGCAGCTGGCTCCCGCAGCCCGCCGAGTGGGCGGGCCTGAGCGTGGAGGCGCAGACCGGCGACCCGGATTCCACGCTGGAGCTGTACCGCTCGGCGCTGCGGATCCGCCGGGAGCGTGCGGACCTGGGCGCGGGCGACGCCGTGGAGTGGCTGGCCGCTCCGGCCGGCGTGCTGGCCTTCCGGCGCGGCGGGTTCGTGTGCACGGTCAACACGACGCCCGGGGCCGTACGCCTGCCCGCGCCCGGCACGGTGCTCCTCGCGAGCGGCCCGCTCGCCGAGCCGGACGTCCTGCCCGCCGACACGGCGGTGTGGTGGCAGGGGTGACGTCCCCCCTCCGGCTGACGGACATCGCCGCGCAGGCCCAGGTCAGCGAGGCGACCGTCAGCCGCGTGCTCAACGGCAAGTCGGGCGTGGCGGCCGGCACCCGGCACAAGGTGCTGGCCGCGCTCGACCTGCTGGGCTACGAGCGGCCCGTACGGCTGCGGCGGCGCAGCAACGGCCTGGTGGGGCTGCTGATCCCGGAGCTCACCAACCCGATCTTCCCGGCGTTCGCGCAGGTCATAGAGCAGGCGCTGGCCGGACACGGGTACACGCCGGTGCTGTGCACGCAGACCCCGGGCGGGGCCACCGAGGACGAGCTGGTGGAGCAGCTGGAGGAACGCGGGGTCACGGGGATCGTGTTCCTGTCGGGCCTGCACGCGGACTCGTCGGCGGATCCGTCGCGCTACCAGCGGCTGGCCGCCCGTGGCACCCCCTTCGTCCTGATCAACGGCTTCAACGAGCAGATCAGCGCGCCGTTCGTGTCGCCCGACGACCGGGCGGCGGCCGACATGGCGGTACGGCATCTGGAGGACCTGGGGCACCGGCGGATCGGCCTGGCGATCGGGCCGACGCGGTACGTGCCGTCGGCCCGCAAGGAGCAGGGCTTCGTCGCCGCGTGCCCTTCGGCGGATGCCGAGGGGCTGATCCAGCGGACCCTGTTCACGGTGGAGGGCGGCCACGCGGCGGGCATCGCCCTGCTGGACCGCGGCTGCACGGGCATCGTGTGCGGCAGCGACCCGATGGCGCTGGGCGTGATCCGGGCGGCGCGGGAGCGGGGGCTGCGGGTGCCGGAGGACGTGTCGGTGGTGGGCTTCGACGACTCGCCGCTGATCGCGTTCACGGATCCGCCGCTGACGACGGTGCGCCAGCCGGTACGGGCGATGGCGACGGCCGCGGTGGGCGCCCTGCTGGAGGCGGTGGGCGGCACCCCGGTCCAACGCACGGAGTACGTCTTCCAGCCGGAACTGGTGGTCCGGGGCTCGACGGCCCAGGCACCGTAAGCCTCCCGGCGGGGCGGTGCGGGCCCGTTCCGCCCCGCCGGGGCCGGTCTCATGGCGTCCGTGCCGGTCCGGGCCCTTGGGGCGCGGACCGGCTCACGCCGTCGATCGGGTCCCTCAGTGGCCGTTGCCGTGCCCGTGGCCGCCGCCGTCGCCCCGTTCGCCGTCCGGGCCGACGATCGTCCACGGCCGCATCAGGTCGTCGTCCTCATGTTCGAGCAGGTGGCAGTGGTGGACGTACTCCGCCGGGAACTCGGTTCCGCTGCCCGGGATCGACGCGATCGTTTCCGTCGGCGGGGTGAATTCCCGGCAGATGATTCTGGTCACCGTCTCCGGATAGGATTTGACCGTGTCCTTTTCGGACTGCGCTTCGTCCGGGTCCGGCGGAATCGGTGGGCCGGTGAAGTAATTCTCCAGCACCGGAAGGTCCTCCGGCCGGCGGCCGCCGTCGATCCACTTTTCGTAGTCCGCCTGGTAGGCGGCCGCGTCGATCGGCTGCCTGTTCAACACCTGGAAGTTGACGAGGTGGACGTGCATCGGGTGCGCGTCGTGATTGGGGTTGATGTACTCCCAGACCTCGGTCGAGCCCGCCTCGATGAAGTCCTGGGACGGCTCCATGAACGGCACCGCGTTGAAGGTCATGGTGCCGAAGAGCTTGTGCTGGTACACGACCCATTGCCGCCGACGGGTGTCCGGCTTCGGCACGATCGGCGGGGCCACGGGCAGCTTGAGTTCCTTGGGTGGCGTCGTGCCGTCACCGCGTCCGGACAGTCGTTTGGTGACCCGGAACTGCATGACTTCCGAGATCTGCGGTCCCTGGCCCGGCATGCCGGGGTAGTGGACCGGTGCGTGGTAGTTCGTCATCGTGATCTTCGCGCCCATGGGCATCTGACCGAAGTCGACGATCAGGTCGTACCGCTCCGCCGGCCCGATCAGGAAGTTCAGCATCTGCAACGGAGGCCGGAAGCCGCCGTCGGTGCCGATCAGCCAGAACGGCAGGTTGGGCTGGAGCACCACGTCCCTGGGAACGTCGAACCTCAGCCGCCAGAAACGCTCGTTCGAGCCGTTGAGGATGCGCAGCCGGTAGCGTCGCGGCTCCACGTCCAGGTAGGGGTACGCCTTCCCGTTGACGACCGGGGTGTCCTCGCCTTCCTGGAGGGTCATGGTGTAGGCGAGCGAGCCGTCCGGGTGGAAGGTCCGGTCCTGCAGGATGAGCGGGACCTCGAACTCGCCGCGCGGCAGTTCGAGCCGCTCGTCCTCGGGGTCGTTGACGAGCCAGAGACCGGCCAGGCCCGCGTAGACGTTGAGGCTGGTCATCCCCATGCCGTGATCGTGGTACCAGAGCATGGACGAACGTTCGTGGTTGGTGTAGGCGCAGATCGCTTCGTTGCGTCTGACCCGGTCCGGAAGCAGTGTGGTGTAGGCCTCGGCGTGGATGCCGTCCGGGCTGAACGAATGCAGCGGCATTCCGTCGGACTGGGGCGCTGTGAAACCTCCGTGCTGGTGTACGACGTTCCACACGTTGACGTTGTCGGGGAAAGGCAGTTCGGCCTTGTAGGGAGGCGGAGGCGTCGGGGTGAGCTCCGGGTCCCCGCTGCGAATGGCGTCGATCACGGACTGGAACAGGTGGGTGGTCGGCAGGTGGTTGCGGTATTTGACGACCGTCGGGTGGTCCTTGTCCACGCTGATCGTCGGCCCGAGATAGCCCATGCCGATCGCCCGGCGGCGATCGTGCGGGTTCGTGGCCCAATAACCCCACACGTCCGCCGGCCCGAGATCCCGGTGGAATTGCCACGAGCCCTGCCGCATCGTGAACTCGTAGTAGTCGGCGCCCGGATGGACGGAAGGATCCGGGACGGCCGTCGCCGGTGTGGGCAGCGGGTCGACGTACTTCTCCAGCGGAGGGGTCCGGGGAATCGGGGTGCCGTCAGCCCCTCCCCCGCCCCCATGACCATGGCCGGGGCCAGGATCCGCGAACGCCTGCGCCCCCGGACCGCTCCCCGAAAGCACGGCCGCACCCCCGAATGCACCGGCCATGAGGAAATTCCTTCGTCCCACCACAGTCTTCAGCCTTTCGCCGACGCGTCGCCTCACTCGAAGGCATACAGGGCCGGTTCCTGGGGATGTTGACGCAGCGCGCCGGTCCGGTCCGAGAAGCCCTCATTGAGCCCATCTCGGCAGTGATACGGCAGGAATTATGGTCGAATTATTGTCGCCCGCCCGTGTAAAGGCATCTCGCCTGGTGTGACCGAACTGGTTCATCCCGTCCGAGCCGCGCGTGAGGCCGGCCGCGGAACCCCTGCCCGTACGGCAGGCGGTCGTCGCCGGTACGGGGCAGTGTCGCCGTCGGATCCCGAGGGGGGCGAACTCGCCACGCAGGGGCTGGTGTCCAGAGGCCCTGTCCAGCAGGACACGCCTCGGAAACAATTCTGCAATCTCTTGCGCAAACTCTTGCAGCGCTCCTACCTGGCCCCTACGGTCGCTCCAATCCCCACCTCTTCCGCCAGGAGGCCCCCCGCATGCCTGCCAGAGCCGTCAGAGCTGCAACTCTTTGCGCCACCGCCGCACTTGCCGCCGCCACCCTCACGGCCGTCGGGCCGCAGGCCGCCGCCACGCCCCCCGGTGAGAAGGACGTGACCGCCGTCCTGTTCGAGTGGCGCTTCGACTCCGTCGCCAAGGCCTGCACCGATTCCCTCGGGCCCGCCGGGTACGGGTACGTCCAGGTCTCGCCTCCCCAGGAGCACATCCAGGGCCCCCAGTGGTGGACCTCGTACCAGCCCGTCAGCTACAAGATCGCCGGCCGGCTCGGCGACCGGACCGCCTTCAAGAGCATGATCGACACCTGCCACGCCGCCGGGGTGAAGGTCGTTGCCGACTCCGTCATCAACCACATGGCATCCGGCGACGGGACGGGGACGGGCGGGAGTTCGTACACGAAGTACAGCTATCCGGGGGTCTACTCCGGCTCCGACATGGACGACTGCCGGGCGACGATCTCGAACTACCAGGACCGGGCCAACGTCCAGAACTGCGAGCTCGTGCAGCTCGCCGACCTCGACACCGGCGAGGACCACGTACGCGGAAAGATCGCCGGGTACCTCAACGACCTCCTCTCCCTCGGCGTCGACGGGTTCCGCATCGACGCCGCCAAGCACATGCCCGCCGCCGACCTCGCCAACATCAAGTCCCGGCTGACGAACCCCGGCGTCTACTGGAAGCAGGAGGCGATCCACGGCGCGGGCGAGGCCGTCTTGCCGAGCGAGTACCTCGGCAACGGCGACGTGCAGGAGTTCCGCTACGCCCGTGACCTCAAGCGGGTCTTCCAGAACGAGAACCTCGCCTACCTGAAGAACTTCGGCGAGGCCTGGGGCCACATGCCCTCGGCCCAGTCGGCCGTCTTCGTCGACAACCACGACACCGAGCGCGGCGGCGACACCCTCAACTACAAGAACGGCTCCGCCTACACCCTCGCCAGCGTCTTCATGCTGGCCTGGCCCTACGGCTCCCCGGACGTGCACTCCGGCTACGAGTGGACCGACAAGGACGCCGGCCCGCCGAACGGCGGCTCGGTGAGCGCCTGTTACGCCGACGGCTGGAAGTGCCAGCACGCCTGGCGGGAAATCTCCTCCATGGTCGGCTTCCGCAACGCGGCCCGCGGGCAGTCCGTCACCAACTGGTGGGACAACGGCGGCGACCAGATCGCCTTCGGGCGCGGGGTCAAGGCGTACGTGGCGATCAACCACGAGGGCTCGGCCCTGACCCGTACCTTCCAGACCTCCCTCGCGGCCGGCGACTACTGCGACGTGCAGAACAACCGCACGGTCACGGTGAACGCCGGCGGCCAGTTCACCGCCACCCTCCCCGCC
This sequence comes from Streptomyces sp. NPDC048269, assembly GCF_040652395.1. Classification (NCBI taxonomy): domain Bacteria; kingdom Bacillati; phylum Actinomycetota; class Actinomycetes; order Kitasatosporales; family Streptomycetaceae; genus Streptomyces; species Streptomyces sp. NPDC048269. The sequence goes on from NZ_JBEZLW010000025.1 coordinate 43,468, forward strand.
GGGACGGCCGTCGCCCTGCACACGGGCGCCCGTACCTGCTCCGGCGGTACGACCCCGCCGCCGTCGGCCACCTCCGGCGCCTCGTTCGCCGTCAACGCCACCACCGTCCTCGGCGAGAACATCCACGTCACCGGCGACCGCGCCGAGCTCGGCGGCTGGAACACCGCCAGCGCCCCCAAGCTCGACCCGGCGGCCTACCCCGTCTGGAAGCTCGACGTGACGCTTCCGGCCGGGACCGCGTTCTCGTACAAGTACATCCGCAAGGACGCCGCCGGAAACGTCACCTGGGAGAGCGGAGCCAACCGCACCGCCACCGTCCCCGCGAGCGGCAAGGTCACGCTGAGCGACACCTGGCGCAGCTGAGCCGCAGCCCCACCGACCAGGGCCGCCCGGCACCGTCATCCCCGCCACGCCGGGCGGCCCTCATCCATGCGACACGTACACAAGGAGACCTGCCTTGATACGCCCTGCCGCAGGAGTGCTCGCCGCCGCTCTGGCCGTGACGCTCCTGCCCGCCCTTCCCGCCGCGGCCGCACCGGCCGGGCCGCCCGCCCCGCCCTCGGACGCGAAACTCGCCGCCGAACCGGCCCGTCACGACCTGACCCGGGAGCAGTTCTACTTCGTCCTCCCGGACCGGTTCGCGAACGGCGACCCGCGCAACGACCGGGGCGGCCTGACCGGCTCCCGCCTGGAGACCGGCCTGGACCCGAAGGACAAGGGCTTCTACCAGGGCGGTGACCTCAAGGGGCTCACCGACCGGCTCGACTACATCAAGGGGCTCGGCACCACGGCCATCTGGATGGCGCCGATCTTCAAGAACCAGCCGGTGCAGGGGAAGGGCGCCGACGTGTCGGCGGGCTACCACGGCTACTGGATCACCGACTTCACCCAGGTCGACCCGCACTTCGGCACCAACGCCGATCTGGAGCGGCTGATCGACAAGGCGCACGGCAAGGGGATGAAGGTCTTCTTCGACGTCATCACCAACCACACCGCTGACGTCGTGGACTACCGGGAGGCGTCCTACTCGTACCTCTCGAAGGGGGCGTTCCCGTACCTGACGAAGGACGGCGTGCCGTTCGAGGACAAGGACTATGCCGACGGGAAGGGGAAGTTCCCGAAGACCGACGGCGAGTCCTTCCCCAGGACCCCCTTCGTGCCGGACGCGAAGAAGAACCTCAAGTCGCCGGCCTGGCTCAACGACCCGGCGATGTACCACAACCGGGGCGACTCCACCTTCGCCGGTGAGTCCTCCGACCAGGGCGACTTCTTCGGACTCGACGACCTGTGGACCGAGCGCCCCGAGGTCGTCAGCGGGATGGAGAAGATCTATGAGAAGTGGGTCAAGGACTTCCGCATCGACGGCTTCCGCATCGACACGGTCAAGCACGTCAACACCGAGTTCTGGACCCAGTGGGCGACCGCCCTCGACGCGTACGCCGCCAAACGCGGCCGCGACGACTTCTTCATGTTCGGCGAGGTCTACTCCGCCGACACCGCCGTCACCTCCCCGTACGTGACGCGCGGGCGGCTCGACGCCACCCTGGACTTCCCGCTCCAGGACGCGATCCGCTCGTACGCCTCCCAGGGCGCGGCGGCCGGCCGGCTGGGCTCCGTCCTCGCAGACGACTACCGGTACACCACCGACAAGGCCAACGCCTACGAGCAGGTGACCTTCCTCGGCAACCACGACATGGGCCGGTTCGGGACGTTCCTGAAGCAGGACCGGCCGGGCGCGGGGGGGCAGGAGCTGCTGGACCGCTACCGGCTCGCCAACGAGCTGATGTTCCTTTCGCGCGGCAACCCGGTGATCTACTCCGGCGACGAGCAGGGCTTCACGGGCGCGGGCGGCGACAAGGACGCCCGCCAGCCCCTCTTCGCCACGCAGGTGGCCGACTACCTGGACGACGACCAGCTCGGAACGGTGCGCACGCACGCGAGCGACGCTTACGATCCGGGGCACCCGCTCTACCAGCAGATCAGTGCTCTCTCGAAGCTCACCAAGGCCCACCCGGCCCTGCGCGACGGCGTCCAGAGCGAGCGCCTCGCCGACGGGTCCGTCTACGCCTTCGCCCGCACGGACACCCGCAGCCGCACCGAGTACCTGGTCGCCGCCAACAACGCGGCCGAGTCCCGCACCGTCGAGATCGACGCCCCGGCGGGCGCCCAGTACCGCACCCTCTACGGAGGGACCGCGCCGATCCGCGCCTCCGCGGCCGGCAAACTCGCCGTCACCGTTCCCGCCTTCGGCTCGGTGGTGCTCCAGGGCACCGCCCCGCTCGCGGCCCCCGCCGCCAAGCCCGCCCTGACCCTCAAGGCCCCGGCCCCCGGCGCCACCGGCACCGTCGAGCTCAGCGCCGACGTCACCGGCGGCGGCCTGAACCGGGTCGTCTTCGCCGCGCAGAGCGGCAACGACAAGTGGCAGGTACTCGGCTCCGCCGACCACGCCCCGTACAAGGTCACCCAGCACGTCACCGCCCCGGCGGGCACCGCCCTGCGCTACAAGGCCGTCGTCGTGGACGCCGCGGGCCGGACCGCGAGCGCGCTCGCCGCAACCACGGCCGGGCAGGCCCCGCCCGCCGAGGTCCCCACCGCCACCCAGCGCGACTACGCCGTCGTCCACTACAACCGACCCGACGGCGACTACACGAACTGGCGGCTCTACGCCTGGGGCGACCTCGCCGACGGTGAAGCCACCCCCTGGCCGGCCGGACACGACTTCACCGGCCGCGACGCCTACGGCGCCTTCGCGCACGTCAGGCTCAAGCCCGGTGCCTCCTCCGTCGGCTACCTCGTCATCGACAAGGACGGCAACAAGGACGTAGCCGCCGACCGCACCATCGACGTGACCAAGACCGGCGAGGTCTGGCTGGAGCAGGGCAAGGAACCCGCCCGCACCGACCGCCCCGTCTACCCGCCGCAGGACACGGCCAAGGCCGTCCTGCACTACCAGCGCCCCGACGGCGCCTACGACGGCTGGGGCCTGCACGTCTGGACCGGCGCCGCCAACCCGACCGACTGGTCCAAGCCGCTGCTCCCCGCCCGTACCGACGCCTACGGCGCGGTGTACGAGGTCCCGCTCGCGGCCGGGGCGACCAGCCTCAGCTACATCCTCCACAAGGGCGACGAGAAGGACCTCCCCACCGACCAGTCCCTGGACCTGAAGGCCACCGGCCACGAGGTGTGGATGCTGGGCGGCAAGGAGAAGTACCTCCTCCCGCAGCCCGCAGGAACCGGCGCCGCCCTCGACCTCACCAAGGCCCAGGCCGTCTGGATCGACCGCGACACGCTCGCCTGGAACGCCCCCGCGGCCGCCGCCTCCGCCCAGCTCCTCGCCTCCCGCGAAGGCGCCGTCAAGGCCGAGAACGGCACCCTGACCGGCCGGGCCCAGTGGCTGCGGCTGAACCGGTCCGAGCTCACCGCCGCCCAGAAGCAGAAGTTCCCGCACCTGGCGGCGTACACCGCGTTCACCGTCGACCCCCGCGACCGGGACCGCGTCCGCGAAGCCCTGCGCGGCCAGCTCGTCGCGAGCGCCCGCGCCGCCAATGGCGCCGTTCTCGCCGCGACCGGCGTGCAGCTCGCCGGCGTCCTGGACGACCTGTACGCGACGAACACCCCGCTCGGCCCCGTCTTCAAGGACGGCCGCCCCACCCTCTCCGTCTGGGCCCCGACAGCCCAGCAGGTCGCCCTCGAACTCGACGGCCGCACCGTCGCCATGCGCCGCGACGACGCGACCGGCGTCTGGTCGGTGCGCGGCGAACGCTCCTGGACCGGGAAGCCCTACCGCTACGCCGTCACCGTCTGGGCGCCGAGCACCGGCCAGGTGGTCCGCAACCTCGTCACCGACCCGTACTCCACGGCCCTGACCACCGATTCCGCCCACAGCCTGGCCGTCGACCTGGCCGACCCGAAGCTCGCCCCGCCCGGCTGGCAGCAGCTGCGCAAACCCGCACCCGTGCCCTTCACCTCCGCGCAGATCCAGGAGCTGCACATCCGCGACTTCTCCGTCGCCGACCGCACCAGCACCCACCCCGGGCAGTACCTGGCCTTCACGGACACCGGCTCGGCGGGCATGCGGCACCTGCGTGACCTGGCCGCCGCCGGGACCTCGTACGTCCACCTGCTGCCCGCCTTCGACATCGGCACGATCCCGGAGAAGCCCGCGGACCGCACCGAGCCCGCCTGCGACCTGAAGGCGTACGCGCCGGACTCGCAGGAGCAGCAGGCCTGCGTGGCCGCCGCGGCCGCGAAGGACGCGTACAACTGGGGCTACGACCCGCTGCACTACACCGTTCCCGAGGGCAGCTACGCGAGCGACCCGAACGGCACGGCCCGTACGGTCGAGTTCCGCAAGATGGTCCAGTCGCTGAACGGGGCCGGGCTGCGCACGGTCATGGACGTGGTCTACAACCACACCGTGGCGTCCGGGCAGTCGGACAAGTCCGTCCTGGACCGCATCGTCCCGGGCTACTACCAGCGCCTGCTGGCCGACGGCAGCGTCGCCACCTCCACCTGCTGCTCCAACACCGCCCCCGAGAACGCCATGATGGGCCGCCTCGTCGTGGACTCCGTCGTCACCTGGGCGAAGGAGTACAAGGTCGACGGCTTCCGCTTCGACCTGATGGGCCACCACCCGAAGGCCAACATCCTGGCCGTGCGCGCCGCCCTCGACGCGCTGACGGTGGCGAAGGACGGGGTCGACGGCAAGAAGATCGTCCTCTACGGGGAGGGCTGGAACTTCGGCGAGGTCGCCGACGACGCCCGCTTCGTACAGGCCACACAGAAGAACATGGCCGGCACCGGCATCGCCACCTTCTCCGACCGGGCGCGCGACGCGGTCCGCGGCGGCGGCCCCTTCGACGAGGACCCGCGCGTCCAGGGCTTCGCCTCCGGCCTGTTCACGGCGCCGAACGGATCCCCGGCCAACGGCACCCCCGCCGAGCAGAAGGCCCGCCTCCTGCACGACCAGGACCTGATCAAGGTCGGCCTGTCCGGCAACCTCGCCTCCTACGCCTTCACCGACACCGCCGGCCGCCGGATCAAGGGCTCCGAGCTCGACTACAACGGCGCCCCGGCCGGTTACGCGGCCGCCCCCGGCGACGCCCTCGCCTACGCGGACGCCCACGACAACGAGACCCTCGCCGACGCCCTGACCTACAAACTCCCGCCGGCCACCACCGCACAGGACAGGGCCCGGATGCAGGTCCTGGCCTTGGCGACGGCCGCCCTCTCCCAGGGCCCGGCGCTCTCCCAGGCCGGTACGGACCTGCTCCGCTCGAAGTCCCTGGACCGCAACTCCTACGACAGCGGGGACTGGTTCAACGCAGTCCACTGGGACTGCCAGGACGGCAACGGCTTCGGCCGTGGCCTGCCCCCGGCCGCCGACAACGCCTCGAAGTGGCTCTACGCGAAGCCCCTGCTGACCGGCCCGGCCCCTGGCTGCGCCGAGATCACCGGCACCTCGGCGGCCTACCGCGACCTGCTGAAGATCCGCACCACCGAACCGGAGTTCGCCCTCACCACGGCGGAGGCGGTCCAGTCGCGGCTGGCCTTCCCCCTCTCGGGCAAGGACGAGACCCCGGGCGTGATCACCATGACCCTGGGCGATCTGGTGGTGGTCTTCAACGCCACTCCCACCGCGCAGGCCCAGCGCGTCCCCGGCCTCGCGGGCACCGCGTACGCCCTGCACCCGGTCCAGGCCGCGGGCGCCGACGCCACGGTCAAGCGGTCCGCCTACGACACCACGACAGGAGAGTTCACCGTCCCCGCCCGCACCGTCTCGGTCTTCACACGACGCTGAGCCGGTCGAGCCGCTTCTCCAGCAGGATCACTCCGTAGACCCTGCCGTCCTTCCCCACCTTGTTGGGGAGCTCCCCGACCACCCGGTAGCCCGAACCCTGGTAGTACGCGAGCAACCGGGGGTTGGTGGAGACGCAGTCCAGCCGCGCCCGCTCCCGGCCGGTCCTGGCGATGCGCCGCTCGGCGTGTTCGAGCAGGCGCCGCCCGGCCCCGGCGGGCGCGGTCGCGCGCTCCACCATCAGCCGGTGCACGTATCCGGCGACCGGCGGCTGGACGCCCCAGGCCTCCTCGTCGGACCACCACAGCTCGTACGCCCCGACGACCCGCCCGTCGCAGTCCCCGCCGAGCCACACTTCGCCGTCGCCCATCCGCGCACGGAAGTGGTCGGCGTCCTTGTCCCCGGGCTTCCACTGGTCGATCCCGCTGGCCCGCATCCACCGGGCCGCCTGGTCGTACAGCGCCACCAGGGTGCCGGCGTCCTTCTCCACGGCCGGCCGGAACAAGATCCCGTCGTCAATGATCACGCGAGCATTATCGATGATCACGCCGGGCCGCCGGAGGCGGGATCACCGCGGGTCCGGCACCCCGCTCGGGACGAGCGCGCCCAGCCGCCCGACCAGCTCCCCGAAGGGGCCGTCGGCCGGCTCGTGGGCCAGGATCCGTACGAGGATGCCCGCCATCTCCGCGTCGTACGCCGCGCTCACGGCGGCCAGCGCGGCAAAATCGTGCACCAGCTGCAACTCCAGCTCCGCCCGCGGGATCTTCCGCCCGTCCAGCCAGATCAGCGCGGTGGACTCGGCGAGCGACACCCAGGAGCGCACCACGAGTTCCAGCCGGGCCGGGGGCTCGTCGACGCCGAGGTCCAGGTGCGCCAGGATCTGCTCGTACGCCGCCTGCCGCACCTCGTCGATCATGGCGTTGGTCTGACTGCTGCCCACCGCCGGGCCGCCGCGCATCAACGCGGAGAAGCCCGGCCCGTGGTCGTCGACGAAGGAGAAGAACCGCCCCATCACCCGCAGCAGCCGGGCTCCGAGCGGCCCCTCGTGAGGCTCCACGAACCGCAGCGCCAGCTCATCGGCCGCCCGCCGCAGCGCGGCCTCGTACAGACTGAGCTTGCCCGGAAAGTAGTGGTAGACGAGCGGCCGCGATATCCCCGCGGCCGCCGCGATCTCGTCGATCGACACATCGTCGGGCGACCGGTTGCTGAACAGCTCCAGGGCAACCCCGATCAACTGCTGCCGCCGCTCCTCGACACCCATCCTGCGCCGCACCCCGGTTGTCATGCGGACACCCTACTTCCACATCCGCCACCCCTCACCAGGGCGTTGCCGACCCGGCGGGTGCCCGGAACGGCAACGGAAGGCGCTGCGGCGGCTCGTGTTGCGCCGGAGCCGTGCAGGACGCTGAGCCGTCTTCGCATCGCATGCGGGCGGGGAGCGATCGCCACCCGTATCCATGGGCGGGGAGCCGGCGCCAGGGGCTAGAGGTCCAGGGTGAGGTGGTCGCCCTTCGCGCGGGAGACGCACAGGAGCATCGAGTCCTCGCGCTCCTGGTCCGTGAGGAGGGTGTCGCGGTGGTCCACCTCGCCCGACAGGAAGCGGTGTTGGCAGGTGCCGCAGAAGCCCTGTTCGCAGGAGTACGGGGTGTTGGGGAGGACGCGGCGGACCGCGGCCAGCGTGGTTTCCGACGGGCCGACCTCCAGGGTGCGGCCCGAGCGCTGGAGTTCGACGGTGAAGGCCTCGGCCGGGCCGGGGGCCGCCGGGGTGAAGCGTTCCAGGTGGACCGGGATGCCGGGCGGGGCCGCAGTGGTCACGGCCTGCATCAGGGGTTCCGGGCCGCAGCAGTAGACCAGTGTGCCCGGGCGGGCTCCGGCGAGCGGGGACAGGTCCGGCAGGCCCACCTCGTCCTGCGGGAGGAGCGCGACCCGGTCGCCGTAGGGCGAGAGTTCGGGGAGGAAGGGCATCGACGCGCGCGAGCGGCCCCCGTACAGGAGGGTCCAGTCGGCGCCGGCCGCCGTGGCCGCCCGGAGCATGGGCAGGATCGGGGTGATGCCGATGCCGCCCGCGACGAACACGTACGAGGACGCCGGGACCAGCTCGAAGCGGTTGCGCGGCGGGCGCAGTTCCAGCTCGGCGCCCTCGACCAGCTGGGCGTGCGCCTCGCGGGAGCCGCCGCGGCCGTCCTCGACCAGCCGGATCGCGATCCTGTACGTACCGGCGTCCGCCGGATCACCGCACAGCGAATACTGGCGGACCAGCCCCGACGGCAGCGTGACGTCCACGTGCGCGCCCGGGGTCCACGCCGGGAGCCCGGGGGATTCCACGGTCAGCTGCAGCACGCCCTCCGCCGGCTCCGTACGGGAGACGATCAGCGCGCGCAGCGGGCGGCGCGGGGAGTGGCCCGAGACGGGGGTCTCCAGAGCCGGCAGGGGCCAGAGCGGGGACTTCCCGATGCGGCCGTGCAGGGCCCGCTTCGCCACCCAGGCCGCCCCCGCGACTCCCGCGACCGCCGTGACCTTCAGCGCGCGCCTCATGCCTTCATCCCGCCGTTCGCGCCGGGGGAGGAGGCCAGATAGGCGACCGCCTGGGCGGTGGAGCCCTCCTGCGAGGGGTGGTACGTACGGGAGAGGTACTTCGGTATGGACTTCAGCATCGCGCCCGTCGACGGGAGCACGCCCTGCTGCCCGGCCCGGAAGAACTGCCCGAAGGAGGCCTTGCCGTCCACCAGGTGCGGGTCGTTCTCCATGAAGAAGCGGACACCGCGCTGCCACAGGAAGACCAGCGCGGAGAAGCCGGTCGCCCAGGTCCGTGCCCGGCGCCGGTAGCCGCCGTCCACGTGCATGAAGAGGTCGAAGGCCACCGAGCGGTGCTCGACCTCCTCCGCGCCGTGCCAGCGCAGCAGATCCAGCATGGTGGGGTCGGCGCCCCGCCGGTCCAACTCGTCGGCGTTCAGCACCCAGTCGCCCAGGAACGCCGTGTAGTGCTCGATCGCCGCGATCATCGCGACCCGCTCCATCAGCCACCAGTGCCGGGCCCGGCCCGGCGGCAGGGTCCGGTCGCCGAGCAGCTTCTCGAAGAGCCAGTCCACCTGCGCCGTGTACGGGGTCGGGTCCAGCCCCAGCCGCTTCAGGTGGGGGAGTACGTCGTCGTGCGCGGCGGCGTGCATGGCCTCCTGGCCGATGAAGCCGACGACGTCCGCGCGCAGCCGCTCGTCCTCGATGTACGGGAGCACCTGCTTGTAGACGTGCACGAACCACCGCTCACCCGCCGGGAGCAGCAGGTGCAGCACGTTGATCATGTGCCCGGTGAACGGGTCGTCGGGCAGCCAGTGGAGCGGAGTGTCCTCCCAGCCGAAGGACACGTTCCGGGGCCTCAGGTCGATGTGTTCCGACGCCACGGGGGCGGGCGCGAGCGGCCTATTAGACATGGCGTCAATGTACTGATGGGTACACGCCAGGAAAACCCCTCGGCGGCCACTTCCTAACGCAGCGCCCCGGCCTTCGTCCCGTCCGTCAGCTTGCCCGACAGGTCCACCTGCGCCCCCGCCGGCGCCTTGACCGCCAGCCGGTTCCCGTTCGCTGCCCCGCTCACCCCGCCGCCCGACACCGACAGCGAGGCGAACTGCGCACTGCCCGCCGCGAGTACGTACCACTGGCCCGCGCGCGACTTCCACAGCACGCCCGCCAGCACCCGCGGCTCCCGCGGACCGCACGCCGGCGACCCCTCCGACCTGGCCGCCTGTGCCGCGAGCGGGGCGCCCGGCGCCAGGAACTGCGCCTGCACCCGGTCCGCCGTGCCCCGCCAGGTCTCGGCCCGCGTGCACAGCCAGGCCGCCGTCCCGTCGCCCTCGGGCAGCGGCTGCTTCGCGTACGTCCAGGCGTTCACGGTGCGGACCCCGTGCGAACGCACCGAGGGAAGCAGGCAGGCGATCCTCGACCAGTCTCCGAGCTCCGCGGCCTCCGTCACGTCCCGCTCGGCACCCGGCGCGCCCGAGGTGAGCCGGGCCGGGGTGAGTTCGCCGAGGTCGGTGATCAGCCGGGTGGCTCCGTCGCCCGTCAGGGCCAGGGCGTTCCAACTGGTGCAACTGCCCGCCGGAGCCGGGCTCGGCACCGGCGGAGTGACCCCGTCCGGGGCCGGCTTCAGCGGTACGGGAGCTCCGCCCGGCTTGAGCAGGTCCCGCAGGGCGGCGCCGGTGACCCAGGGCGCGGTGAGGTAACGGACGTTGCCGTCGACCCGGCTGAGCACGAGGGCGGTCGCCGTGTCCGCCGAGGCGCCGTCGGTCCGCGCGAAGTCGAGGGCCGCGCCGGTGGTCCCGGCGCGCGGTTCGGCGTACCGGACCACGCGCAGGCCGTCGTAGAGCAGGACGACGACGGCCTGGTCGACGACGCCCGCGAACAGCAGCTGGGCCGGTCCCATCGGCGGTCCGGCGGGGGTGCCCGGGGTGGCCGAGACGACCACGGAGGAGCCCGGCCGGGCCCAGACGGCCAGCGCCCGGCGCAGCAGTTCGCCGTCGTCGGCGCGGTCGCCGCGGGCGGGCCAGGTGGAGAAGTCCGTACGGGAGGACGTACGCCACAGCGACGGCGCGGCCCGGACCAGCTTCCCGGGATCCAGGGCCTGTTCGGCCGAGGCGTTACGGGTGTAGAGCGGGGCGGCGGCCCCGTCCGCGCCCCAGCCCCCGCCGGGAAGCGCGAGCAGCGCCCCGCAGACGGCGAGGGCCGCCCCGGCGGCGAGGGCGGCCCTCGCGAGCCGGCGCCTGCGCAGCAGGTCGGTGGGCCGGGCCTGGAGGACGCACGGGTCGAACTCGGGGGAGGCGAACAGGGAGTCGTTCGCCGGATCCCCCGACTCCGCGACCGCGGCGGCCGGATCGGCGACCCCGGCCTCGTCGAGCACCCGGAGCACCTCCGGCTCGGACAGCCGCTCCAGGGCCCGCAGGACGCAGGCGGCGCGGCCGGGCCCGCCGAGGGTGGCCAGCCACTGGTCGAGGGCGAGTTCCTCGGCCCCGCCGGAGCGCGGGAACAGCCGCAGCCCCCACACCTGCGGCAGCGCGGGCGGGAGCTGCGCGCGCCGGGGCAGGGCGCGGAAGGTCAGCGGGATCCCGGCCTCCAGGGCGGCGCGCAGCACGCGCAGCCGGACGTACGCGTACCCGGCGTCACCCTCGCCGCCGCGCTGGCCCGGCACCCCGCCCCGCACGGCTGCCGCCGCGTCCCGCCGCCCCCGCGGCAGCGCACGCTGGACCAGCGAGTGGGCGGTGAGCACCCGCCGGTTGCGGCCGAGGGCGGGCGGCAGCACCAGGTAGGCGAGCCGCACCAGCCGCGGGTAGTGCTCGACGATGGCGGCCTCGGCCTGCTCGACATCGGGAGACAGGGGGCGGGTGGTGGTATCCGGCGCAGTCACGTTCAGCAGAACGAGGGAATCGTCGGATGGTCACTCGTCAACGGCGCAGCATCCCCCGGCTACCGCCGGGAGGGCCCCCGGGGGCGCCATCGGACCCGCGGCTCAGGCCACCAGGTGGGCGCGCAAGGCCTCGACCGTTTCGTCGGAGACGCCGAGTCCCTCGCGCACGTACTTCTCCACGGAGCCGTAGCGCGTTTCGACCTCGTCCAGCGCGGCCTCCAGGTAGGAGGGGAAGACGCCGATCAGCGCGAGAGCTATGTCCGGGTCGCCGCCGGCCGCAGTGAAGCCCTCGATCATCGGGGCGAAGGCCTGCTTGACCGCCGGATTCACCGACAGGTATTCGGCCGTCAGGGTCGCGTCGTCGGCGCCGAGCAGCGACAGGATGACCGTCGCGCCCCAGCCGGTGCGGTCCTTGCCGGCCGTGCAGTGGAAGAGCAGCGGACCCGCGCCGGGGTCGGCGGCCTCGGTGAGCAGCATCCGGTACGCGGCCTGCGCGGAGGCGGAGTGCACGAAGGACCGGTAGATGTCGCCGAACAGCGCCTGCGCCTTGCCGCCACCCAGGTGCTCCTCGGCGACGACCGGGTCGGACAGCAGGTCCTTGAGCTGGGCCGCGGCGGGCATCCGGCCCGAGTTCATCTTGTCCGCCAGGACATCGCCGACCAGGAGCCGGGCGTCGGCCGGCACCCGGTCGGGATGGGCGGTGCGCTCGATCTCGGTGCGGAAGTCGATGACGGTACGCAGGCCCAGCGCGGCCACCGCCGGGTCGGCGTCGAGGTCGAGCCGGTCGAGCTGGCCGGAGCGCAGCACCAGGCCGGGGCGGACGGTGCGGCCGCCGGAGAGCGGGGTGCCACCGAGGTCGCGCAGGTTGGCGACGGTGGTGGAGGGGGTGGCGGTCATCGTGGCTGCTCCAGCGGTTCGTACCGTTCGGTGATTCATGTAATTTTCTGATGTTTTGGGCCGGAAAGACAATCGACGGCCAGGGAGACCCCGATGCCCATGCCGAGCGCCGCCAGGTGTCCGGCGTCCGTGAAGGTCCGGCCGCGCTTGAGCACGGGCAGTGCGGCGAGCGCCAGCAGCCCCGCCCGCGCGGCCGTGCGGACCGCCCCGCGCGGCAGGGCCGAGGTCAGCGCGCCGAGCACGGCGTTGAACCCGTAGCTGGTCCCCACGTCCAGGGCGCGACGGGTCTGCGGATCGGTTGTCCTGCGCAGGGCGCCGTACACCAGGAGGGTCGCTGCGGCGTGCCCGAACAGGAACACCGCGGCCGTCCACCAGGCGCCGTACGCGTACTCGGCGTAGCCGAGGACCGCGACCAGCAGCAGCGCGTACGGCAGGGGCATGGGCTCTTCGACGACCAGCGCACTGGTCAGCAGCGTCTCCCAGCGCCCGGCGGCGAGATTGTCGACATTCGTCGAGCAGTCCCGGAGCAGCCGCTCCCGCTCCTTCGGCTCCATCCGTTCCAGGGCGTACGCCCCGAACTGGACCCCGCCGGCGTACGCCGCTCCCAGTGGAATCGCATTCACCCGCCCATGATCGGATACGGCCCTCCGGCGGACCCCACCGGGCCCCGTGGGAACATGTTCCGGCCATGTCACAACACCCCGCGCCGATGCGCGCCACTCGCGCCGCGATGTTCGCGGCGGTGGGTACCGCCCTGGGCGCGGTGGGGCATGCGCACATATCCGGTACCGGCATTCCCCTGACGGGCCTTCTGGGTGCCTTCGGGATGACCGCGGGACTGGCCTGGCTCGCCGCCGGCCGGCGCCGGGGGCCGGTGGGGATCGCCGCGGCGGTGCTCGCCGTACAGGCAGTGCTGCACCTCGTCTTCTCCGGGAGTCGGACGGCGGCGCCCGAACCCGGGGCGATGCCCCTGTCCGGGCACCACGACATGCCGGGCATGGAGATGGGCGCGGGCGCCGGTACGGCGGGCATGGCGGGCATGGCTCCCATGGCAGACATGGCCGGGGCCGGGCACGGCGTGGCCGGGATGATCGCCGCGCACGTGCTCGCCGGGCTGTTCTGCGCCGCCTGGCTGGCCCGGGGCGAGGCCGCCGTCTTCCGGCTGGCCCGGACCGTGGGGGCCGTCGCGCTGCACGCGGCCCGGCCCCTCTCCCGCGCGCTCGCCCTGCTCCGGGCGCGGGTGGTGCCGCCGACCGCTCCGGCCGCCGTCCGCCCTCCGTCCGTACGGCCGCGCCGCCTGCGCGGAGCCGTGCACGCCCATGCCGTGGTGCGGCGCGGGCCGCCCGCCGACAGAGCCTTCCGCACCACGGTCCCCGGCCGTCCTGCCCGCGCCTGAACCGGCGCACCCTCTTCGGCGAGGGGGCGAGACCTGGGGCCGCCTCCCATGTCTTCGCCAACACCTAGGACCACCATGTCCCTTGACAAGGTTCAGGACGTCCGGACCCCGGACGCCGATCCCAGCGACATCACCGACACCACCGGCACTACGGGCACCATAGGCACCACCGACACGTCCGAGCGCCGCGGCGGCTGGGCCGCCCTGCGCCCGCTGCTCCTGCGCACCCACTTCTACGCGGGCCTGCTCATCGCCCCGCTGCTGTTCCTCGCCGCCGCCACGGGGCTGCTGTACGCCGGCTCCTGGCAGGCCGAGAAGATCGTCTACTCCGACGAGCTGACCGTCGCCAGTGTCGGCGAGAACGCCCTGCCGCTCAGCGCCCAGGTCGCGGCGGCCAAGGGCGCCGCTCCCCAGGGCGAGATCGTCTCGGTGTGGCCCGCGCCCGACGCCGACGCCACCACCCGCGTGATCATGGAGAGCAAGGGGCTCCCGGAGGGCGAGACCCTCACCGTGTTCGTCGACCCGTACACGGCCGAGGTGCGCGGGCAGCTCACCACCTCCGGCGACGCGCTGCCGCTGCGGGCCTGGCTGAGCGAGTTCCACTCCAGCCTCCAGCTCGGCGACTTCGGCCGGAACTACAGCGAACTCGCCGCGAGCTGGCTGTGGGTGGTCGCCCTCGGCGGACTCGCCCTGTGGATCGGCCGTCGCCGCAAGCGGAAGGCGGAACTGGTTCTCCCCGCCCGAGGGGCAATGGGCCGCCGCCGGACCCTGTCCTGGCACGGCGTGGTCGGCCTGTGGTCCGTCGCCGGGCTCGTCGTGCTCTCCGCCACCGGCCTGACCTGGTCGAAGTACGCCGGCGAGAACATCGGGCAGCTCCAGGACCGCCTCGGCGGGGCCACCCCCGCCGTCTCGGCGAAGCTGAAGCCGGGCGCGGACTCCGCCGGGGGCGACGAGCACGCGGGCCACACCATGGGCCCCGGTGAGGAGATGCCGCCGCCCGCCCCGACCGCCGACATCGGCATCGACCGAGCCGTCGAGGCCGCCCGGGCCGCCGGGGTCACCGAGTACCTCCAGGTGACGCTCCCGGCCAAGGGCAACGGGTACGTGGTCAAGGAGAAGGACAAGCAGGTGCCGGTCCACCTGGACGCCGTCGCGATCGACCCCGCCGACGGCCGGGTCCTGGACGAACTGCGCTTCGCCGACTACCCGCTGCTCGCCAAGATGACCCGCTTCGGCATCGACCTGCACATGGGCCAGACCTTCGGGCTCGTCAACCAGCTCGCGCTGGCCGCGCTCGCCGTCGCGCTGATGTTCCTCGTCTTCTGGGGCTACCGGATGTGGTGGCTGCGCCGCCCGACCAAGGACCGCAAGCTGTCCGTCGGCCGCCCCCAGCCGCGCGGCGCCTGGCGCAAGCTGCCGGTGACGGTGCTGCTGCCGCTGGCCGCGGTGACCGCCGTGGCCGGCTGGTTCGTCCCGATGCTGGGGATCAGCCTGGTGGCGTTCCTGGCGGTCGACGTACTGCTGGGCCTCGTGGCCCGGCGCCGTACGAAGGCGACGCACCCCGCCTAGGTCCAGGGAGCCGAAAGGCCCGCGCTCCCCTCGGGAGTGCGGGCCCTTCGCGTACGGCCGGCCGGTCCGTCAGGGCGCGTACTTGTAGCCCACCCGGCGCACCGTCTGGATGGCGCCGCGGTGGGCCGCGCCCAGCTTGCGGCGCAGGCGGGCGATGTGGACGTCCACGGTCCGGCCGTCGCCGACGTGGCCGTAGCCCCAGACCGTGGTCACCAGCTGGTCCCGGCTGTGCACCCGGTGCGGGTGCTTCACCAGATGGGCCAGGAGCTCGAACTCCAGGTAGGTCAGGTCGAGTACCTGTCCGTCGACCTCGGCGGTGCGCTGTGCCGGGTCGATGCGGACCAGTCCGTCGCCCGTGGCGGCCGCGGGCTCGGGGGAGTACGGCGGCGCCGGGGCGGCGACGGCCTGGGGGGCGAAGGCGACCGGCGGCTGCTGGTCGGCCGGTACCAGCACCAGGTAGCCGACCATCGGTGGCTGGCCGGGGACCGTCGGGAGCGTGTGCTGCGGGGCGGGCAGCCAGGTGGCGCCGGGCGGCAGCAGGTCCACCACTCGGGCCACCTCGTCCCGGTCGACGGCGCGCAGTCGGTGGCGCGGACCGGGCGGATGGATCAGGGAAGCGGAGGAGGTGGAGGTGAGGGTGCGGGTGCGGGTGTTCGCCATGAGTGGTCAGCTCTTTCACGCGGAGTGGTCGGCAGGAGACGTACGTACGTCATCGATGTCGTACCGCGCAGACCGAAGGCCTCGGGACAGGTCAGCTGGGAGGTCCCGGAGGCGTTAGAGGGCCGGCGCGTTCTTCGCGCGGCAACACTCCCGGTCGAAATCATGATCCTGACGGGACGGCCAGAACGGCTCGAGGTCACTGCGACCTGACGAGGTGTGCGAATGGCTGGCCATGGTCCCCATTCAAACAGACGGACACGCCCCGGGGCAGACCTCGTCTCACGTCGTGGAACAACGTCTCACATTCCAGGACCACGTCCCCATCAATCCAGGACAAACCGGCAACTGCACCCGGAGCGCCCGCAACTGACGACGCCCGCAACTGACTACGCCCGCCGCGCCGGGGAGGCGCAGCGGGCGTCGTCGTGCTGTTCGGGGTGGGGCGGGGTGCTGTGGGGCCTCAGACCAGGCCGTCCTTCTCCAGGCCGGCGCAGCAGGTGTCCGTGATGAGGCGGGTCACCACGTACGGGTCCACGTTCGCGTTCGGGCGGCGGTCCTCGATGTACCCCTTGCCGTCCTTCTCCACCTGCCACGGGATGCGCACCGAGGCGCCGCGGTCCGAGACGCCGTAGCTGAACTCGTTCCACGGGGCGGTCTCGTGCAGACCCGTCAGACGCTCGTCGATCCCGGCGCCGTAGTTCTTCACGTGGTCCATCGGCTTGCTGCCCTCGCCCAGCGCCTCGCACGCGGAGATGATCGCGCGGTAGTCCTCGCGCATCGCCTTCGTGGAGAAGTTGGTGTGCGCGCCCGCGCCGTTCCAGTCGCCCTTCACCGGCTTCGGGTTCAGCGTCGCCGACACGTTGAAGTCCTCGGCGGTGCGGTAGAGCAGCCAGCGCGCGATCCACAGCTGGTCGGAGACCTCCAGCGGGCCCACGGGACCGACCTGGAACTCCCACTGGCCGGGCATGACCTCGGCGTTGATGCCGGAGATGCTCAGGCCCGCCGCGAGGCAGTGGTCCAGGTGCTTCTCGACGATCTCGCGGCCGAAGATCTCGTCCGAGCCGACACCGCAGTAGTAGCCGCCCTGCGCCGCCGGGAAGCCGTTGACCGGGAAGCCGAGCGGGCGGCTGCCGTCGAAGAAGGTGTACTCCTGCTCGATGCCGAAGATCGGCTCCTGCCCGGCGAACTTCTCGGCGACCGGACGCAGCTGCGCGCGGGTGTTCGACTCGTGCGGGGTCATGTCGATGTTCAGGACCTCGCACAGCACGAGGACGTTGTCCCCGCCGCGGATGGGGTCCGGGCAGGAGAACACCGGCTGCAGGACGCGGTCGGAGGCGTGGCCCTCGGCCTGGTTCGTGCTCGATCCGTCGAAGCCCCAGATCGGCAGTGCGTCGCCGTCGGCCAGGACCTTCGTCTTGGAGCGAAGCTTCGCCGTCGGCTCGGTGCCGTCGATCCAGATGTACTCAGCCTTGTAGCTCACGGGCCCCATCCTCAGACTCTGCGGGTGCTGCTGGTCGCTGCTTCATCGCTGCGGTGATGACCGCAGCGTGCCCGCCCGCGATTTCCCTTCCGTTGCCCGTGTGTGAACCCCGTGTTACCGAGGTTTGCACCGCAGGTCGGGTGGGTTGTGCGGGTAGGCAGCGGGTCGGCGACGGCACACCCGTCCGACTGGGGCAGACTGGTCGGGTGAGCATTTTGTCTGATGTAACCCCTTCTGGAAACCCCGGCCGAGACCGCGCCGCAGACCCCGCCAAGAGTGCCGCCCAACAGGCTGTCGCAGGCCCACGGCCCCGGGTCGGACTGCTGGGCACCGGCCCGTGGGCGCACCGTACCCATGCCCCCGCGCTCGCCGCCCACACAGGCTCGGAGTTCGCCGGAGTGTGGGGCCGCCGGCCCGAAGCCGCGGCCGAGCTGGCCGACGCGTTCGGCGTGAAGGTGTACGAAGACCCCGACGCGCTGTTCGCCGACTGTGACGTCGTGGCCTTCGCCCTGCCGCCCGACGTCCAGGCCCCTCTCGCGGTGCGCGCGGCCGCCGCCGGCTGCCACCTGCTGCTCGACAAGCCCGTCGCGACGACGGCCCGGGACGCCCGGGCCGTCGCCGAGGCGGCCGCGCGGCACGGGGTCGCCTCCGTCGTCTTCCTCACCCTCCGCTTCGCGGAGCCCACCGCGGGCTGGGTCGCGGAACAGGCGGCCCGTCCGGGCTGGTTCACCGCATCCGCGCACTGGCTCGGCGCCGTCTTCCCGCCCGACGGCACGCCCAGCGCGTACGCCGCGTCGCCCTGGCGCAAGGCCAAGGGCGGGCTGTGGGACGTCGGCCCGCACGCGCTCTCCGTGCTGATCCCGGTCCTCGGTGACGTCACCGCCGTCAGCGCCACGCGGGGCCCCTCCGACGTGGTCCAGATGGCCCTGCGCCACGCCTCCGGCGCGGCCAGCACCGCCGTGCTCAGCCTGGGCGCGCCTCGGGCGGCCGCCGGGGTGGGGCTGGAGCTGCGCGGAACCGAGGGCGTGCACACGCTGCCCGGCTGGAGCGACGTCCCCGGCGCCTTCGGGCGGGCCCTCGACGCCCTGCTCACCGCGGCCCGGACGGGTGTGCCGGATCCGCGCGGAGCGGAGTTCGGCGCCCGGCTGACGGAGATCCTGGCGGAGGCGGAGGCGCAGCTCCTGGACTCGGCCTGAACACCGCCCTGCTGTTCGCCTGGGGGGGGGGTAGTGGCGGTCCGGGTCGGCCACCGGCTGACCACCGCGCTGCTCATCGGCCTGGCCGACGCCACGATCGGCCTGGCCATCATCGTCGCCAACGCCTTCATCAAGTAAAGAGCACCCAGCTGGCGTCGTAGTAGGGGGTGTACTCACCGCCCGTCAGCGCGGCCAGCAGCCCACTGGCGAGCACCGTCCCGTACACGCCGCCGAACATCCAGTCGGCCCCCCGCCGCGGCTGGGGGAGCGGGAGCCCGAGCGGACTTGCCTGCGGCTGCTGATGCTCGTTCACGTCGGGTCCTTTGGTGCGATACGTACCGATTTGCTGCTGGGTTCACCCTACGAGGTCACGGATGAGGGCCAGGTGAGTGGCGGGAGGTCACGCGCGCGGCTCCGGCGTGAAGACGGCGTGGGCGGCCGTCAGGAAGCGGCGGACGGTGTCCCGTTCCGCGGGGCCGAAGGAGTCCAGCACCCGGAGCAGCCCGTCGATGACCGGGGCGAAGAACTCCCGGCCCAGGCGGATCGCCTCCGGCTCCACGCGCAGCAGGATCCGGCGTCGGTCGCGGTCGTCGCGGACCCGCGCCACGTGGCCCAGCCGTTCCAGCCGGTCGATCACGGCGGTGGTGCCCGCCGAATTGAGGCCGAGCCGGGCGCCGAGGAGGCCCGCCGTGGCCGGCTCGTCGGCGCGGGCCGCGTCCAGCAGGCAGATCAGGGCCCGTACGTCGGTGGGGTGCATGCCGTTGCGGGCAGCGAACTCCGCCTGGCGCAGGCCGAATTCGACGGTCACGGCCCGCAGCAGGTGCACCAGGTGCAGGTTGTCGGGTTCCCGGTTGTCGTCCACATCGCCTCCGGCCTAAAGTCTCTCGTTGAGCGAGATTATCGCCGAGCGAGGCATTGGAGCCAGCCATGGACCGGACGTCTTCCTCCCGCACCGCTTCCGCTTCCTTCCGCGCCGCCTACGACGAGGCGCTCGGCCGGTGGCCCGGGCCGGTCGAGGCGGTCGAACTGCCCACCCCGTACGGGGTCACCCACGTCAACAGCTGTGGTCCGGCGGGTGCCCCGCCGCTGGTGCTGCTGCCCGGCGGCGGGGCCACCTCCACGGTGTGGGGGGCCTGCGCCGCGGCCGGGCTCGCGCGCACCCACCGGGTACACGCCGTCGACCTGGTGGGGGACCCGGGGCTCAGCGTGCCGGCGCCGGGGCGGCCGGTACGGGCCACCGAGGACCTCGTCGGCTGGCTCGACGCGGTCCTCGGCGGGCTGGGCACCCAGGGCCCCGTCAGCCTCGGCGGACACTCGTACGGGGCCTGGATCGCCGCCCACTACGCGGCCGCCGACGCCGTGCGGCGGTCCGCCCGGCTCGGCCGCCTCGTACTGCTCGACCCGACCCAGGTCTTCGCCGGGCTCCGCCCCGGCTACGTGCTGCGCGCGCTGCCCGTGCTGGTACGGCCCACGCCGGAACGGATCCGCTCCTTCCTCGCCTGGGAGACCGGCGGGGCGCCCCTCGACCCGGCCTGGCTCCGGCTCCAGGACGAAGCGGCCGCCTTTCCCACCGTCAGGCCGGTGACCGGGCCGCGCCCCGACCTGACCGGGCTCGGGGAGCTGCCGGTCGACATCCTGTTCGCCGGCCGCGCCCGCTGCCACGACGCCGCCCGCGCTTCCCGGGCCGCGCGGGACGTGCTCCCGGGCGCGCGCGTCGACGTACTGCCCGGGATCTCGCACCACGCGCTGCCGCTCACGGCGGCGCAGGAGATCGCCCGTCGGTTCGACTCGTAAGTGTGCCCAGCGCGCCATCGCGGCGCCGACCGCAACAGCCGGTATTTTCCTGACATGTCCGCCAGCCCAGCCATTGCGGCCACCCCTGTCACTAACCAGCCGCGTCACCTGTACGGCGCCTGTCCGCTCTGCTCCGCCGCCGAAATCTCCACGCTGAGGACCGGCGACTGCTCGAACCATCCCCTGTACAAGCCGGTGGTCGGGCCGACCATGGTCTGGATGCGCTGCGCCGCATGCGGACACGTCTTCACCGACGGCTACTTCACGGACGAGGTCTCGGCGGAGGTCTTCTCCTCGACCAACCCGAACCAGCAGCCGGGCGCGGGGTTCGAGCAGAACCGCTACCTCTCGGCGCGCATCGTGGAGCGCGTCGCGCGCTACGTCGCGGACGGCTGCTGGCTCGACGTCGGCTTCGGCAACGGATCGCTGCTGTTCACGGCGGAGGAGTGGGGCTTCGAGCCCCAAGGCCTCGATCTGCGGCCGTCGACCGCCCAGGGACTGCGCCGACTCGGCATCGAGGCGCACTGCGCCGACCTCACGACGCTCGACGCGCCCGGCCGGTACTCCGTGATCAGCCTGGCCGACGTGCTGGAGCACATGCCGTATCCGGGCGAGGGCCTGGTCGCCGCGCACCGGCTCCTGCGGGAGGGCGGCGTGATCTTCGCGTCGATGCCCAACTACGACTGCGCGGTCTGGCGGCTGCTGGACGCGGCCGAGGCCAACCCCTACTGGGGAGAGCTGGAGCACTTCCACAACTTCAGCCGCCGGCGCCTGTACGAGCTGCTGGACGAGCACGGCTTCGCACCCCTGCACTACGCGGTCAGCGAGCGCTACCGCGCGTGCATGGAGGTCATCGCGCGCCGCGTCTAGGGAGTGTCGTCGAAGCCCCGCCGGCCACGCGGGACTTCGACGACACGGCCCAGGGTTGCGCCGTGTCTTGCCGATCAGGCCGGATCACGGTCTAAGCCTTGCGGGACAGTGCCTCGCGGACGGCGTCCTCGGAGCGGGCGACCACGGCCGTGCCGTCCTCGGCGGTGATGATCGGGCGCTGGATCAGCTTCGGGTGCGCGGCCAGGTGGGCGATCCAGCGGGCCCGCGCCTCGTCGGTCTCCTCGCGCGGCAGGTCCCGTACGCCCGTCTCCCCGGCCAGGGGGTCCGCGGTGCGCGTGATGTCCCACGGTTCCAGGCCGAGGCGGCCGAGGACCTCGCGGATCTCGTCCTCGGAGGGCACGTCCTCCAGGTACCGGCGCACGGTGTAGTCGGCGCCCTCGGCGTCCAGCAGGGTCAGCGCGCTGCGGCACTTGGAACAGGCGGGGTTGATCCAGATCTCCATGCCCCCAACCCTATCCGGAGCCCTGTCCGGAGCCCCGTCCGCAACCTTGCCCGGAGCCCGTCTGGCCAGGGGCTTCTGTCAGTGGTCCCCGGTAAAATCGAGGGAGAACGACAGGACGCCAACTACCGTTTGGGAGGCTGTAGATGGCCACTGCCACCACCATCCAGCACGTCAAGAAGAAGCCGCTGCCGGCGGGCCTGCCCCGCGAGTGGTACGAGAGCCACAACCGCCGCCTGAAGGCGATGCGGCTGGCGATATCCCTGCTCGACTCGGGGACGTATGACGCCCGGCGTGCCACCAACCGGAAGATCCGGACGATGGCCGTCCGGACGGGGATCCACCGGCCGTCCAATGTCACCTGCAAGATGGTGCGCGCGTTCATCGTCAGCGCGGGCTGAGCCGGCCGAGCCGGCCGGCGTCGACCTGCCGGGGCCACGGGCCCCGGCGGGCTCGCGCTCACTTCTCGTTGAAGACGATCTCTCTGGCCGGACGGGTCATCCGTACGGTGTTGTCGGCGCTGACCTCGACGATGTGGTGCAGGCCCCTGAGGAGCGCCCCGGAGTCCGGGAGGAGGCGGTACTCGTCGTCCGCCCCGGCCAGGAAGGCGCGGAAGCAGGCGAGCGACGTGCCGGGTGCGGTGAAGTCCAGGTAGTCCTTCAGGCGGCGGAACAGCTTCGGCAGGATCACCGCGCCGGTGGTGTCGTCCGTGAGCGAGGTCATCGCGGTGACCGCCGCCCCGTCGAGGGTCTTGTCGACGTTCCACACGCCCTTCGCGGACGCCCTCGCCTTCTCCGAGGCCTCGGTGAGGAGCTCGCGCAGGTACACGGGCAGGCCCGAGTAGAAGGTCGGATAGGCCAGGCCGAGCAGGAGCAGGCGGTAGTTGGCGGTCCGCTTCAGCAGGTCCTCGTCGACGCCGGTCCAGTAGCCGCTGTACACGGGCGGGGTGCCCTTGCCGACGAAGGCCACACAGCGGCCGAAGGCGTCGGCTCCCCGGGTGAGGATCCATCCGGGCACGCTGTCCGGCACGGTGGCGACGGTCTCGTCGTCGTCGCGGAGGACGGTGCTGAAGCCCAGGGACTTCAGCAGCTCGTCCGCGGCCTCGTGGGCGAGGCCCCGCGGCTGGTGCTCGATGTGGGGCTCTTTCTCGCCGTAGTGGGTCTCCAGGGCGTCGATTCCTTCGAGCCGGATGCTCCCGCGGCCGTCGGCCTTGGGTACGACCTGTCCGTCCCCGGGCACGAGCTTCCAGTCGGCCACGTTGTCCGGGATGAAGGGGAGGGTGTCGCCGTCCGGCTTGGCGCCCCCCTCCACCTTGAACTTTCCTCTGATCAGCAGCATGGACATGGCGGCTCCCATTCCGGCGTCACTGTGGGTGTTCATTGGTTACGCACAGTACAGACCGGGGCGCCCGTCCAGGTCATTCCGCGCCCGCCGGGCCGGGGAGTGTCAGCATCAGCAGCGCCACGTCGTCGCGCGGACCGCCCCCGGTGAACGCCACCAGGTCCCGCCACACCCCCGCGACCAGGCCCGCCGGCTCCCTCGCCACCACGGGCAGCCGCGCGGCCAGGGGATAGAAGTGCCCCGCCGTGTCCCGTGCCTCCGTCACCCCGTCGGTGTGCAGCAGGAACCGGTCACCGGGCCGTACCCCCAGCTCCGTCACCAGCGGCGGAGTCAGGCCCGCGAGCCCCAGGCCCAGCGGCGGACCCGGCTCCACCGCCACCTCCTCGACCGCCGGCCCGCGCAGCCGCAGCGCGGGCGGGTGCCCGCACGAGACGAGCCGTACGAGGTCCAGCCCGGGCGGGAACTCCAGCAGCAAGGCCGTCGCGAACAGTTCGGGGTGCCCGTCGGAGGCGGCCACGCAGTCAGCCGTCAGGCGCCGGTTCAGCCGGGCCACGACCGCCGCCAGTTCCGCGTCGTCGAGCGCCGCCTCCCGGAAGGCCCCGAGCAGCGCGGCCACCGTGCCGACCGCCGCCAGGCCGTGCCCCTGTACGTCCCCCACCAACGCCCGGACCCCGTACGGCCCGGCCCGTACGTCGTACAGGTCGCCGCCGACCAGGGTGCCGCGCTGCGCCGCCTTGTAGAGGCCGGAACAGTGCACCGGACCCACCCGCTCCGGCACCGGCGGCAGGACCGCCAGCTGAGCCGCCTCCGCCACCGTCCGTACACTGACCAGCTGCGCGTCCCGGCGCCGACGGACCCACGCGATCACCACGCTCAGCAGTCCGACGGTGGCCACCGTGGCCAGGTCCGCGCCCCGGGCGTGGGCGATGCCGAGGGCGGGCACCCCGAGCAGCAACAGGACGAGGCCGGCGAAGATCGCGGTCCCGCCCGCCCCGTACGCGAAGGCGGCCACCGGCGGCAGACCGGCCAGGAAGTACCCGAGCTCCACGTCGCCCGGCGTGAGCACCTGCGCGAGGACCAGCACCACCAGGGCCACGGCGGGTGCGAGCCGAGCCCAGCGCGGCGGTGGCTCACCGCGCAGCCAGCCCGGCTCCTCGCGTCCGCGTCTCACCCCTCCACCCTGGTACGTGGGCCGGGCCCGCGCACCCGGACCGGCCGCCGGGTGGCCCTGCCGGGCGCGTGCCACGACAGTGGTGGCGTGACGGAAGACGATTCCCCGACACGGGCGCACATCGAGGCCCACGGCCGCGGTGGTGGCGGCGGCTCGGCGAGCGCGGAGATCAGCACGCGGCTGAACTGGCTGCGGGCGGGGGTGCTCGGCGCCAACGACGGGATCATCTCCACCGCGGGCCTGGTGGTCGGCGTGGCCGGGGCCACCACCTCGCGCTCCGCGATCCTGGCGGCGGGCGTCGCCGGGCTGCTGGCGGGCTCCCTGTCGATGGCGGCGGGGGAGTACGTCTCCGTCAGCTCGCAGCGGGACTCCGAACGGGCCGCGCTGGAGCTGGAGCGGCGGGAACTGGCCGAGGAGCCGGAGGCGGAGCTGGACGAGCTCACCGACCTGCTGGCCGCGCGGGGGCTCAGCCGGACCCTGGCCCGGGAGGCCGCCGAGCAGCTGACGGAGCGGGACGCGCTGCGGGCGCATGCCCGGGTGGAGCTCGGCATCAATCCCGACGAGCTGGCCAATCCGTGGCACGCGGCCTTCGCGAGCCTCGTCGCATTCACCGTGGGTGCGTTGCTGCCGCTGCTCGCGATCGTGCTGCCCGGGCCGTCGGGGCGGGTTCCGGTGACGGTGGCGGCCGTGCTGGCCGCGCTCACCCTGTGCGGGGTGGTCAGTGCCCGCCTTGGTGGCGCGCCTGCGTTCCGCGCGGTCCTGCGCAACGTTGCCGGGGGTGCGCTGGCCATGGCCGTCACCTACGCCGTGGGGACCTGGCTCGGTACCTGATCCGGGCCCGGCGCCGCTGCCGGGGCGCTGCCCCGGACCCCGCGCCTCAAACGCCGGCGGGGCTGGGTTCGGCTCCGTCGCCTCGGACGCCGGCGGGGCTGAAGGATCGGGGCGCTGCCCCGGACCCCGGGCGCCGCAAGTGCCGGCGGGGCTGGGTTCGGCTCCGTCGCCTCGGACGCCGGTGGGGCTGAGAGATCGGGGCGCTGCTCCGGGCCCCGCGCCGCAAGTGCCGGTGGGGCTGGGTTCGGCTCCGTCGCCTCGGACGCCGCCGGGCTGGGTTTGGCTTCGTCGCCTCGGACGCCGCCGGGGCTGGGTTTGGCTTCGTCGCCTCCGACCCCGGCGGGGCTGGGCTTGGCTTCGCCGTGTCGGCGTCGGGCGGGGGTTCGGGAGCGCCCGGCGCGGCCGAGTCCGGGCCTCGCTCCGGGCCGGGCTCCGACAGGATGGGGGCATGCGTATCGCAGTCACCGGTTCGACCGGGCTCATCGGCAGTGCCCTCGTGCGGTCCCTTCGGGCGGACGGGCATGAGGTGGTGCGGTTCGTGCGGCGGGAGCCCGCCGCCGGGGACGAGGCGCGGTGGGATCCGGCCCGCGGTCACGTCGACCCCGCCGGGCTGGCCGGCTGCGGGGCCGTCGTGCATCTGGCCGGGGCCGGGGTCGGGGAGCACCGGTGGACCTCCGCGTACAAGAAGGAGATCCGCGACAGCCGGGTCATGGGCACCGCCGCGATCGCGAACGCCCTCGCCGCCCTGGACGCGCCGCCCGCCGTGCTCGTCAGCGGTTCGGCCGTCGGCTACTACGGGGACACCGGCGACCGCGCCGTCGACGAGGGCGCCCCCGCCGGGCACGGCTTCCTGCCCTCGGTCTGCGTGGAGTGGGAGGCGGCCGCGGAGCCAGCCCGCGCCGCCGGGATCCGTACGGCCTTCGCCCGTACCGGCCTGGTCGTCGCCCGCGAGGGCGGAGCCTGGGGCCGGCTGTTCCCGGTCTTCCGGGCCGGGATCGGCGGCCGGCTCGGCAACGGCCACCAGTACTGGTCGTACATCTCCCTCCGGGACGAGGTCGCGGCCCTGCGCCACCTCATCGACACCCCCGGCATCGAAGGCCCGGTCAACCTCACCGCCCCCGAACCGCTGACCAACCGCCAGGTGACGGCCGCCATGGCCCGGGTGCTGCGCCGGCCCGCGCTGCTGCCCGTACCGGCGGTGGCCCTGCGCGTCGTGCTCGGGGAGTTCGCCGGGGACGTGCTCGGCAGTCAGCGGGCCACCCCCGCCCGGCTGCTGGAGTCCGGCTTCGTCTTCCGCGACCCCGGCATCGAGCAGGCCATCCGCGCCGCCATGTGAGTCGCACTCCGGAGGCGTGCGACCGCCGTGCGACCGTTTGTGACCCGGATGCGACCGCCGTGCGACCGGAACCGACCGTAATACCCGGGCCAACTCGGGTTCCCCTGGAGTCCGATAGGGGAAGGAGGATTCCCACACAGCCGCGCCGACCTCGGGGAGGGGCACGTGCTCAATGCGGACGTCGTCATCGTAGGAGCCGGAGTCTCAGGACTCGCGGCCGCGCACCACCTGATCGCAGCGGGGGTCACGGTCACCGTCCTGGAGGCCGCGGGCGATCCCGGCGGCCGGATGGCCACCGTGTCGGCCGACGGGTTCCGGCTGGACCGGGTCGGCCAGTTGCTCAACACCTCGTACACGGAGCTCGAACGCACCCCCGGTCTCCAGGGCCTCACCCTGAGGTCCTTCGCGCCCGGGGTCCTGGTCCACACCGACGGCAAACAGCTCAGGGCCGGGGCCCTCACCCCCGCCCGAGCCCTGGCCAGCGGCTCCCTCGACCAGGCGCGGCTCAGCGCCGCGCTCGGGCGGCTCGCCGCCCTGCCCGAGGAACGCCTGCTCGCCCGACCCGAACGCACCGCCCTCGCCGCCCTGCGCACCCGCGGCCTGCCCCCGCGCACCGTGACGGGCGTGCTCCGGCCGCTGCTCGCCACCCTGCTCCGCGACCCGGAACTCACCACCTCCAGCCGGGTCGCCGACCTCGCCCTGCGGGGCTTCGCCCGCGGTCGCCTCGCCGTGTCCGAGGGAGGCGCGGCGGCCCTGCCCGACCTGCTCGCGGGCGCCCTGCCGCCCGGCACCGTCCGCACCGGGGTCCGGGTCCGGTCGGTGGCGACCAACCTGGTCACCACCGAGGAGCACGGCGACTTCGGCTGCCGCTCCGTCCTGCTGGCCACCGGAGCCCGCGCCGCCGCCGAACTCCTGCCCGGGCTGCGCGTGCCCGGCTTCCACGAGGTCACCGTCCTGCACCACGCCACCGACGCGCCCCTGCCCTGGGACGGCTCGCTGCTGCTGGACGGCGACCCCAAGTGGCCCGTATCCCACACCGCCGTGATGAGCGCGGTCGACCCGACGCGTGCCCCGGCCGGACGGAGCCTGGTGACCACCACCGTGCTCGGCCCGCCGCCGCCCGCGCGTACGGTCGCCTCCCGCCTCGCCCGGCTCTACGACACCGCCACCCGCGACTGGGAGCCGCTTGCCGTCCACCACACACCGGAGGCCGTACCCGCCATGCCCCCGCCGTACGACGTGCGCCGCCCGGTGCGCGTCCTGGCCGGGCTGTACGTGTGCGGGGACCACCGCGACACGAACACCGTCCAGGGCGCCCTGCACTCCGCCCGCCGCGCCACCGCCGCCGTCCTGCGTGACTTCGGCATCCCGCTCCCGGCGGCGCCGGAGCCCGCGCTCCCGGTGGCGGCCTGAGAACCACCACGTGAGGGGCCCGGCACCCCGACGGGGAACCGGGCCCCGGGTTCACGAGAGGGCAGCCACCCGGTCCCGGTACGTCCGCACGGCCGAGGCGTCCCGGTACGGCTCCAGCCGCCGCTCGAAGTCCCGTACGTACTCCACCGCGCGCACCGACCGCATCTCCATCGCCTGCTGCGCCGCCTCCGCGCCCAGCGCGCACGCCTGGTCCAGCTCACCCAGCCCGAGCCGCGCCGTGGCCAGCACCACCCGGCAGAACAGCCGGGACCGCGCGAACGCGGGCGCCCGCAACTGCAGCGAGCGCTCCGCGTGCTGGGCAGAGGCCCGGTGCTGCTGGAGGTCCCGGTGGCAGTGCCCGAACTCGTCCGCCAGCTGCGCCTCGTCGAAGTACCGCGCCCAGTGCGGTAGGTCGTCCCCGGGCCGGGCCGCGCCCAGCGCCCGCTCGGCACGCACCAGCGAAGCCGTCGACGCCCGTACCTCGCCGAGCACCGCGTGCCCGCGCGCCTCGGCCGAGTGCAACAGCGCCTGCACCACCGGCGGGGGGCCGGCGCCGACGCCCTGCTGGGCGACGCGGGCCAGCTGCACCGCCTCCCGGCCGTGGCCCAGGTAGACCGCCTGCCGGCTCATGGTGACCAGCACGTACGAGCCGTACGGGCGGTCCCCGGCCGCCTGCGCCAGGCGCAGCGCCTGCACGAAGTACCGCTGGGCGAGCCCGTGCGCGGCGATGTCGTACGAGGTCCAGCCCGCGAGCCGGGTCAGGTCGGCGGCGGCCGAGAACAGCCGCCGCCCGGTGGTCTCCCCGTAGGTCCCGCGGAGCATCGGCTCGGCCTCGTGTTCCAGGTAGCGCACCAGGGCCTGCCGGGCGTGCCCGCCGCCGTAGGCGTGGTCCAGGGTGCGGAACAGCTCGCTGACCGAGCGCAGCGCCGCGATGTCCCCGCCCGTGACCCGCTGGCCGGGCGCGCGGTCGATCTGCCGCTGCCGGGGCACCGCGGCGCGCCCCTGCACCGGGACGCGGGCCGGGGCCGGCTCCGCGCCCCGGCCCACCCGTTCGTCCGGCCGCCCGATCAGCCAGTCGCGGCTGGGCACGACCAGCCCGGCCGGGGTGAAGGCGATCTTGCGGAGCTCGGCGTGGGAGCCGGAGTCCTTGCGCCACAGCCCGCTCGCGATGTCGACGGCCTCCTCGGGGGTGGCCGCGAACTCCAGTCCGGCGTAGACGGGAGCGCAGGCGTCCAGGCCCAGGTCCTGCGCGGAGAGCCGTCGCCCGAGGCGCCTGGTGAAGACCTCCGCGATGAGCGCGGGGGTGGTTCCGCGCGGCTGCTGGCCGCGCAGCCACCGGGTCACGGAGGTCTTGTCGTAGCGCAGATCGAGACCGTGCTCCAGGCCGAGCTGGTCGACGCGGCGGGCGAGCCCGGCGTTGGAGAACCCGGCTTCCGCGATCAGTGCCGCGAGCTGCCTGTTGGGGACGCGCTGGGCAGGTCGTTCCGTCATCGGCTCCACGGTCTCCTGACGTGACGGACCGGAGTCCCGGCCCTGTGAACGGCGTGAATGTAGCGGCGAACTCCGCCCGAGCCGCCCTCTCTGCCCTACATTCATCCGATCGTGTGCAGAATGGGTAGAGCCCTTTACGGACCGACCCCCTCCGCCCGCATAGGCTGCGGCTCATGACCCGCCGGCCCCACCGGGCGCCCCTCCCCGAGGAGCGTTCCGAATCCACCGCTCCGCTTCCCCCGCCCGAACTGACCGAGGCGGAGTGCAGGCGTTGCGGCACCTACATCGCGGGTCTCGACGGCCGGTACGCCTGCGGGGTGTGCGGCTGGGTCAACGACCACTCGGAGGGCCACCGGCGGCTGCCGCGGGCCGACGAGGACCCGGACCGGCCGCCGAAGGGCAGGCGCCGTCCGAAGCAGCTGCCGTGGCCCCCGCCGGAGCCCGCGCCTGATTCCGCGCACGGCCTTGCCCCCGGCATCGTCCCCGGTCTCGCGCCGGAGCCCGCGCCCGGGCCTCCGGACGGGCCGCCGTACCCTTGCTGAGTGCGATACGTGCACACAGCAGGTTCAACGAGGAGGCGCTGCGGTGGCTGAGCTTGGATTTGTCCATCTGGGCTTCGGACCGGATTCCGTCGAGTACACCCGGGCCTGGGAAGAGCAGCGCCGGGTGCACGCCGCCCGCTTCGCGGACGAGGTCGGGGACACCTGCCTGCTGCTGGAGCACCTGCCGGTCTACACCGCCGGCCGGCGCACCGACCCGAGCGAGCGCCCGCTCGACGGCACGCCCGTCGTCGACGTGGACCGCGGCGGCAAGATCACCTGGCACGGCCCCGGCCAGCTGGTCGGCTACCCGATCATGAAGCTCCCCCGCCCGGTGGACGTGGTCGCCCACGTCCGCCGCCTGGAGGACGCCCTGATCCGCACCGCCGCCGAGTTCGGCCTGGAGACCACCCGGGTCGAGGGCCGGTCCGGCGTCTGGGTCCTGGGCGACCCCGTCGAGGAGCGTCCGTCGTTCGGCGGCCTGTCCTTGGACTTCGACCCGCGGGTCGGCGACGACGAGTTCGACGCGCGGCTGAACGGCCCCGAGTACGCCCCGTCCAACGCCGGCCAGCGCCGCGAGGACCGCAAGCTCGCCGCCATCGGCATCCGGGTCGCCAAGGGCGTCACGATGCACGGCTTCGCGATCAACGTGAACCCGGACAACACCTGGTTCGACCGGATCGTCCCCTGTGGCATCCGGGACGCCGGTGTGACCTCGCTCTCGTACGAACTGGGCCGGGAGATCACCATCGCCGACGTGCTGCCGGTCGTCGAGCGTCACCTGAAGGACGTACTGGAGCACGCGGAGCTGCGGCCCCGTGAGATCGAGCCGGCCGTGGGCTCCTAGCGGCCGGGAATGCGTCCGGTGGCCCCCAGGTTGGCGGACGTAAGAGCGTACGAATTTACGGGCGTACCCTGGTGGGCGCCGAAGAATCGAAGTCACAGGGAGCCGGTCGTGTCCGCAGTCGCACCCGACGGACGCAAGATGCTGCGCCTGGAGGTCCGGAACAGCCAGACCCCCATCGAGCGCAAGCCCGAGTGGATCAAGACCCGGGCGAAGATGGGTCCCGAGTACACCAAGATGCAGGCCCTGGTGAAGGGCGAAGGACTGCACACGGTGTGCCAGGAAGCCGGTTGTCCGAACATCTACGAATGCTGGGAGGACCGCGAGGCCACCTTCCTCATCGGTGGCGACCAGTGCACCCGGCGCTGTGACTTCTGCCAGATCGACACGGGCAAGCCCGAGGCCCTGGACCGGGACGAGCCGCGCCGTGTCGGCGAGTCCGTGGTCACGATGGACCTGAACTACGCCACCATCACCGGCGTCGCGCGCGACGACCTTGCCGACGGCGGCGCCTGGCTGTACGCGGAGACCGTGCGCCAGATCCACGAGCAGACGGCGGGCCGCGAGGCCGGTCACACCAAGGTCGAGCTGCTGGCCCCCGACTTCAACGCGGTCCCGGAGCTGCTGGAGGAGGTCTTCGCCTCCCGCCCCGAGGTATTCGCGCACAACGTCGAGACGGTGCCGCGGATCTTCAAGCGGATCCGCCCCGGCTTCCGGTACGAGCGCTCGCTCGAGGTGATCACCAAGGCGCGCGCCTACGGCCTGGTCACGAAGTCGAACCTGATCCTCGGCATGGGCGAGGAGCGCGAGGAGGTCTCGCAGGCCCTGAAGGACCTGCACGAGGCCGGCTGCGAGCTCATCACCATCACCCAGTACCTGCGGCCCTCGCCGCGGCACCACCCCGTCGAGCGCTGGGTGAAGCCGGCCGAGTTCGTCGAGCTGGCGAAGGAGGCCGAGGAGATCGGCTTCTCCGGCGTGATGTCCGGCCCGCTGGTCCGGTCTTCGTACCGGGCCGGACGGCTCTACGCACAGGCGATGGAGAAGCGCGGCGCGGCAACCGTGTGAACTCGCGCACAAAACCTTACTAGGCAGTAACACCGCACCGACGCGGCCCCTAGGCTCTTTCGAGGAAGAGCCCGGCGGGCCGCGTCAGTGTTTGCAACGTGTCCATCACATTTGACCGAGCGGTCATGCCCTGGTAACACCAATCAGTGACGCTGGATCTACGCACCGCAATCGCACTGCCGACGTGAGTTCCGTGAAAGGGATCGACATCATGCAGGCCGCGCCCGTACGCGCCATCGCCATCCCGACGCTCTCCGACGCGTTCCGGGGCATCGAATCGCTGCTCATGAGCGGCGCCCGGCGCAACGCCTGGACGGCGGTGCTGGAGGACCGCCGTCGGGCGAAGGACCGGGTCGAAACCGAACACGTACTTGAGGCCGCGGCGACCCGGACCCCGCAGGCCACGTAAACTTCGCTGTATGGCGAGGAAGTCAAACGCAGAGACTGCTGCGAACCCCGGGCGACTGAAGCAGATCGCCCTGACGTACAAGATGACGCGCAAGGCCGACCCGAAGGTCGGTCTGATCGTCGCGGGCGTGGGAATCGTCACCTTCGGTGTCTTTCTTGCGATCGGCTTCCTGATCGACCACCCGGTCTACCTGGGCATCCTGGGCTTCCTGGTGGCGTTCCTCGCGATGGCGATCGTCTTCGGACGACGGGCCGAGCGGGCTGCCTTCGGGCAGATGGAGGGGCAGCCGGGAGCGGCCGCGGCCGTACTGGACAACGTGGGCCGGGGCTGGACGACCACCCCGGCCGTCGCGATGACCCGGCAGCAGGACATCGTCCACCGGGCCGTCGGCAAGGCCGGCGTCGTGCTGATCGCCGAGGGCAACCCGAACCGCGTGAAGCCGCTGCTCGCGAACGAGAAGAAGAAGCTGGCCCGGATCATGCCGGACGTGCCGGTGCACACCTTCATCGTGGGTACGGGCGAGGGCGAGGTGCCGCTCAAGAAGGTGCGCACCACCCTGCTCAAGCTGCCGCGCGTGCTGGCCGGACCGCAGATCACCCAGGTCAACGACAAGCTGCGGGCCATGGGTGACCTCATGAGCAACATGCCGCTGCCGAAGGGCCCGATGCCCAAGGGCATGAAGATGCCGCGCGGCGGAAAGATGCGCTGACCCGCTCACCTGATTTTCGTATACGACACAGGGGCGCCCCCCGAGCCGAGCGGTTCGGGGGGCGCCCCTGTGTCCGTGGGTGTCCGTACGCGGTGGGTCTAGATGCGGACCTGGACGGCGCGCGCGAGCCGGTCGTGCAGGCCGCGGCCGTCGCGGTCCCAGATCAGCGCCGGGATGACCAGGGCCAGCAGCAGCGTGCGCACGACCACCCGGACGATGCCGAGGCGGCCGCCGTCCTCCGAGACCACCCGGAGTCCCACGATCCGCTTGCCGGGGGTGAAGCCCACGGTGCCGACCGTCAGGATGCTCAGAGCCAGGAAGAGCCACAGCGTCCAGCCGCGCGCGGCGACCATGTCGCCGCCCGTGATCAGTCCGTACGCGATCAGCAGGCAGCCGGTCCAGTCCAGGGCGACGCCCGCGAGCCGACGGCCGAACCGCGCCACCGAGCCGGGCCCCTGTTGTGGCAGGCCGAGCTGCTGCCCCGG
Organism: Streptomyces sp. NPDC048269; assembly: GCF_040652395.1. NCBI lineage: Bacteria > Bacillati > Actinomycetota > Actinomycetes > Kitasatosporales > Streptomycetaceae > Streptomyces > Streptomyces sp. NPDC048269. The sequence goes on from NZ_JBEZLW010000025.1 coordinate 76,616, forward strand.
ATAGCCGAAGTCGACGCCCATCTCCTCCGCGGCCGCGCGGGGGCCGGAGAGCCAGGATCCGAATGCTTGCCTGTTGTCCACCCGACCACGGTACCGGTGCTGCCTCACGCCCTTCGGACGGGACCCTGGTTAACTTGTGCGAAACAAATGGGTCATGCTTGAGAAATCCCGTCTGCTTATGGTCGGGTCAGCGTGCGGCACCGCACTGACGCACCACGAGCTATAAAGCCCGTCCCTCCCCCGGGGACCGGGAGTAGGAGGAGTTGGATGTTCCAGAACGCCGACGAAGTGAAGCAGTACATCGAGGAGAACGACGTCAAGTTCGTCGACGTCCGCTTCTGCGACCTGCCTGGTGTGATGCAGCACTTCACCATCCCGGCGCGGGCGTTCGACCCGGCGGAGGAGCTCGCCTTCGACGGCTCCTCCATCCGCGGCTTCCAGGCGATCCACGAGTCCGACATGGCGCTGCGTGCCGACATCACCACCGCGCGTCTGGACCCGTTCCGCAAGGACAAGACGCTCAACATCAACTTCTTCATCCACGACCCGATCACGGGCGAGGCCTACAGCCGTGACCCGCGCAACATCGCGAAGAAGGCCGAGGCGTACCTCGCCTCGACCGGCATCGCCGACACCGCGTTCTTCGGCCCCGAGGCCGAGTTCTACGTGTTCGACAGCGTGCGCTTCGCGACCTCCGCGAACGAGGGCTTCTACCACATCGACTCCGAGGCCGGCGCCTGGAACACCGGGTCCGAGGAGAACAACCGCGGCTACAAGGTCCGCTACAAGGGCGGTTACTTCCCGGTCGCCCCGGTCGACCACTTCGCCGACCTGCGCGCCGAGATCTCCCTCGAGCTGGACGCCCAGGGCCTCCAGGTCGAGCGCCAGCACCACGAGGTCGGCACCGGTGGCCAGGCCGAGATCAACTACAAGTTCAACACGCTGCTCGCCGCGGCCGACGACCTGATGCTCTTCAAGTACGTCGTGAAGAACGTCGCCTGGCGCAACGGCAAGACCGCGACCTTCATGCCGAAGCCGATCTTCGGTGACAACGGCTCGGGCATGCACGTGCACCAGTCGCTCTGGGCCAACGGCGACCCGCTGTTCTACGACGAGGCCGGCTACGCGGGCCTGTCGGACACCGCCCGCTACTACATCGGCGGCATCCTCAAGCACGCCCCGTCGCTGCTGGCGTTCACCAACCCGACGGTGAACTCGTACCACCGCCTGGTGCCGGGCTTCGAGGCGCCGGTCAACATGGTGTACTCGCAGCGCAACCGCTCCGCCGCCATGCGCATCCCGATCACGGGCTCGAACCCGAAGGCCAAGCGCGTCGAGTTCCGCGCGCCGGACCCGTCCTCGAACCCGTACCTCGCCTTCTCGGCGCTGCTCCTCGCGGGCCTCGACGGCATCAAGAACAAGATCGAGCCGATGGAGCCGATCGACAAGGACCTCTACGAGCTCTCGCCCGACGAGCACGCGAGCGTCCCGCAGGTCCCGACCAGCCTCGAGGACGTCCTCAAGGCCCTGGAGGCGGACCACGAGTACCTCCTTGCCGGCGGTGTCTTCACCCCCGACCTGATCGAGACCTGGATCGACTACAAGCGCACGCACGAGATCGCCCCGATCGCGCAGCGTCCGCACCCGCACGAGTTCGAGCTCTACTTCGACCTCTAAAACGCCTGATGAGAGGCCCCCTGCCGCACTCCACGGAGTGCGGCAGGGGGCCTTTCTGCTTTGACAGCGCGCCGAGCCCGAGTGAGGGTGGAAATGACCTAAAGGCCGGATAAGCGAGCTATGTTCGGAGGTGCATGAACATGCGCCGTAGGATCGTCGCGGCAGCCATGGCGGGCGCCGCAGGAGTCGCCATCGGCCTGATGCCGGTCGGCATTGCCTCGGCCACTTCCACCGGTGGCAGTGGTGGTGGCGGTGCGTGGAGGTGCTCGGACGGGCGCTGGAGCGACTGGCGCTGGGACGAATGCTGCAACCGCGACTGGCGGGACCGCCCCAGTTGGTGCTGGGACGACGGTGGAGTCGGCGGCAACGGAGGCGACGGCCGCTACGACCGTTACGACTGGGGCTACTGGAACGACTCGAACTGGAACTGGAACGATTCCGGCCGCGGCGGTGACGGGAACTGGAACTGGAACGACTCCGGCCGCGGCGGTGACGGGAACGGGAACTGGAACTGGAACGACTCCGGCGGCGGCAACGGTGACTGGGGCAACGGCGGCGGCAACGGCGGCAACGGTGACTGGGGCAACGGCGGTGGCGGCAACGGCAACGGTGACTGGGGCGGCGGCGGCAACGGCGGCGACGGTGGCGGCGGCGGCTGGGGCGGCGGCGGCAACGGCGGCGACGGTGGCGGCGGCGGCTGGGGCGGCGGCGGAGGTCGCTGAGGCCGACCAGGACACGGAGGGGTAGGTAGGGACCGGGGTGATGCCCCTGCTGCGCCGATCTCAGCGCAGCAGGGGCATCGCGCCGGTGAGGTCGCGCAGGCAGCGGACCGCGAGTTCGGCGGGGGAGCCGGGACCCGAGACCGGATCGTCCGTCGTCGACCACAGCTCCAGCGAGATCCGGATCGCGTCCGTCGCCGCCGCGGCGAGCAGGCGGACGCCCAGGGGGTCGGCGTCCGGGCCGGCCAGCCGGGCCACGACCGGCACCAGGCGCTCTTCGGAGTCCTGGTTCACGCGGTACCAGACCGCCCGCAGGGCCTCGTCGGCCGTCGCCGCGCGCAGCAGGCCGCGGGTCACCTCCAGGCCCTCCTCGACCACCTGGGAGTCGCTCAGCGACCGCGTGACCGCGCGCTCCAGGGCCTCGGCGAGAGGGGTGCCGGGGTCCTCCTCCGCGAGCAGCGCGCGCCAGGCGTCGCCGCCGCCCGCCAGCAGTGGGGCCACCGCCTCCTGCTTGTTGCGGAAGTAGCGGTAGAACGTGCGCAGCGCCACCCCCGCGCGGTGGGCGATGTCCTCGGCGGTCGTGCCGTCGGGGCCGTGCTCGGCGAACAGTTCGCAGGCCGCGCGGGCGATGTCGAGCTGGGTGGCCGCCTTTCGGCGCTCGGTCAGCGACTGGGCTCCGGGGCCTGCCTGGGGAGAGTACGGACGAGGGGATCTCACGTGGTGAAGCGTACCTCCCGCGATCAGCATTGATTGCATGCTTTGTCACTCTGGCAAAACGTGTCATCGCTTCGGTACGCTCACCCCATGAACCGTTACGAAGGACGTCGCGTCCTCATCACCGGCGGCGGCTCCGGCATCGGCCGGGCCACCGTCCACCGCATCCTCGCCGAGGGCGGCCGCGTCCACACGGTGGACGTCAGCGAAACCGGTCTCGAGGACACCGCCGACCAGGCCTCCGCGGCCGGGGCGGCGGACCGCCTCACCACCGGCGTCCTGGACATATCCGACGAGAACGCGGTCAAGGGGGGCGTGGCCGCCGCCGTCGAGACCCTCGGCGGGATCGACGTCCTGGTCAACGCCGCCGGCATCCTGCGCTCCGCGCACACCCACCAGACCACGCTCGACCTCTGGAACAAGGTCATCGCGGTCAACCTGACCGGCACCTTCCTGATGATCCGCGAGGCGCTCCCGGCGCTGCTCGCGGGCCACCAGCCGGTCGTCGTGAACTTCAGCTCCACCTCGGCGTCCTTCGCGCACCCCTACATGTCCGCCTACGCGGCCAGCAAGGGCGGCATCCAGTCCATGACCCACGCGCTGGCCGCCGAGTACAGCAAGCAGGGCCTGCGCTTCGTCGCCGTCGCGCCCGGCTCCATCGAGAGCGGCATGACCACCGGGAACGGACCCGGCCTGCCCGAGGACACCGACTGGTCCCTCTTCGCCAAGCTCGCCCCTGCCATCGGCCAGGGCTTCGCCGGCCCGCAGACCGTGGCCGGCGTCGTCGCCATGCTGGGTTCCGAGGACGGCGCCTTCATCACCGGTACGGAGATCCGCATCGACGGCGGCACGCACTGCTGAGCCGCGGGCTCAGCCCCTGAAGCGGTCCCAGAGCCGGGGGAAGCGCTCCGCGAGCACGGCTTCGTTCTCGAAGTCCAGCGGGGTGCCCTCCGGCTCTGCCGGCTGCAGCGGAACACCAAGATCCGGCGCCACCGACCCGGTCAGCTGCTCGTACGCCTCGTCGGCCGCGTACCCCAGCTCCTCGCCGTCCCCGTCGATCTCCTCGTCGAATTCGACCAGCAGCTCCGCGAGATGGTCCGGGTCGTGCACCGCCCCCTCGAACACCTCCCGCCCCTGGCCGATCAGCCAGCAGCGGAAGTAGTCGAACGCGTCGTCGCTCGCGCCGTCGAGCAGCACCCAGGCCGCGCCCCACAGATCCCACGTGTAGGCCCGGTTGTACCGCGATTCGAAGTGCCGGGCGAAGTCCAGGACGGAGTCCGGATCGAGCTGCGCCAGCCTCTCCACGAGCAGCTCGGCGTGCTCCTCGGGGTCGCCGTCGGCGGCCTCGCGGGTACGGTCGACGATCTCCCAGAACTCCGTCTCGTCCATCACCGCTCCAGCATCACGGGTCGGACCCCCCGCCGCCACCTCGTACACGGCGAAAGGCCGGTGTCCACCCCCCAAGGGGCGAACACCGGCCTTTCACGGTCGGTCGTCCACGGCTCAGAGGCCGTAGCGCTCCCGGGCCTCCTTGACGGAGGACGCCGGAACCTCGCCGCGACGGGCGAGCTGGGCCAGCGCGGCCACCACGATCGACTGGGCGTCAACACCGAAGTGGCGGCGGGCGCCTTCACGGGTGTCGGACAGGCCGAAGCCGTCCGTACCCAGCGAGGTCCAGTCCTGCTCCACCCACTGGCTGATCTGGTCCGGGACCTGACGCATCCAGTCGGACACGGCGAGGACCGGGCTGGTGACACCCTCCAGCGCGCGGGTCACGTACGGGGTGCGGAGCTCGCCGCGCAGCAGCGCCTCGTCGCACTCCAGGGCGTTCCGCCGCAGCTCGCCCCAGGAGGTGGCGGACCAGACGTCGGCGGCCACGTTCCAGTCGGCGGCGAGCAGCTTCTGCGCCTCCAGCACCCAGTGGATCGCCGTACCCGAGGCCATCAGCTGGACGTTCGGCGCGTCGGCGGCCGGGGCCGCCTCGGCCAGGTCGGCCGCGGTGTTGAAGCGGTACAGGCCCTTCAGGATGCCTTCCTCGACGCCCTCGGGCATCGCGGGCTGCACCTTCGGCTCGTTGTAGACCGTCAGGTAGTAGAAGACGTCTTCCGGCTTCTCGCCGTACATCCGGCGCAGACCGTCCTTGACGATCACCGCGATCTCGTACGCGAAGGCCGGGTCGTAGTTGAGCGACGCCGGGTTCGTGGACGCGATCAGGTGCGAGTGGCCGTCCGCGTGCTGGAGGCCCTCACCGGTCAGCGTGGTGCGACCGGCGGTGGCGCCGACGATGAAGCCCTTGCCGAGCTGGTCGGCGAGCTGCCACATCTGGTCGGCGGTGCGCTGCCAGCCGAACATCGAGTAGAAGATGTAGAAGGGGATCATCGGCTCGCCGTGCGTCGCGTACGACGTGCAGGCGGCGATGAAGTCGGCCATGGCGCCGGCCTCGGTGATCCCCTCGTTGAGGATCTGGCCGTCCTTGGCTTCCTTGTAGTACATGAGCTGGTCGCGGTCGACCGGCTCGTACGTCTGGCCGAGCGGCGAGTAGATGCCGGCCGACGGGAAGAGGGACTCCATGCCGAAGGTGCGGGCCTCGTCGGGGACGATGGGCACCCAGCGCTTGCCGGTCTCCTTGTCCCGCATCAGGTCCTTGACGAGGCGGACGAAGGCCATGGTGGTGGCCATCTCCTGCTTGCCGGAACCCTTGATCAGCGGGGCGAAGGAGCGCTCGGCCGGAGCCGGCAGGGCCACGTGCTTGACCTTGCGGGCCGGGGCCGGGCCGCCGAGCGCCGCGCGGCGCTCGTTCAGGTACTGGACCTCGGGGCTGTTCGCGCCGGGGTGGCCGTAAGGCACCTGGCCGTCGGCGAAGGCGCTGTCCGGGATCGGGAGGCCAAGGAGGTCGCGCATGTCCTTGAACTCGTCGATCGTCAGCTTCTTCATCTGGTGGTTCGCGTTCTTCGACTCGAACCCGGCACCCAGCGTGTAGCCCTTGACGGTCTGCGCGAGGATGACCGTCGGCGCGCCCTTGTGCTCCAGGGCGGCCTTGTACGCGGCGTAGACCTTGCGGGGCTCGTGGCCGCCGCGGGAGCTGTGGAAGCACTCGGCGATCTTCGCGTCGGAGAGCACGCCGGCCAGCTGCACGAGCTCGGCGTTCACGCCGAAGAAGTGCTGGCGGATGTAGGCCACGTCGCGGGTCGCGTACGTCTGGAACTGCGCATCGGGTACCTCGCGCAGGCGGCGTACCAGGGCGCCCGTGGTGTCGAGCTGGAACAGCTCGTCCCAGGCGGAGCCCCACAGGGACTTGATGACGTTCCAGCCGGCGCCGCGGAACTGGGCCTCCAGCTCCTGGACCACGCGGAAGTTGGCGCGGACCGGACCGTCGAGGCGCTGCAGGTTGCAGTTGATGACGAAGGTCAGGTTGTCGAGCTGCTCGCGGGAGGCGAGGGCCAGGGCGGCGGTCGACTCGGGCTCGTCCATCTCGCCGTCGCCGAGGAAGGCCCAGACGTGCGAGTTCGCGGTGTCCTTGATGCTGCGGTTCTGCAGGTAGCGGTTGAAGCGCGCCTGGTAGATCGCGGACAGCGGGCCGAGGCCCATGGACACCGTCGGGAACTCCCACAGCCACGGCAGGCGCCGCGGGTGCGGGTAGGACGGCAGGCCGTTGCCGCCGGACTCCTGGCGGAAGTTGTCGAGCTGCTGCTCGGAGATCCGGCCGTCGAGGAAGGCGCGGGCGTAGATGCCGGGGGAGGCGTGGCCCTGGATGTAGAGCTGGTCGCCCGATCCGTCGGCCTCCTTCCCGCGGAAGAAGTGCTGGAAGCCGGTCTCGTAGAGCCACGCGGCGGAGGCGAAGGTGGCGATGTGGCCGCCGACGCCGTACTTGGAGCCGCGGGTCACCATGGCGGCCGCGTTCCAGCGGTTCCACGCGGTGATCTTCGCTTCCATCTCCTCGTCACCGGGGAACTCGGGCTCCGCAGCGGTCGGGATGGTGTTGACGTAGTCCGTCTCCAGCAGCTTCGGCAGGGCGAGGCCGGCGGCCTCGGCGTGCTGGAGCGTGCGGCGGAGCAGGTATTCGGCGCGGCGCGTACCGGCGGCCTTGGCGACGGCGTCGAGGGAGGCCGCCCATTCGGCGGTCTCCTCGGTGTCGCGGTCCGGGAGCTGGTCGAGCTCGCTCGGAAGCTTTCCTACGGGGTCGGACATCGGTGTGCGCCGCCTTCCGGACAAAGGAGAGGTGGTGAAAAAATCCCTGACGGGCAGGACAGGGTCGTCGGACCTGGTTGAGGTCCGCGACGACTGTAAATCGCTGATCGATGATCGATCAAATAAAAGTGACGAAGAAACGTCCATCTGGCGAAAGTCGGCACCGCGTGCCAGCAAGCAAGGCACGCGGTGCCGGTCAAATCGGGACGATACGGCGCGGTCGGGCGCCGGTCGGGCGGTGATCAGGCGCCGGTCGTGCGGTGGTCGGGCGGTGATCAGGCGCCGGTCGTGCGGTGGTCGTGCGGTGATCAGGCGGTGGTCAGGCGCGCGGAGCGCATCCCAGGACGTGCCGCTTCACCAGCAGACCGATGTCCGGATCCTGACTGCGGAACGCCTCGACGAGGGTTTCGTGCTCCTCCGCGTACGACTTCTGGACCGTTCCCAGCCACCGGATGGACAGGGCCGTGAACACCTCGATGCCCAGGCTCTCCCAGGTGTGCAGCAGCACGCTGTTCCCGGCCGCGCGCACCATCTCGCGGTGGAAGCCCACCGTGTGCCGCACCTGCGCCGTGCCGTCCTTGCTGCGGTCGGCCTCCCACAGGGCGGCGACGTGCGGCTCCAGGGCGCTGCAGTCCGTCGCCAGCCGGGGAGCCGCCAGCTCGGCCGCGATCTGCTCCAGGCCGGCCCGGACCGGGTAGATCTCCTCCAGGTCCGCCGCCGACAGATTCCGTACGCGCACGCCCTTGTTGGGCGCCGACTCGATCAGCCGCAGCGTCTCCAGCTCGCGCAGGGCCTCCCGTACGGGCGTCTGGCTGACCTCCAGCTCCACCGCGATCCGGCGCTCGACGATCCGCTCGCCGGGCTTCCAGCGCCCGCTGACGATCCCCTCCACGATGTGCTCGCGGATCTGCTCGCGCAGCGAGTGCACGACGGGTGGGGTGATCATCGGCGGTTCATCTCCTGGTGGGTGTGCAGGGTCAACGGCGGGGCCTGATGCGTAGACAATACGGCGGCGCCCCCGCCCGGGAGTATCCCGGACGGGGGCGCCGACAGTGAGGCTGGTTACAAGCCGTTCAGCCCTCGGTTGCGATCCTCGATCGCTCAGAGGCCGAGCTCGACCTCGAACTCGCCGGCCTCGAGGATCGCCTTGACGGCCGAGAGGTACCGGGCCGCGTCCGCGCCGTCCACCAGGCGGTGGTCGTAGGACAGGGTCAGGTACGTCATGTCGCGGATGCCGATGTTGGTGCCCTCGGCGGTCTCGATGACCACCGGGCGCTTCACCGTGGCGCCGATGCCCAGGATGGCGACCTGGTTCGGCGGAACGATGACCGTGTCGAACAGCGCACCGCGCGAGCCGGTGTTGCTGATGGTGAAGGTCGCGCCCGACAGCTCGTCCGGCGTGATCTTGTTGCCGCGGACCTTGGCGGCCAGATCGGCGGTCGCCTTGGAGATGCCCGCCAGGTTGAGGTCGCCCGCACCCTTGATGACCGGGGTCATCAGGCCCTTCTCGGAGTCCACGGCGATGCCGATGTTCTCCGAGTCGAAGTAGGTGATGGTGCCCTCGTCCTCGTTGATCCGGGCGTTGACGACCGCGTGGGCCTTCAGCGCCTGGGCAGCGGCCTTGACGAAGAACGGCATCGGCGAGAGCTTGACGCCCTCGCGGGCCAGGAACGCGCCCTTGGCCTTCTCGCGCAGCTTCATGATCTTGGTGATGTCCACCTCGACCACGGAGCTGAGCTGCGCCTGCGAGTGCAGGGCCTTCATCATGTTGTCGCCGATGACCTTGCGCATGCGGGTCATCTTGACGGTCTGGCCACGCAGCTCGGAGACCGCGGCGGCCGGAGCCTTGGCGGCCGGAGCAGCCGCGGCCGGAGCCGGAGCGGCGGCGGCCTTGGCGGCCTCGGCGGCGGCCAGGACGTCCTGCTTGCGGATGCGGCCACCGACACCGGTGCCCGAGACCGTGGACAGGTCGACGCCGGACTCCGAGGCGAGCTTGCGCACCAGCGGGGTCACGTAGGCGCCCTCGTCACCGGCCGCGACCGGGGTGACGGGAGCGGCCGGGGCGACCGGAGCCGGAGCGGCCACGGGGGCCGGAGCGGCGACCGGGGCCGGAGCGGCCACGGGGGCCGGAGCGGCGGCGGGGGCCGGAGCGGCGGCGGCCGGAGCCGGGGCGGCAGCGGCCGGGGCGGCCACGGCCGGAGCCGGAGCGGCGACCGGAGCGGCGGCCTGGGCCGGAGCCGGGGCGGCAGCGGCCGGAGCGGCGGCGGGGGCAGCGCCGGCCACGCCGATGACGGCCAGCCGGGCGCCGACCTCGGCGGTCTCGTCCTCGCCGACCAGGATCTCCAGCAGCGTGCCGGAAACCGGCGCCGGGATCTCGGTGTCGACCTTGTCCGTGGAGACCTCGAGCAGCGGCTCGTCCGCCTCGACGGACTCGCCGACCTGCTTCAGCCAGCGGGTGACGGTGCCCTCGGTGACGGACTCGCCCAGCGCGGGGAGTACGACATCGGTGCCGGACGCGGCCGGAGCAGCGGCGGCGGGGGCCTCGGCGACCGGAGCCGGAGCGGCAGCCGGAGCCGCGGGGGCCTCGGCGACCGGAGCCGGAGCCGCGGGGGCCTCGGCGGCCGGAGCCGGAGCCGCGGGGGCCTCGGCGGCCGGAGCCGCAGCCGCGGCCGGCGCGCCGGAGCCGTCGTCGATGACGGCGAGCTCGGCGCCGACCTCGACGGTCTCGTCCTCGGCGACCTTGATGGAGGCCAGGATGCCGGCCACGGGGGAGGGGATCTCGGTGTCGACCTTGTCGGTCGAGACCTCGAGCAGCGGCTCGTCGGCCTCGACGCGCTCGCCCTCGGCCTTCAGCCAGCGGGTGACAGTGCCCTCGGTGACGCTCTCGCCGAGCGCCGGAAGGGTTACGGAAACCGACATGGTTTCAGTTGCTCCTTACGAAAGTGCGGAAGTGGTCGTCGCGCCCGTGACGATTAGTCGTGTGCGTGCAGCGGCTTGCCGGCCAGGGCCAGGTGGGCCTCGCCCATCGCCTCGTTCTGGGTCGGGTGCGCGTGGATGAGCTGCGCGACCTCGGCCGGGAGGGCTTCCCAGTTGTAGATCAGCTGGGCCTCGCCGACCTGCTCGCCCATCCGGTCACCGACCATGTGGACGCCGACCACGGCACCGTCCTTGACCTGGACGAGCTTGATCTCGCCCGCGGTCTTCAGGATCTTGCTCTTGCCGTTGCCCGCAAGGTTGTACTTCAGGGCCACGACCTTGTCCGCGCCGTAGATCTCCTTGGCCTTGGCCTCGGTGATGCCGACGGACGCGACCTCGGGGTGGCAGTAGGTGACGCGCGGGACACCGTCGTAGTCGATCGGGACGGTCTTGAGACCGGCCAGACGCTCTGCGACCAGGATGCCCTCGGCGAAGCCGACGTGCGCGAGCTGGAGGGTGGGGACGAGGTCACCGACGGCCGAGATCGTCGGCACGTTGGTCTGCATGTACTCGTCGACCAGGACGTAGCCGCGGTCCATCGCGACGCCCTGCTCCTCGTAGCCCAGGCCCTGCGAGACCGGGCCGCGGCCGACGGCGACCAGCAGCACCTCGGCCTCGAAGGTCTTGCCGTCGGCCAGCGTGACGCGCACGCCGTTCTCGGTGTACTCGGCCTTGTCGAAGAAGGTGCCGAGGTTGAACTTGATGCCGCGCTTGCGGAAGGCCCGCTCCAGCAGCTTGGAGCTGTTCTCGTCCTCGACCGGAACGAGGTGCTTGAGGCCCTCGATGACGGTGATGTCGGAGCCGAAGGACTTCCACGCCGAGGCGAACTCGACGCCGATGACGCCGCCGCCCAGGACGATCGCGGACTCGGGCACCCGGTCCAGGACCAGCGCGTGGTCCGAGGAGATGATGCGGTTGCCGTCGATGTTCAGGCCCGGCAGCGACTTCGGCACGGAGCCGGTCGCCAGCAGGACGTGGCGGCCCTGGATGCGCTGGCCGTTCACGTCGACGGAAGTCGGGGAGGAGAGGCGGCCCTCACCCTCGATGTAGGTCACCTTGCGGGAGGCGACCAGGCCCTGCAGACCCTTGTACAGGCCCGAGATGATCTCGTCCTTGTACTTGTGGACACCGGCGATGTCGATGCCCTCGAAGGTGGTCTTCACACCGAACTGGGCGGCCTCGCGAGCCTGGTCCGCGATCTCACCCGCGTGCAGCAGAGCCTTCGTGGGGATGCAGCCGTTGTGCAGGCAGGTGCCACCGAGCTTGTTCTTCTCGATCAGGGCAACGTCCAGACCCAGCTGGGATGCGCGCAGCGCCGCGGCGTAACCGCCACTGCCACCGCCGAGGATCACTAGGTCGAAAACGGTGCTGGCGTCGTTCGCCACGTCACGTCCTCCATGCATGTGCGCCGGGCACCGGTCCTCTGTGACCGGGCGGCGGCTGGTAATCGGCCGCTTGTTTCTTCGGCCCTGTGGTGGGGGCCCTGTCCTGCCGAGAACCCATCTTCGCATTTGTCGGGGGAACGCGGGACGCCGGGCCCGGTCTGTGGCAGGTGCTTCTGTCCGAAGCAGGGGTTACCGAAGCGTAGAAACCTACGGATTTCGTCGACAGCTGAACGCGCCCCGGGACCTGATCATGGTCCCGGGGCGAGTCACGTCTCACATGTGGTGCGTCAGCCGAGGTCGCCCGTGGCCGTACGCTCGGCCAGCCGCACCAGGGTGCGCACGGCGGAGCCGGTGCCGCCCTTGGGGGTGTAGCCGTACGGCGCGCCCTCGTGGAAGGCCGGGCCCGCGATGTCGAGGTGGGCCCAGGTGATGCCCTCGCCGACGAACTCCTTCAGGAAGAGGCCGGCCAGCAGACCGCTGCCCATGCGCTCGCCCATGTTGGCGATGTCGGCGGTGGGGGAGTCCATCGACTTGCGCAGGTCCGCGGGGAGCGGCATCGGCCACGAGGACTCGCCGACCTCCTCGGCGATCTCGTGGATCGACGTACGGAACGCGTCGTCGTTGGCCATGATGCCGAAGGTGCGGTTGCCCAGGGCCAGCACCATCGCGCCGGTCAGGGTGGCCACGTCGACGATGGCGTCCGGGTTGTCCTCCGAGGCCTTGGTCAGCGCGTCGCCGAGGACCAGGCGGCCCTCGGCGTCCGTGTTGAGCACCTCGACGGTCTTGCCGCTGTACATGCGCAGCACGTCACCGGGCTTGGTCGCGGAGCCGGACGGCATGTTCTCGGCGAGCGCGAGCCAGCCGGTGACGTTGACCTGGAGGCCCAGCTTGGCGACCGCGACGACGGAGGCGAAGACGGCGGCGGCGCCGGCCATGTCGCACTTCATCGTCTCGTTGTGGCCGGCCGGCTTCAGGGAGATGCCGCCCGAGTCGTAGGTGATGCCCTTGCCGACGAAGGCGAGGGTCTTCTCCGCCTTGGGGTGGGTGTAGCTGAGCTTCACCAGGCGCGGCAGGTTCTCGGAGCCCTTGCCCACGCCCATGATGCCGCCGAAGCCGCCCTTGACGAGCGCCTTCTCGTCCAGGACCTGGACCTTGACGCCGTGCTCCTTCGCGGTCGCGGAGGCGACCGCGGCGAAGGCCTCGGGGGTCAGGTCGTTCGGCGGGGTGTTGACCAGGTCGCGCGCGATGTTGACCTCGGTCGCGACGACCGTCGCGCGCTCGGCCGCGGCCTTGTGCTCCTTGTCGCGCGGCTTGGCGCCCAGCAGGACGATCTCGGCGAGCGGCTGCTTCGGGCCGCCGTTCTTGTCGCCGGCGGCCTTCTTCTCGCCGCCCTGGTAGGCGGTGAAGGCGTACGCACCCAGCAGCGCGCCCTCGGCGACGGCGGTGACGGCGGAGGCGTCGTCCAGCGGGAGGGCGAAGGCGGCCTTCTTGGAGCCGTGCAGGGCGCGGGCGGCGGCGCCGGCGGCGCGGCGCAGCGCCTCCTCGTCGAACGACTCGTCCTTCTCCGGAACGGGGCCGAGTCCGACCGCCAGCACCATCGGGACCTTCAGGCCAGCCGGGGCCGGCAGCTTGGTGATCTCGCCTTCGGCGCCCGAGGCGCCGACCGCGTCGAGCACGGCGGCGAGCTTACCGTCGTACGCCTTGTCCACGGCCTCGGCGCCCGCGGCGACGACCGGGCCCTTGGGGCCCTTCGCGACACCGACGACGAGGGCGTCGGCGCGCAGCGTCGCCGCGCCGGAGGTGCTGAGAGTCAGAGCAGTCACGGTGGTGAAGTCTCGCTTCCGTTTGTATGTGTCGGCCGAGTGGGTGTACGGCCATCCGTAGCGATCGTATTAGGGCCCGACGGCCGCCAGAAATGAGCCTACGCGCACGGACTCTCCCGTACGTCACTCGAAGGTTTGGCAAGTTGTTCGATCAAGGGGTCGTCAGGTTCACCCATCTGTGGACTCTGCTCCAGGTTTGCCTCGTAGACCTGACGAGGTCCGAAAGACTCGGTCCACTCTCGCAAGGGGACGCGGGGTTCCTTTGCATGATTTCCACAGAGCCTCCCCGGCCCGGCCGACCGCCACAGGGCCGTGTCGAGGGATGCCTGCGGGGGGAAAGGCCGAAATGGTCAACAAGAACCGGATGAACAGGATCGCCGCCGCCATGGCCGCGGCAGCCCTGGTGTCCGTGGCAGTACCAGCCGTGACCGCCCAGGCGGCCACGGCCGCGCGCGTCGACCTGAAGGTGCTCGTCGTCGACGACGGCGGCAGCTCGGTCGAGGCCATCACCGCGGAACTCCGGGACACCGGAGTCCCGTACACCCGTGTGCAGCTCGGCAGCAGCGGCCGACCGGTCATCAACGCGGGCTTCCTCAGCGACACGGTCGACGGCCGTCCGCGCGCCAAGTACCAGGGCGTCGTCCTGCCGAACGAGAACCCCTTCGGCGAGGGCTCGGCCGAGATGGCGGCGCTCGCCGCGTACGAGACGACGTACGGGATCCGTCAGGTCGACGCCTACACCTGGGCCCACCCGGGCGTCGGGCTGGAGTACACCGACAACGGGGGCTTCAGCGGCCAGCTCGACGGCACGCCGGCCGCGGTCACCGCGGCCGGCAAGGCGGGTCCCTTCGCCTACCTCGGCGGCCAGGTCGCCTTCGAGGACAACTCCGCCCTCGTGCCCGAGAGCTTCGGGTTCATGGGCAAGCCGCGGGCCGGCTACACCAGCTACCTCGACGCCCCCGTCGGCTCCGGACGGGCCTCGCTCCTCGGCGAGTACGTCCACGACGGGCGCAGCGAGCTGGTCGTCACCTTCGGCTACAACCAGTACCAGCGGCAGTTCCGGCTGCTGGCCCGCGGCATCGTCGACTGGCTCACCCAGGGCGTCCACCTCGGCCAGAGCCGCAACTACTTCGCGGTCCACGTCGACGACGTCTTCGCGCCGGACGCGCGCTGGAACAAGGAGCTCAACTGCACGCCCGGCGACTACGCCTGCGCGGGGGGCGAGGGCAAGGAGAGCACCATCCGGATGACCGCCGCCGACGCCCAGTACGCGGCGCAGTGGCAGCAGACCAAGAACTTCAAGCTCGACATGCTCTTCAACGCCGGCGCCGGCGAGGAATGGAAGGCCGAGAACGGCGGCACCGACGCCCTGACCGCCCAGCTGGTGGCCGACCGGGCCAAGTACCGCTGGATGAACCACACCTACTCGCACCCCTTCCTCGGCTGCGTCCAGAACACCACCACCGCGCCCTGGACCTGCGTGAAGAACGCCCAGGGCGCCATCCAGTGGATGAGCAGGGCCGAGATCTCCGCGCAGATCCGCGACAACAACAACTGGGCCGCGTCCAAGGGCATCACCACCGACCGGACCGAGATCGTCACCGGCGAGCACTCGGGCCTCAAGACCTCGCCGCAACAGGAACAGGACAACCCCAACCTGGCCGGTGCCTTCGCCGACAACGGCATCAAGTGGGCGGGCAGCGACAACTCCCGCGAACCCGCGCAGCGGGCGGTCGGCGCCGCCCTGACCGTGCCCCGCCACCCGATGAACGTGTACTACAACACGGGCACCAACGCGGAGATGGCCGACGAGTACAACTGGATCTACACCAGCCGCGCCGACGGCGGCAGCGGGGTCTGCGAGGACAACCCGGCGACCTCCACCTGCCTGCCGGCCCCGGTGGACCCGAACACCGGCTACCTGGACCACATCGTCCCCCAGGAGGCCCGGACCGCGCTGCGCCACGTGCTGGCCAACGACCCGCGCCCGCACTACGTCCACCAGTCCAACCTCGCCGAGGACCGCACCCTCTACCCGGTGCTCAACCAGGTCCTCGACACCTACCGGACCCTCTACGCGCCCAGCGCGCCGATCGTCAACCAGAGCATGAAGGAGACCGGCGTCGAGCTCGGCCGCCGCGCGGCCTGGGACAAGGCGCTCGCGGCGGGCACGGTCACCGCCTACCGCGTCGGCACCACCGTCACCGTCAAGGCGCCCTCCGGTCTCGTCGCCCCGGTGACCGCCCCCAACGGGACCAAGAAGCAGCTCCTGCTCGGCACGGCCGACTTCGGCACCGCCTACGCGGGCACCCGCTCCACCTGGACCCAGCCCGAGCTGCTCCAGAGCGCCGTCACGCTCAAGCTGCCCAGCTGACCGTCCGGGCCGAACAGCAGTAAGCCGCCACGAGAACGACCCAGCGCCGGCGCTCCGCGAACCCACGGGCGCCGGCCCCTTTTCCGTCCTGGGGGGACACACCGCATGAGCCATGGGCGTCATGTCACCATGCTCACCGAAGGCACCTACCCGCACGTCCACGGGGGCGTCAGCACCTGGTGCGACCAACTGGTACGAGGCATGCCGGAGGTCGACTTCAACGTCATAGCCCTGACCGGCTCCGGACGCGAGCCGGTCACCTGGGAACTCCCGCGCAACGTCTACCGGCACACCGTCGTACCGCTCTGGGGCCCCACGCCCCGGCGCGGCCGCCGATCGGCCCTGCGCGGCAAGGCCCACCGCAGCTTCACCGAGGTCTACGAAACCTTCCTGCTCTCGCTGCTCGACCCTTCCCCGGCCACCGCTGGGAGTACCCCCGGCCACGGGGGATTCTCCGGAGCCCTGCGCGAACTGGCCGTCCTCGCCCGGGCCGGCAAACTGGCCCCGGCCCTGCGCTCCGAGTCCGTCCTGCGCCTGCTGATGAACGTGTGGACCCGCCCGGGCCTCGCCACCGCCGCGGCCGAGCCCACCATCCACGACGCACTCACCGCCACCGACCTGCTGGAGCACGCGCTGCGCCCGCTGGCCGTGCGGATCCCGCCCGACAGCGTCGCGCACGCCGTCAGCAGCGGCCTCGCCACGCTCCCGGCCCTGGCCGCCGCCTACCTCGACAAGGTGCCCTTCCTGCTGACCGAGCACGGCATCTACCTGCGCGAGCGCTACCTCGGTTACCGCAGCGCCGCACAGCGCTGGCCCGTCAAGGCGCTCATGCTCGGCTTCTACCGCGAGCTCAACACCGAGGGTTACCGGCAGGCCGACCTGATCACCCCCGTCAACCAGTACAACCGCCGCTGGGAAGAGCGCGGAGGCGCCGCCTCCGACCGGATCCGCACCGTCTACAACGGCGTCGACCCGCACGCCTTCCCCGACGCCGGACCCGAACCCGAGGTGCCCACGCTCAGCTGGTGCGGCCGCATCGATCCCATCAAGGACCTCGAAACCCTCATCCGGGCCTACGCCTACATGCGCGCGGAGCTGCCCGCCCTGCGGCTGCGCCTCTTCGGCCCCGTCCCGGCCGGCTGCGAGCAGTACAAGCTCCGCCTGGAGAAGCTCGCCGCCGAACTCGGCGTGACCGACGGGATCTCGTTCGAGGGGCGCATCGAGCAGGTCGCGCAGGCGTACGCGGCCGGGAGCGTCGTGATGCTCTCCTCCATCAGCGAGGGCTTCCCCTTCAGCATCATCGAGGCCATGTCCTGCGGCCGCACCACCGTCTCCACCGACGTCGGCGGGGTCCGCGAGGCCGTCGGCGACACCGGCCTCGTCGTCCCGCCGCGCGAGCCCGAGACCATGGCCCGCGCCACCCTCGCCCTGCTCCGCGACCACGAACGCCGCGCCGAGCTCGGCCGGACGTCCCGCAAACGGGTGGTGGAGAAATTCACCCTCCACCAGTCCGTGGACGGCTTCAGGCACATCTACCGGGAACTCGCCGGCCAGCCCGTCCTGCCCGTCCGCGGGAGCGACGACTGGACGCAGCGGCTCGCCGACCCCTGGTACCGCGAACTCGCGGCCGACGGGAGCCTGTGGTGAGCGGATCCCTCTGGCTCAAGATCCCGGGCGGCGACACGCTGCCCGCGATCCCGCGGCCCCGGCGTACCGTGCCTCCGGCCGCCGACCCCATGGACGAACTCGCCGAACGCTTCGACGTGTTCATCGCGGCGGCCGTCCACCCGGACGAGATCGCCGCCGTCCTCGAATCCGACGGCATGACCGACGAGTACATCCGGCTCACCTACGGCCGCCACGACTCCTTCGCGCTCGCCGAGGAGCTCTACGCCCGGGTGCCGCGCTCCTTCCCGGAGCCCGACGGCGTCCCCGACCCCTGGAAGGTCTCGCTCACCGCCTGCCTGCTGCGCGGGGTGATCTTCGCCCTGCCCGGTCTGGCCTACGTCCTCGGCGCACCTCTGCTCGACGGGCCGAAGGACCGCCTCGGCCTGCCCGCCGGGACCCTGACCCTGCTCGCCGGGGCGCTCATCGGCTGGGTGTGGGACCAGACCCTCTCCCACCGGGCGTACTCCTGGCTCGGGCTCGGCGACCGGGCCGCCGCCGGGCGGACCCTGCTCGCCGGCGCCCCCGCCGGGTCCCTGCTGGGCACCGCCGCCGCGCTGGCCGTGCCCGGCGGGCCGCCCTTCTCGTACGCCTTCGCCGCCGGTCAGGCCCTCTACGTCGGCGCCGCCACCGTCCTGCTCGTCCTCGGCCGGGAGCGGGTGCTGCTCGCCGCGCTCGGCCCGATGGCAGCCGGGGCCCTGCTGGCGCTCTTCGTGGACCTGCCCGTGCCGGTCCGCGTGACCCTGCTCGTGCTGTCCCTGCTGGCCGCCTGCACCCTGGCCGTACGGGAACTCCCGCTGGCCGAGGGCACGCGGGCGGCCGCCGCCCGCGTCCGCGGCTGGGCGGCGCGCCGCCACGGCGGAGGCCCCGTGCTCTGGCGGATGCTGCGCGGCCCCGAGGAGGAGTTCACCCCGCGCGGGCCGCGGCTCGGGGACTCCGTCCCGTACGGGGTCTTCGGCCTCGGCACCGGCCTGCTCGTGCTGTACGCCGCCCTCGGGGAGGTCCTCGCCGGGGGTCCGGCGGAGGCCGTCGCCGCACCCTCGGCGGTGGCCCTCACCCTCAGCATGGGCCCGGCGGAATGGCTCCTGCACCGGTTCCGCAGCGGCAGCCTCGCCGGGCTCCGGGCGGCCCGCTCGCCCGAGGCCTTCCGGCGCCGGATGCTCTCCACACTGGCCCAGTGCCTCGCCGCGTACCTGGCGGTGCTGCTGGCCCTGGGGCTGGCCGGCACCCTGCTCTGGCCGGGCGCCCCGGGCCTGACCGGGGTCCGCGCCCTGACCCTGCTCCTGCTCGGCGCCGTGATGTGGACCGGGCTGCTGCTCCAGTCCTTCGGGGCGGTCCGGCCCGCGGCCGTGGTCTGCGCCTCGGCCGCCGTCGCCCAGAGCCTTGCCCTGCTGACCGGGCTCGGAGCGCCCCGGGCGGTCCAGCTGGTGGTGGCGGCCGCCGCCGCGGCCACGCTCGCCGTCCTGGTCTGCCTGCTCCTCGGCCGTGCGACGGCCCACCGGTGAACGATGTGAACGTGAAGAAGGACCCCATGCTGCTGGTGCCCCTCTACGAGCACCCCGCCGACCGGCCCGAGGACTGGGAGCGGCTCATCCGCTCCGCGGGCCGGCTCCACTCGGTGGTGCTCAACCCCGACAGCGGGCCGGGAGACGCCCCCGACGAGCGGTTCGCCCTCGTCGCCGAACGGCTGCGGGAGGCGGGGGTGGCCGTCCTCGGCTACACCGACACCGACTACGGGCGCCGCCCGCACGCCGCCGTGGTGCGCGATCTGCTGCGTCACCGCGACTGGTACGGCACCGACGGGGCCTTCCTCGACCAGGCCGCCTCCGACCCGGAACTGCTGCCGCACTACGGGCGGCTCGCGGTCGCCGCCCGGGCCGCGGGCGCCCGTACCCTCGTCCTCAACCACGGGGTCCACCCGCACCCCGGCTACGCCGAACTCGCCGACCTCCTCGTCACCTTCGAGGGCCCGTGGGACGCCTACCGGGACGCGGCCGCCGTACCGCCCTGGACCGCCGACCACCCCGCCCAGCGGTTCTGCCACCTGGTCTACGCCGTCCCGCCGGGCGCACCCGCCGCCGAACTCGCCGAGCAGCGGCGGGCCGCGGTGCACTGCGCGGTGCCCGGGACGGGCGCGCACCCGTGGGGGACCCTCCCGTACGCCCTGGAGGCCACGGCATGAGCCGCCGACCGCTCCTGCTGCTCGTGCCGCTCCTGCTCCTCGCCGCCGCCTGTACCGGCCAGGGGTCCGACGAGGGGCCCGACGACGTGTCGGCCGCCCCGGCGCCCGGGGAGCGCTGGCAGCCCCGGCCCGGCGTCAGCTGGCAGTGGCAGCTCACCGAGAAGCTCGACACCTCGGTGAAGGCGGCGGTGTACGACGTCGACGGGTTCCAGACCACCAAGGAGCAGGTGGCCACGCTGAAGCGGGCCGACCGCCGGACCATCTGCTACCTCTCCACCGGCGCCTGGGAGGACTTCCGGCCGGACGCCGCCGAGTTCCCCGAGTCGATGCTCGGCGCGGGCAACGGCTGGGACGGTGAGCGCTGGCTGGACATCCGGCGAACCGCGGAGCTGGAGCCGCTGATGGCCAAGCGGTTCGACATGTGCCGGGACAAGGGCTTCGACGCGGTCGAGCCGGACAACATGGACGGCTACGAGAACACGTCGGGCTTCCCGCTCACCGCCGAGGACCAGCTGCGCTACAACCGGCTGATCGCGAAGCTCGCCCACGACCGGGGCCTCGCGGTCGGTCTGAAGAACGACCTCGACCAGATCCCGCAGCTGGTGGGGGAGTTCGACTTCGCGGTCAACGAGCAGTGTGCGCAGTACGGGGAGTGCGAGCGGCTGACCCCGTTCATCGAGGCCGGGAAGGCGGTCTTCCACGTCGAGTACGAGCTTCCGGCGAGCCGCTTCTGCGAGCGCTCGCGCGCCCTGAAGCTGAGCTCCTTGCAGAAGCGCGAGGACCTCGGCCGCTGGCGCAAGGCCTGCCCCTAGCCCGCCCGGCCCCGCCGCTGCCCACCCGGCTCCGCCCGCCACCCGGCTCCGCCCGCCACCCGGCTCCGCCGCTGCCAACCCGGCCCCACCCGGGCCAACCCGGCCCCACCCGGGCCAACCCGGCCCCACCCGGGCCAACCCGGCCCCACCCGGGCCAACCCGGCCCCACCCGGGCCAACCCGGCCCCA